>NZ_JAGIOH010000001.1:3311458-3612500 GCF_017876625.1 Streptomyces syringium
ACCCCCACAACCCCCCTGATCAGCGGGTACACCCGGTCTCCGCCCCCCGCCCCCATTTGCATGCGGCCGAATCGCGCTCCGATCACCCCTCGGTAAGCTGACGGCATGACAGGACAAGTACGCACCGTCGACGGCCGGGTGGCCGGACGACGCGGACAGGCGACGCGGCAGAAGCTGCTCGACTGCCTCAGCGAAATGCTCAGCTCCTCGCCCTATCGCGACGTCAAGGTCATCGACGTCGCCCGTAAGGCCGGCACTTCTCCCGCGACCTTCTACCAGTACTTCCCCGACGTCGAGGGCGCCGTCCTCGAGATCGCCGAGGAGATGGCGAAGGAGGGCGCGACCCTCACCGAACTCGTCGCCGGGCGTTCGTGGGTCGGCAGGTCCGGCTGGCAGGCCGCCGAAGAACTCGTCGACGGCTTCCTCGGCTTCTGGCGCAAGCACGACGCCATCCTGCGCGTCATCGATCTGGGAGCGGCCGAAGGCGACAAGCGGTTCTACAAGATCCGCATGAAGATCCTCAACGCCGTCACCAACTCCCTCACGGACTCGGTCAAGGAACTCCAGTCCAAGGGCAAGGTGGACAAGGACGTCAGCCCGGCGGCCGTCGCCGGTTCGCTCGTCGCGATGCTCGCCGCGGTGGCCTCGCACCAGAAGGGCTTCCAGAGTTGGGGCGTCAAGCAGGCCGAACTCAAGCCCAACCTCGCCCTGCTCGTCCATCTCGGCATCACGGGCAAGAAGCCGACCAAGTAGCGCCGTAGCGCGCCTCGCACGTCCTGTCATCGCAGCGGCGGGCCACCCGGGGCTCGGCTCCGGGCGGCCCGCCGCGGCGCGAACCGACAGCGGACGTCACCTCCCGCGCAGCGCTCACGATGTCGCGCGGCTACCTCCATTCCAGCCGGAAGAGCCGGATCTCCCGCTCCACACGCGCCTGATAACGCGCGTACGGAGGCCAGAACTTCACCACCGCCGCCCACGCGGCCTCCCGCTCCGCCCCGCGCAACAGCCGCGCCCGTACGGCGATGTCCCGCCGCCGCCAGCTGATCTCCGCGTCCGGGTGCGCCAGAAGATTCGCCGTCCAGTCGGGATGGCCGGGACGGCCGAAGTTGCTGCCGATCAGGATCCAGCTGCCGGGGCCGTCACCCTCGGGCATGCAGGCGAGCGGCGTCCGCCGGGGCAGCCCGCTCTTCGCACCCCTGGCCGTCAGCAGGAGGCTCGGCAGCATCTGGGCACTGAGCAGCACCTTTCCGCCGGTCAGCCGGTGCAGGGTCCGGTCGAGCGCCGGCACGAAGTGCGGCGCGACCCGGGCGAACCCGCGGCTCGAGGACAACTTCTGCACGAGGCGTTCCACCGCGGACGTCACAGGGCCACCGCTTCCCGGCCCGCACCCGTGCCGAACAGCCCCGCCGTCCGCGCCGCGCTCTCCCGCAGCCGGTGCACGGGCCCGAAGAGCAGCTCGTCCGACGCGGCCCGCTTGAAGTACAGCTGCACATCGTGTTCCCACGTCACACCGATACCTCCATGCAGTTGGACGGCTTCTCCCGCCACGACCCGTGCGGTTTCCAGCGCTTGGGCCAGCGCGAGCCCGGCGGCGACCCGGGCGCTGCTGTGCCCCGGTGGCGAAACGGCCGCGGCCGGAGCCTGGGGCAGCCCCTCGCCCTGTCCCGGACGGGGCTCGGCCTCCTGTTCGCGGCCCACGGCCCATGCGGCGTAGTACGCCGCCGAGCGTGCCGCCTGCACCGCCACGTAGAGGTCCGCAAGCCGGTGCTTGACCGCTTGGAACGACCCGATCGGCCTGCCGAACTGTTCCCTCACGCGCGCGTACTCCACCGTCCGCTCCAGCGCCCGTTCCGCCGCTCCCACCGCTTCGGCCGCCAGCACGGCCGCCACGCGCCCGCCCACGGCGGCCAGGGCGCCGCACACGTCGTCGGCGAGGGCGGGGGCGGAGTCCGGGTCCGCGCCCAGCAACTCGGCCTCCGTGTCCCGCAACTCGATCCGGGCCTGCGTCCGGGTCTCGTCCAAGGAGGTCTGCCGGGTACGGACCACACCGCGCGCGTCCCGCGGCCGCACGGCGAACAGCAGGGTGCGGCTGCGCGCGTACCCGCCGGCGTGCGCCGCGACGAGCAGCAGGCCGGCCCGGTGACCGTCCAGGACCTGCCGGGCCTCGCCGTACAGCCGCCAGCTCCGGCCACCGTCCACCGGCCGCGCCTGCACACCGCCCGCCCGGCCGCCACCGGACCATGCGCCGTCGTTCGGCCCGGTGAGCCCGAGGGCCGCCGGCAGCGTGCAGCCCGGAACCGCGAGCGCGGCCGTCAGCTCCCCGGCCGCGAGCCGCGGCAGCAGCTCCGCGCGCTGCCGGGACGTGCCCAGTGCCGCCACCAGGGGCGCCACGAGACCCGCCGTCGACAGCAGTGGCGAGGGCAGCAGCGCCCGGCCGGTCTCCTCGCTGACCAGCGCCAGGTCGGTCGGTCCGCACCCCACGCCCCCGTACCGTCGCTCCACCGCCAGCCCGGGCAGCCCCAGCTGCTCCGCGAGGCAGCGCCACAGGCTCTCGTCGTAGCCGGTCCCGGTGCGGACCGCGGCCTTGACGTCGTCCGGGCCACAGCGTTTGAGCAGCAGTTCACGCAGAGTGCGCCTGATCTGGTGCTGCTCCTCGCTCAGCGAGGCGTCCATCGGCGAGCTCCTCCCCTGACTGACGGGGCGTCATGTTAGGCAGCCCGACCGCACTTTCCCAGCCCCTTGCTGATGTACCGTCAGATTCATGAGTCCCGGAACCCGCAAGGTCGCCGTCGTCGGCGTCGCACTCTCGGACTGCGGCCGCGTCGACACGGCCACGCCCTACGCCCTGCACGCCCAGGCCGCCCGCCGCGCCCTGGCCGACTCGGGCCTCGACAAGGGAGTGATCGACGGCCTCGCCTCGGCCGGGCTCGGCACGCTCGCCCCCCTGGAGGTCGGCGAGTATCTGGGGCTGCGGCCCACCTGGGTGGACTCGACCGGCGTCGGCGGTTCGACCTGGGAGGTCATGGCCGCCCACGCAGCCGACGCAATCGCCGCGGGCCACGCGAACGCGGTGCTGCTGGTCTACGGCTCCACCGCTCGCGCGGACCTCAAGGCGGGCCGCCGCCGGGCGAACCTCTCCTTCGGCACGCGGGGCCCCGCGCAGTTCGAGGTGCCGTACGGACACACCCTCGTCGCCAAGTACGCGATGGCGGCCCGCCGCCATATGCACCAATACGGCACCACGCTCGAACAGTTTGCCGACGTCGCCGTTCAAACCCGCGCCAACGCCGCCCACAATCCCCTTGCCATGTACCGCGACCCGATCACGGTCGACGACGTCCTCGGCGGACCGGTGATCGCCGACCCCTTCACCACGCTCCACTGCTGCATACGGTCGGACGGCGGCTGCGCGGTCCTGCTGGCGGCGGAGGAGTACGTGGCGGACACGGCGAAGCCTCCGGTGTGGGTGCTGGGCGCCGGTACGGCGGTCTCCCATACGACGATGTCCGAGTGGGCCGACTTCACCGTGTCCCCGGCGGCCGTCTCGGGACGGCTGGCCTTCGAACGGGCAGGGGTCACCCCCCGGGACATCGAGGTGGCTGAGCTGTACGACGCCTTCACCTATATGACGCTGGTGACGCTGGAGGACCTCGGTTTCTGCGCGAAGGGCGAGGGCGGTGCCTTCGTGGCGGGAGGACGGTTGCTGATCGGCGGCGAACTGCCGGTCAACACCGACGGTGGCGGCCTTTCCGCCTGCCACCCCGGCATGCGCGGCCTGTTTCTGCTGGTCGAGGCCGTACGGCAGCTGCGCGGGGAGGCGGAGGCCGACCGCCAGGTACGCAAGGACGACGGCCGGCTCCCCCGGCTCGCCGTCGCCTCGGGGACGGGCGGCTGGTTCTGCTCGTCGGGCACCGTGGTCCTGGGCCGGGACTGACCCCGAGGCCGGCCCTGCCTGCCCGCCCCGCCCGCCCGCCGGGACGCGTGTCCGCCGAGCCGCACAGGCGACGAGGCATGCGGGGCAACGGCGGGTTGGATGGCCTCATGAGCAGCCATTCGGACGACAGCCGGCAGGAGTCCTTCCGGGAGCTCCTTCGCTCCCTGCGCGTATGGGACACCGAACTCCCGCATTTCGACCCGGGCTCCGCGCCCGCCGATCCCCTGCCCCTCTTCCAGCAGTGGCTGCGTGAGGCGGCCGAGGCGGGCGTACCCGAGCCGCACACCATGTCCCTCGCCACCGCGGACGCGGACGGGCGGCCGTCCGTCCGGACCCTGATGCTGCACGACACGGACGCACGGGGCTGGCACTTCGCCACCCACCGGACGAGCCGCAAGGGGCGGGACCTGGCGGTACGCCCCCAGGCGGCGCTGGGCTTCTACTGGGCGGCGGTCGGCCGACAGGTCCGCGTGCGCGGCACCGTGACGGCGGCGAGCGCGGCGGAGAGCCGGGCCGACCTGGCCAAGCGGTCGACGGGCGCCCTGGCCGCCGCGCTGGTGGGACACCAGAGCGAGGCCCTGGCCTCCCTCTCGGACCTGGCACGGGCCTCGGAGGCGGCATGGGAGCGGGCACACCGGGAGCCCGACGCGCCTGCCGACACATGGACGCTGTACGTGCTGGAAGCCGACGAGGTCGAGCTCTTCCAGGGCGACGCGCAACGCCGGCACGTACGTCTCGACTACCACCGCACCGAGGACGGCTCCTGGGCCAGGGAACTCCTCTGGCCCTGAAGGCCCGCGTCAGTACGGGCGGAACACCGGGACGGACACGGCGGGCTCACCGTACGAGCGGAAGCGGGCCCGCAGGCGCATGCCGATCTCCAGCCTCGCCTCCGGGCAGTCGACGACCTCCGTCATCATGCGCGGCCCTTCGGCGAGGTCCACCACAGCGGCGACGTAGGGAAGCCGTTCGCCGAAGGGCGGCAGGTCGTTCCGGTGGACGACGGACCAGGTGTAGAGCGTGGCGCGGCCGCTCGCCTCCTCCCATTCGACGTCCTCGCTCCAGCAGTACGGGCAGAACTCGCGCGGAAAGTGGTGCGGACGGGCGCACTCCACGGCGCGGCAGCGGCGTATCAGCAGCCGCCCTTCGGCAGCCGCCTCCCAGTAGGGAAGGGTGAAGGCGTCGGTCTCGGGCACATCGAAACGCGGTGCCGTGCCGGAGGGTTGAGGCGTCGAGCTCAAAGGGGCGCCCTCCCTTATTGCTGCGGTCACACCATTCCTGACGGCCCATCAGGTGAGTAGCCTGACTATACGTCAGCCTATCGGCCATGGACAGGAGTGGGCGAGAACGATGCTTGGATCGACTCACGGCACCCTCACCACCACCTCCCGCACCGCCCGCGTCGTGGCCTGCGGTGAGCGTCCCCGCCCCGCCGTCCACGGCCTGGCCGACGCCGCCCAGGACGTGGACGTCAGTGGCCGGCCACTGCAGTCGGCCGTCCCCGACCTGGACCTGTTCTTCCGCCCCCGGACCGTGGCCGTCATCGGCGCCTCGGACGCCGAGGGGCGCCCGAACACCGGGATCACCCGGCAGCTCCTCGCCTGGTCCGAGCGCGTCGGCGCCCGCGTCCACCCCGTGCACCCCACCCGCAGAACCGTCTTCGGCCTCACCTGCCGTCCGTCCATCGGTGAGGTGCCCGAGCAGGTCGATCTCGCCGTCCTGCTCGTCGGCGACCCCACGCCTCTCATCGGGGAACTCTCCGGCGCCAAGGTCAAATACGCCGTGGCCTTCGCCTCCGGCTTCGCCGAGACCGGAGCCGAGGGCGCCACCGCACAGGCCAGGCTCACCGCCGCCGTCCGGGCCTCGGGAATCCGGCTGCTCGGACCGAACACCAACCTCAACGCCTTCGAGCGCTTCCGCACCGACCTCGACGGCCCCGCCATCGCGCTGATCACCCAGTCAGGCCACCAGGGCCGCCCCGTCTTCGCCCTCCAGGAGCTCGGCATCCGGCTCTCGCACTGGGCCCCGACGGGCAACGAAGCGGATCTGGAGTGCGCCGACTTCATCTCCTACTTCGCCACCCGGCCCGAGGTCGGGGCCATCGCCGCGTATGTCGAAGGGATCAAGGACGGCCGAGCCTTTCTGCTCGCCGCCGACCGCGCGGCCCGCCACCGGGTGCCCGTCGTCGCCGTCAAGGTCGGCCGCACCGAGACCGGTGCCCGCACGGCCGCCTCCCACACCGGCAAGCTGACCGGGGCGGACGAAGTGGTGGACGCGGCCATGCGGCAGTTCGGCGTGATCCGCGTCGACGGCCTGGACGAACTCCAGGACACCTCGGCCCTGCTCGCCCGTGCCCGCCCGCCCCGGGCCACCGGTGTCGCCGTCTATTCGATCTCCGGCGGCACGGGGGCCCACTTCGCCGACCTGGCCACGGCGGCCGGCCTGGAGCTCCCCGTCCTCTCCGCCGGGAAGCAGCGCGAGCTCCACGAGTGGATACCGGAGTACCTGAGCGTCGCGAACCCCATCGACAACGGCGGCCACCCCGTCGGGGACTGGCGCGGCCGTCGGATCATCGACGCCATCCTGGCCGACCCGTCCGTCGGCGTCCTCGTCTGCCCGATCACCGGCCCCTTCCCGCCCATGAGCGACCGGCTCGCACAGGATCTGGTGGCCGCGGCGGAGGAGACGGACAAGCTGGTGTGCGTGGTGTGGGGCTCGCCCGTGGGCACCGAGGACGCCTATCGCACCACCCTGCTCGGGTCCTCCCGCGTCGCCACTTTCCGCACCTTCTCCAATTGCGTCACCGCCGTCCGCGCCTATCTCGACCACCACCGCTTCGCCGCCGATTACCGCTCCCCGTTCGACGACGCCCCGCGGACCCTCTCCCCCTCGGCACGCAAGGCACAGGCGCTCATGCGCCCGGGCGAACAGCTCAGCGAGCACGCGGGGAAACAGCTGCTGCGCGCATACGGCATACGCGTCCCCCGCGAACAGCTGGTGACCAGCGCCGCAGCGGCCGTACGCGCTGCTGCCCAGGTCGGCTACCCCGTCGTGATGAAGGCCTCGGGGCCACAGCTCACCCACAAGACCGAACTGGGCCTCGTGAAGATCGGGCTGACATCCGCCAGCCAAGTGCGTGACACCTATCGCGAGCTGACCGACATCGCCCGCTACGAAGGACTGCCCCTGGACGGCATCCTCGTCTGCCAGCTGGTCGGACGCGGTGTCGAGACCATCCTGGGCATCACACCGGACAGCCTGTTCGGCCCCACCGTGACGGTGGGCCTGGGGGGAGTGCTCGTGGAGGCCCTGCACGACACAGCCGTACGCGTCCCGCCCTTCGGCGAGGGCGACGCACGCGCGATGCTCGGCGAACTGCGCGGCCATGCCCTGCTCAGCGGCGTCCGAGGGGCTCCCCCGGCCGATGTCGACGCGCTCGTCGAGACCGTCCTGCGCGTGCAGCGCATGGCGCTGGAGCTGGGCGACACCCTCGCCGAGCTGGAGATCAATCCGCTGCTGGTGCTGGAGCGCGGCCAGGGCGCCGTGGCCCTCGACGCGCTCGCCTTCTGCCGCTGAGCACCCGCCGTCCGCCGCCGAGCCGCGCGCGGGCGCCCGCAGGACAAGGAGTTCCCCCATGACCGTCTCCCCCCATGAGACACCTGTCGATCCCCACGGCATCACCGAGCCCGCCGCCCCGGCCACGCTTCCCGAATCCGGAAAACCCGTCGCCGGGTCCACCGGATCCGCCGAAGGCACCGAACTCGCCGAATCCGCCTGCTCATTAGTACTCCACA
Organism: Streptomyces syringium; assembly: GCF_017876625.1. Taxonomy (NCBI): domain Bacteria; kingdom Bacillati; phylum Actinomycetota; class Actinomycetes; order Kitasatosporales; family Streptomycetaceae; genus Streptomyces; species Streptomyces syringium. Next base: position 3,319,187 of record NZ_JAGIOH010000001.1, read on the forward strand.
CCACTGACAACGGCGTCGCCTGGATCACCCTCAACCGGCCCGGCGTACTCAATGCGATCACCCCTGACCAGCGCGAACGTCTTATTTCGCTGCTCGATCAGGACTCCGCCGACCCCGGCGTCAGAGCCGTGGTCATCACCGCCACCGGCAAGGGATTCTGTGCGGGCGCCGATCTGCGCACCGCCTCCACCGCCCCCGCCGAGCGCGTGCCGGGCGACGTGGCCCGCACCATCCGGCGCGGGGCGCAGCGGCTGATCAGCGCGGTGCTGGACTGCGAGAAGCCGGTGATCGCCGCCGTGAACGGCACGGCCGCGGGCCTCGGCGCGCATCTCGCCCTCGCCTGCGATCTGGTGCTGGCGGCCGAGTCCGCGCGATTCATCGAGGTGTTCGTACGGCGTGGCCTGGTGCCCGACGGCGGCGGCGCGTATCTGCTGCCGCGGCTGGTGGGACCGCAGCGCGCCAAGGAGTTGCTGTTCTTCGGCGACGCCCTCACCGCCACCGAAGCGGAACGTCTGGGGCTGGTCAACCGGGTGGTGCCCGAAACGGAGCTCGCCACGACGGCCAGGTCCTGGGCCGCGCGGCTGGCGACCGGACCGACGCGCACGCTCGCGCTGGCGAAACAGCTGGTCAACGCCTCCCTTGATGGTGACCGCGCGGCCGCGTTCGCGGCCGAGGCCGCAGCTCAAGAGATCAATATGACGACGGCGGACGCGATCGAGGGCGTGGCGAGTTTCGCGCAGCGCCGCAGCCCCGCGTTCCGGGGGCGGTAGGGCGGCAGACGGCAGGGCGGCCGGCCGGCGCACGCTCGGGCCGTCGCGAAGCTTCCTACCTGATGATCCATCAGTTTCAATGGGTCCATGATGGGACACGCGGGGATGGCCGCCGCGGCCGTGCGCTATCTACGATCGACGGGGTCACCGACCTCCGCCGGACGGCCCGTCGATCCGCTGCCCCGGCCGGAGCTACGGGCCGTACGGGCGGACGAGCGTCTTCCGCCGACGCCGGACGAGTTCCGGAGCGTGCTCGGCCACTTCGCCAGCGGCGTCACGGTCATCACCGCGCCGGGCGCGGACGGAGAGCCGCCGGCCGGCTTCGCCTGCCAGTCCTTCTCGTCGCTGTCCCTCGACCCGCCGCTGGTGGCGTTCATGGTCGCCCGGACGTCCACGACCTGGCCCCGTATCGCCAGGGCCGGGGTCTTCTGCGTCAACGTCCTCGGGGCCGGGCAGGGTGCGCTCTGCCGGTCCTTCGCGATCAGCGGCTCGCGCACGGCCGACAAATTCGCGGGCGTGCCTCACGAACCATCGCCCGTGACCGGGTCACCTCGGCTCACGGACGTACCCGCGTGGATCGACTGCGTGATCCACGCCGTGCACACGGGCGGGGACCACCTCATCGTCGTCGGACGCGTCGAGGCACTCGGGACGGACGAGGGGGCGGCGGCCGCGGGGCCGCTGCTGTTCCACCGGGGCGCTTTCGGCACGTTCAGCGCCTGAAGCCCGCCGCACGCTCCGCCTACTTCGCACCCTTGGAGTGTTTGACGACCTTGGTGAGCACATACCGTTTGCCGGAACCCGGCTTCCCGATCTCGTGGAAGATCCGCGGCTCCTTCTCGGTGCCACTGACGCTCCACTCGCGGGACAGTTCGCACGAGCCGATACGCAGGGAGATGCCCTGGACCGTTCCGCCGTCCTTCACCGCCGTCCAGGTCCCCGAACCGTCGCAGTCCGTCGGCCTGTCCTTGCCCATGCCGTCCCAGACGAAATTGTCGAGCCCACGGGCGGTCGCGACCCCGTCGGGGGCAAGCTCGACCCTGCCGCCGCGGCCGTCGCTCCACATACCCGCGAGGTCCGACTTCTCCAGTCGGGGCGGCTCGTACACGCTCACCAGGCCGGTCCCGTACGCTCCCGCGCCGAGGGCGGCGGTGACGAGCCAGGCGAGTCCGCCGTACAGCGTGACCCGCCGGGCCGTCCGCGCGGAGCGGCCCTCGGGGAGCCGCCGGGACGCGGCCCGGGCGAGCACGGCACCGGGTAGCAGGGCGACGGTGAGGGCGGCCCACCACAGGAGGTACGCCAAGGGCCGGGCGAGCGAGAGGCTTCCGAGGGCCGCCACGCCGCCGAACACCGCGACCGCCACCGCCGCGACGGCCGGTACGGCCCCGAGGACCCACAGTGGCCCCTCGGCCCTTCCCGCGCGCCGCGCGGCCCGCCGCGCGAGCGCCAGCGCGGGCATCACCGCGGCCGCCGTGACGAAACCACTGATCAATACGGTCAGGAGCGCGACCACCAGCACCGCCGCGACGATCACGAGGGCGTTGCCGGGCAGCCCGTCGTGCTCCCGGGAGAGGAGCACGAGGACGGCGATCGTCCCGGCGAGGGCGGCCTCCACACAGAGGGTGGCCATCGACGCGCAGAACGCCGCGCCGAAGCCGTCCCCGCGCACCGCCTCCCGCGAGGACTCCTCGGGCGCACCGTCCGTCGTCGCCTCGTCCGGTATCGCGTCCGGTTCTGCCTGCTGTGTCATGTTCGCCCCTCTCGCCAAGAAAGATTCCTCCAGGGGCCGAAGGGTTGCGTCGCGAGTGACCCGAGAACACCCTCGGCCCCACTCCACCGCTGCGCGACAGCCGTCAGCCGGGCGACACGGACGCGGTCGACCGACGACGGATGACCAGGGCCATCAGTGCCGCCACCGCGCACAGCGCGCCGGAGGCGTACCAGACGAGGTCGTACGAACCGAAGACGTCACGTGCCGCGCCGCCGAGGAAGGCGATCAGGGCCGCGCCCACCTGGTGGGAGGCGAGCACCCATCCGAAGACGATCGCGCTGTCGTCGCCGTAGTGCTCGCGGCACAGGGCGATGGTGGGCGGGACGGTGGCGACCCAATCGAGCCCGTAGAAGACGATGAAGAAGATCATCGGTGGATGGACGGACGGGGCCAGCAGCATCGGCAGGAACATCAGGGAGACGCCGCGCAGCCCGTAGTAGACGGCGAGCAGGCGGCGCGCCTCGAAGCGGTCCGTGAACCAGCCGGAGGCGATGGTGCCGACGACGTCGAAGACGCCGATCACCGCGAGCAGACCGGCGGCAGCCGTGGTCGGCATGCCGTGGTCGTGGGCGGCGGGCACGAAATGCGTCTTGACCAGCCCGTTCGTCGAGGCGCCACAGATGGCGAAGGTGCCGGCGAGCAGCCAGAACGGGCCGGTGCGAGCCGCTGTGAGCAGCGCGGTCACCGCGCGGCGAGCTGCCCCGGCCACGGGGAGCGGCTTCGGTACGTACGTCGTGGAGCCGTACGGCGCGAGGCCCGCGTCCGCCGGATGGTCGCGCATCAGCGACAGGACGAAGGGGACGACGGCGAGGGCGACGGCGGCCACGATCGCGGCGGCGGGCCGCCAGCCGTGCCGCTCGACGATCCAGGAGAGCAGCGGCAGAAAGACCAGCTGTCCCGACGCACCGGCCGCCGTGAGGATGCCGGTGACCAGACCGCGGCGGGCGACGAACCACCGCTGGGCGACGGTCGCGGCGAACGCCAGCGCCATCGAGCCGCTGCCCAGCCCGACGAGCACTCCCCAGCACAGGACGAGCTGCCAGCTCGTCGTCATGAAGACGGTCAGGCCGGCGCCGGCCGCGATCGTGGTCAGCGCGCAGGCGACGACCTTGCGCATGCCGAAACGGTCCATCAGTGCGGCGGCGAAGGGGGCGGTGAGCCCGTAGAGGGCCAGATTGACGGAGACCGCGAAGCCGATCGTTCCCCGCGACCACCCGAACTCCGTGTGCAACGGCTCGATCAGCAGACCGGGGAGGGAGGCGAAGCCGGCCGCACCGATGATCGTCACGAAGGACACGGCGGCGACGAACCAGGCCCGGTGGACGCGCGACCGGCCGCCGGGACGCGTGGATCCACCGTCTGACGAAGCGGGGAGTTCGGTTGTCTGGGTCACGTCATCAGGATCGAGCGCGCCGTCCCCTCGGATCGAGTGGCCCGGATGACACCTGCCGCAAGGATCGGGTCATCACTTCTGCCCGGGGAGCGAAGACGGCCTCTGGCCGTAAGGAGCGCGATGGGCGGTAAACCCCCGCCGGTGCATCCGGCGGGGTGTCGGGAATGCGCCGGTCCGCGGAAGCCTTGTCAGTCAGGGGCAGGGCCGATCGGGAACGGGACGAGGGGCGTAGGAGCATGTCGCAGACCACGGAAACGGATACCGCCGACCGTCCCGGTGCCTCCTTCGGTGAGCGTGGGCGCGCATCCGGCGCGAGTTCCCGGGCGCCCGGGAGCACCGAGGCACCCGCCGGTGGCAGGCCGCACCGGGTCGTCGTCCTGGCTCTGGACGGTGTGATCCCTTTCGAACTCAGCATTCCTTTCCGCATCTTCGGCAGGGCCCGCACCACCGCCCATGAGCCGCTCTACGAGATCGTGACGGCCGCGCTCGCTCCCGGACCGGTGCGCACCGACGCGGATTTCTCGATCACCGTCGACCAGGGCCCCGAGGCTCTCGCCGAGGCGGACACCGTCGTCATACCCGCCTCCTACCGGCTCGGCCCGGCCTATACCGAGGGGCGGCTCACCGACGACCTGGCCGCCGCCCTCGCCGGCATCCGACCCGGCACCCGCATGGTGTCCATCTGCACGGGCTCGTATGTCCTCGCCGCCGCCGGACTGCTCGACGGCCGGCCGGCCACCACGCACTGGAGCAGTACCGAACACTTCCAGCGGCTTTTCCCGGCGGTCCGGGTGGACGCCGACGTCCTCTTCATCGATGACGGCGACGTGCTGACGTCGGCGGGCGTCGCCTCCGGCATCGACCTGTGCCTGCACATGGTGCGCCGCGACCACGGCACCGCCGTGGCGAACGAGGTCGCCCGGCTCAGCGTCGTGCCGCCGCACCGCGACGGCGGCCAGGCCCAGTACATCCAGCGGCCCGTGCCCGAGCCGCAGTTCGCCACGACGACGGGGGCCCGCGCCTGGGCGCTGGCCCGGTTGCACCAGCCGATTCAGCTGCGCGACATGGCCGCGCAGGAGGCGATGAGCGTGCGGACCTTCACGCGCCGTTTCCGTGAGGAGGTCGGCATCAGCCCCGGACAGTGGCTGACACAACAGCGAGTGGAACGCGCACGGCATCTGCTGGAGGACAGCGACCTCTCCGTGGACCAGGTGGCGCGGGACGCGGGCTTCGGAACGGCCTCGTCCATGCGACAGCACCTGCAGGCGGCGCTCGGTGTCTCGCCGACGGTCTACCGGCGCACGTTCCGGGCGGCGCCCGTGAGCGCCCGTCGCTGACGGCACCTGGCGGAGGCGGGCACCAGGGTAAGGAGGCAGCCGCCCGGTCAGCGGGAGAAGGTCAGAACACCGCGTGCGATACGGCCGTGTCGCGCGTCGTCCGCCGCGTCGGCGAAATCCTCCACCGGGTAGGTCCTGCTGACGAGTTCGTCCAACAGCAGGCGCCCCTCGCGATACAGGCGGGCGTATAGGGCGATGTCCCGCTGAGGCCGTGACGAACCGTAGCGGCAGCCGAGAATCGTCTTGTCGAGGTACAGGGACGAGACGAGGAAGGCCGCTTCGGCGTCGGCGGGCGGCACCCCGAGCAGGATCGCTTGGCCGTGCCGGTCGAGCAGGTCGATCGCCTGCCGGACGAGCCGGGTGTCGCCGACGCACTCGAAGGCGTGGTCGGCTCCTCTCGGGAGGACCTCCCGTACGGCCTCGGAGGTGTCGGGGGCGGCGGCCGCGTCGATGAAGTGGGTGGCTCCGAACTGCCGGGCGGTCGGTTCCTTGGCCGGGTTCGCGTCGACGGCGACAACGGTCGAGGCCCCCGCGAGCCGTGCCCCTTGCAGGACGTTGAGCCCGATGCCGCCCGTGCCGATGACGAGCACCGAGTCGCCTTGGGCCACCTTCGCGCGGTTGAGGACGGCCCCGACCCCGGTCAGCACGCCGCAGCCGATGAGGGCCGCGGACGTCAGCGGCACATCGGGGGGAATCCTGACCGCTTGGACCGCTTTGACGACCGTGTACTCCGCGAAGGCCGAGTTGGAGGCGAACTGGAACAGTTTCTCGCGGCCGCGCGAGAACGGCCTGCCGGGCATGCCGATGGACCTGCGGCACATGGTCGGCCGTCCCCGGTCGCAGTCGGCGCAGGTGCCGCAGTTGGCCAGCGTGGACAAAGCGACGTGGTCACCGGGCGCGACGTGTGCGACGCCCGCCCCGACCGCCTCGACGACGCCCGCCCCTTCGTGCCCGAGAACGACCGGGACCGGGAAGGGAATGACCCCGTCGATGACCGACAGGTCGCTGTGGCAGAGCCCGGCGGCGGTGACGGCGACCAGGACCTCACCGGGCCCGGGGGCACGTACCTCCAGGTCGTCGACGACGCGGGACCGCTTGCCGTCGAAGATGACGCCTCGCATGGCTGATGTCCTCTCGGAAAGCGGTACGGGCTGAAGCGACTGCGCGGCCGTCCCGGGGCAGTCCCGTCAGGAGGAGCCGTCCAGGAGGGGCCGTCCCATCAGGAGGACCAGACGACGGACTGGAGTTCGCTGTACGCGTGCAGCCCGAAGGAACCACCGTCGCGGCCGATACCGCTGTCCTTGAAGCCGCCGAAGGGGGTCTCGGGATGGCGCTGGGCCGTGTTGATGCCGACGTTTCCGCTGCGCAGCCGGCCTGCGAGGGCCCAGGCCCGGCCGGTATCGGTGCTGAAGACGTAGTCGTACAGACCGTAGGAGGTGCCGTTGGCGATGCGGACCGCCTCCTCCTCGTCGTCGAACGGGATGACGGCGACGACCGGGCCGAAGAGTTCCTCCCGGGCGACGGTCATGTCGGGCGTGACATCGGCGATGAGGGTGGGCGCGACGTAGAAACCGGGCCGGAGGCCGGGCCGGGATCCGCCGGTGACGATGCGGGCGCCCTGGTCACGGGCGCCGGCGATGTACTCCTCGACACGGTCGCGCTGCGCGGCGGAGATCAGCGGGCCGACGACGGTGGAGTTATCCACAGGGTTACCGACCGTCAGCGAGCGGGCGTAATGTGTGAGGCCGGTGACGACCTTCTCGTACATCGACCGATGGACGAGCACGCGGGTCGGCGCCGTGCAGACCTGCCCGCTGTGGAAGGACCAGACCGAACCGACCGCCCCGATCGCCGACGTGGCCGTTGCGTCGTCGGCGTCAGCCAGGACGATGGCAGCGCCCTTGCCACCCAGCTCCATCAGGGTGCGCTTCATCGACCTCCCCGCGGTCTCGGCGATCTTCTTTCCCACCTCGGTGGAGCCGGTGAAGCTCACCATGTCGACCTCGGCGTGGGCCACCAGCGCTTCCCCCGCGGCAGGACCCGAGCCGGTGACGACGTTGAAGACGCCGTCCGGAAGTCCGGCCTCCTGGAACAGCGGGCCCAGCTCGAGACAGCCGAGCGGGTCCTGCGGGGCCGGCTTGGAGACGACCGTATTACCCATGGCCAGGGCCGGAGCGGCCTTGCCCGCGAGATTGACGACCGGGAAGTTGTAGGAGGTGATGCAGCCGACGACGCCCACCGGGCGACGGACCGCGGCGGCGCCGATCAGGCCGCCGGGGGCGAGCGCGCTGGCCTTGACGGCCCGCGGCCCGAGGGGGACGACATCCGGTTCCACCGCACCCCGCGCGTAGCGGCGGAAGCGGTCGACGGCCGGGGTCACTTGCAGGGTCGAGGCGACGCGACGTGTCGCGCCCGTCTCCGCCTGGAGGAGAGTCGCCAGCTCCCCTCCGCGTTCGATGAGCAGATCCGCTATCCGGTCCAGCACGGCTGCGCGCTCGCGCGGATCCGTACGGGACCAGCCGTCTTGGGCGGCCCGCGCGGCGGTCACGGCATCGGCGACTTCGGCGGGAGTCGCCTCCGGGGCCTCCCCGACGACCTGTTCGGTCGCCGGATTGACAACTGGATAGTGCCCCTTTTCCGGCGTACGCCAGGCGCCGTTGATCCAGTGCCCGTATGCCGTCATGGACGGAACTCCTTCGGCAGGCCGAGGACGCGCTCGGCGATGATGGTGCGCTGGATCTCGTCCGAGCCGCCGTAAATGGTGTCGGCGCGCGAGAAGAGGAACTGCCGCTGGGCTGCGTCCAGTTCATAAGGGTGATCGGTCCGCCAGTCGTCCGGGGCGACCGTGGCGTCCGCGCCCCGTACCCGCATGGCCAGTTCACCGAGGGACCGGTGCCAGCCTCCCCACAGCAGTTTCGCGACACTGGGCGCCCCCGGATCCGATACCCCGCCCAGCGTCCGCAGGGCGTTCCACCTCATGGCCTGCAAGGCGGCCCACTGCCCCACGAGTCGGTCGCGCTCGACCGGCTCCGCCGCGGCACCGGTCTCCAGGGCGAGTTGGACCACACGTGTCAGCTCGGCGGCGAAGCCGATCTGCTGGACGAGTGTGGAGACGCCGCGCTCCCTGGCGAGGAGGCCCATGGCGACCCGCCAGCCGTTCCCCTCGCCGCCGACCAGGTGATCGGCTGCGGCCACCGCGCCCTCGAAGAACACTTCGTTGAAATCGGCCGACCCCGACATCTGCCGGATCGGCCGGACATCGATCCGGCCGGGCTGGTCCATCGGCACCAGCAGAAAGGAGAGCCCGTGGTGGCGCTGCGACCCTTCGGTGGTACGGGCCAGGACGAAGCACCAGTCCGCCTCGTGGGCGAGCGAGGTCCAGATCTTCTGCCCGGTGATCCGATACGTTCCGCTGCCCTCGTCCCGGACGGCGGCGGTGCGCACCGAGGCGAGGTCCGATCCCGCACCGGGCTCGCTGTAGCCCTGGCACCAGAGTTCCTCGCCGCGGGCGATGGCGGGGAGAAACCGGGCGCGCTGGGCGTCGTCGCCGTGGGCGAGGAGCGTGGGGGCCAGGAGGTTCTCACCGATGTGGCCGACCCGCGCGGGGGCCTGGGCGCGGGCGTACTCCTCCGCCCACACGACCTGTTCGGTCACCGTCGCGGCCCGGTTGCCGAAGCGGCCACGGTTACGGTCCCAGCCGAGGCCGATCCAGCCGTCCGCGCCCAGCTCGCGCTCCCAGGCCCGGCCGGAGACCCGGTCCGGTCCCCCGGCGAGGTGTGCGGCGAGCCAAGCCCGGGCGGTCTTCCGGAACGACTCGTCCTCCGGACCGAATGCGAAATCCACGCCTGCCCTCTCCCCTCGCCGACACCTTGATCCGAAATCCCGGGGCGGTCACGCGTTCGGACGAGCCTTGGCCGCGGCCGCCTTCGCCATGGCCTCCAGCCGGGCCAGCATGGGCATCGGGTCCGTACCGACCGTTCCCGGCAGGACGTCGGCGATCCGCTGAGGGGTCCAGCCTCCCTCCGCGTGAGCCGCGCGCAGTTCTCGCGGTTGCGCCCAGACGGCGATCTTCGGGCCGGCCACCGTGTAGACTTGGCCGGTGATGCCCTCGTCCCGGGCCCGCTCGCTGAGCAGATAGACGACCAGCGGTGCCACGTCCTCGGGCTCACCGATCTCCGTCAGCTCCGTCGGGACGTTCGCGGACATCCGCGTACGGGCCACGGGGGCCACGCAGTTGGCCGTGACCCCGTATTTGTGCAGACCCAGTGCGGCGCTGCGGACGAGCGAGATGACACCGCCCTTGGCTGCGGAGTAGTTGGCCTGCGAGACGCTGCCCTGGTGATTGCCGCTGGTGAATCCGATGAGGGTGCCGCTGCCCTGCCTGCGCATCAGCGCGGAGGCGGCCCGGAAGACGGTGAAGGTCCCCTTCAGGTGGGTGGCGACGACCGGGTCCCACTCCTCCTCGGTCATATTGAAGAGCATCCGCTCCCGCAGGATCCCTGCCACGCAGACGACGCCGTCGAGCCGCCCGTACCGCGCCAGCGCGGTGTCGACGATCCGCTGCCCCCCGGCCATGGTCGACACGTCGTCCGCCAGGGCGGTCGCCTCGCCACCCGCCTTCTCGATCTCCTCGGCCACAGCGGCCGCGACGGTACTGGTCGGCTCACCGCCGTCGATGGAGACGCCGTAGTCGTTGACGACGACCTTCGCCCCCTCGACGGCACAGGCCAGGGCGACCGCCCGGCCGATTCCCCGTCCGGCTCCGGTGACGGCGACCACCTTGCCCGCCAAGAAGTTCCCCATGGCCTGCCCCTTCCCGGAGTTTCTGACGGTCCGTTAGATTTTTGGGCAGAGCGAGCACGAGCACAAGACCCACCGCCGAAGTGGCCGCACGAAGTCCTGGCGCGGCACGGCCGACGATGTCCGACCCCGGGAAGGGCTCCCATGCCACTGCCGTCCGAGTTCCACGAGATCGCCAAGCGCGTCAACAACTGGGGACGTTGGGGGGCGGCCGATGAGATCGGCACCCTCAATCTCATCACCGGCGCCGTGGTGCGCGCCGCCGCCGCGACCGTGACCACCGGCCGCCGCGTCCCTCTGGCTCTGCCGCTCCGGCAGGACGGGGTGCAGACCGGAATGATTCCCGGCAGGGTCAACCCGCTCCACACGATGGTGGCCGTCAATTGGGAGATGTTCGGGCCCGACACCATCGCCACCAGCGATGACACCGTGACCATGGGCCTCCAGGCGGGCACGCACTGGGATGCTCTCCCCCACGTCTCCCACAGCGGAAAGATCTACAACGGCCGCCCGGCGGATTCGATCACCACGCACGGCCGTGCCGCTTTCAGCGGCATCGAGAAGGCGGGGCCCGTCGCCTCGCGGGGCGTTCTGCTCGATGTCGCGCGAGCCAGGGGGACCGAGCGGCTCGACGGCGGGCACATCGTCACCCCCGAGGACCTCGACGCGGCGGAAGAACTGGCCGGCGTCTCGGTACGGGCGGGCGATATCGTCCTGGTGCGAACGGGGCAGATTCAGCACTATCTGGCAGGCGACAGGGAGGCGTACGCCTTTCCTTCGCCCGGGCTGTCGATTCGTACGCCGGAGTGGTTCCACGCCCGCGATGTCGCCGCCGTCGCCAATGACACCCTGACGTTCGAGGCATTCCCACCGGAGTTCGAAAATCTATGGTTGCCCGTACACGCGCTCGACCTGGTGGAGATGGGCATGCTGCAAGGGCAGAACTGGAATCTGGAGGAACTGTCGGAGGCATGCGCGGAGGAAAAACGCTATGCGTTCCTCCTGTCGGCGACACCCGAGCCCTTCACCGGTGGCACGGGAGCGCCGGTGGCGCCGGTGGCGGTCCTCTGAGCCGGAGCCACCTCGCCCCGGACCATCTCGCCCCAGGCCATCTCGGCCCGGACCACTTGGCCTCAGCACTCCGGCCGTTGGCCTTCCCACCGCGGAGCAAGCCGCCACACGGGACGCCATAAGGGCGGGCGGGCGGCGGCGCGCTGATGCGCACCCCGAGCACGGCACCACACGCCGCCACCCAGCTCCGGCGCCTCTGCCCTGATGTCGCGCCGGGCCGCGACCCGCACTCGCCAAGCCGGCCCCACAACGCGGACCTCTCGACGTCCCCTCGCAACGAATCGCTGCATCCAAGGGTGATCACGCGAGCACTTCACGTCAACACCTGGTCTGGACTTTGTCGACTACGCCCGATTTGTGACGGCGCGTGGCGGCTCAAAAGCGCCGACCCAGAGCGGCTCCCCGCGGTCGACCTCGCACCAGATGCGCTTGCCCGCACCCTCGGGCTGCCAACCCCAGCGGTCGGCCAGGCCGTCCACCAACTCCAGCCCACGGCCACCGGTGTCATCACCCTCCGCGCAGCGGCGACGCGGTGGACGAGCACTGATGTCGGCGACCTCGACACGAACCGTGCCCGGACACACCCCGGCCGCGGCTTCGGCGGAGCCGCCCGCACCCGGGAAGAGCATGCGCAGGACGGCCGGACAGCCCGTGTGCACCACGGCGTTGGTGACCAGCTCCGAGATGAGCAGGATCAGCGTTTCGGCCAAGGGCTCGTCCACCCCTATCCCGGTACCGGCAAGGCGCGACCGCGCCCATCTGCGAGCCCGCCCCACCTCCGCGGGGTCGGCCCGAACCTCCATCTGCATCTGAAGCACCTGCACCGCTCACACCATCCGAACCGGCGGACACAACGCCTCGCGTCTCCGAGAGGTCACGGAACGTGATCTCCTTCCGAGACAGCATGGTTGACGTAGAGTCACCTCAACAAGCGCTTCAGGCATATTCCGGCGCAAAGGAGTATGCGTGCTGCATACTGTGCGACGCGCGCTGCGGGGACTCGAACATCGGGGAATCGCGGCCCCCGAGCCGACGCGAGCGGCAGACAATCCCGCGTTCGGCGCCGCCATATCGGCGGCACCGGGATAATTGCGCTTCTGAACCACTCGCATCCAAGGGAGCGTACCCGAGGTCGGGGCGAACTCCTCCCCGTGACGAGTCACACGCAGGACACAACACGATATCGACGCTGCGTGATCACTTATTAGTGATATAGCGGGCATTTCGGTCACAGTGCTCACTCAGAGCTAATTTCGACGTTCGCGACCACCTCGCCCGGACCGGTCGACAGCCCCGCAGGGAATTCGTTCAGGAGTTCCTCCGCGAGTCCTTCTTCGGCCTCTGCCGCCGACTGCCACTGTGCCGCTCTCACCCAAGCTCGCTTGAGGTGCGGATGAACGTCCGCGTCCCAGGTAAACCCGAATCCGCCATGTAGTTGCAGGCAGTCACGGGCATTACGGACAGCAGCCGTATCGGCGAGCAATTTCGCCCTGGAAACATCACCGAATGTCACTGTCAGTGATGCGGCATAGACGCTGCACCGGGCGATTTCGGCACGGACGAACATGCGGGCGCAAAGATGCTGCACCGCTTGGAAGGAGCCGACCGGGCGGCCGAACTGCGATCGTGCCTTGACATGCGCGACCGTCATCTCCACCGTCCGCAGGGCGCTGCCCAGTTGCAGGGCCGCCGTCAACAGGGCGGCTTCCCGACGCAGTCGGACGGCGTCGGGGAGCTCGCCAGGGACCGCTCCCGCGTCGTCCGGCAGTTGGCTCACGAGGTGCAGCGGTGTCGTCGGGTCGACCGCCCGCACCGACCGGGCCCGCAGCGCGCGCGGAAGCACCGCCGTGCATGCGTCCCCATCCGGGTCGGGGTCGGGGCCGGGGTCCGTTCGCAGGATCCGCAGGGTGGCGCGGTCCAGCAGGAGGACGGCATCCGCCGAGGCGAGGTGCTCGACCGGGCCCGGCCGGTCCAGGGCCGTCACCAGCGCCCGCCCTTCGGCCGCCCCCTCCACCAGGCCCGCGGCGAGATGAGTGGCGACCAGCGGGCCGGGCAGCAGGACCCGTCCTGCCTCCTCGAAGACGAGCACGGTCTCCGGCAGGCCGAGGCCGGTCCCACCGCGCTCCTCGGGCAGCCTCAGGGAGAAGAAGCCGGCGGCGCCCAGTTCCCGCCACAGCTCCCGGACCGAGGCGCCGTCCACCGCCGCACCTCCCGGACGCCCGGCACCCCCTGGGCCCCCGGCACCCCCCGGACCGCCCGCGTCCACCATCGCCCGAAGCCGCTCGCGGGGGAACAGCGCCGCGAGGAGTTGCCGTGTCCCGGTCCGCAGGGCCCGCTGGTCGTCGTTCAGCTGAAATTCCATGATCAACGCCCCTTGGGCAGGCCGAGGATGCGCTCGGCGATGATGTTCTGCTGGATCTGGGACGTCCCGGCGGCGATCGTGTAGGAGAGGGCGGAGAGGCGGTCCGCCGTCCATGGGTGCCCGGCGTCCAGCGCTTCCGGGCCGATGACCTCGGCGGCCGCTTCGTACAGTTCCTGTCGCGCCTCGGAGTAGCGGAGCTTGAAGACGGAGCCGCCGACGCCCGGCACCGCGCTCCCGCCCCCGGGCGACGTCCGCTCCGCCGCGCTCACGTTCCACTGCGTGAGTCGCCACAGCGCACCGAATTCGGCGTTCAGCCGCCCCAGGCGACGACGCAGGACCGCGTCGTCCCACCGGCCGTTCTCCTTCGCCGTCCGGGCCAGCCGGGCCAGGGTGCGGCGGCAGGCGACGACCTCGCCGACGAAGGCGGTACCGCGCTCGTAGGAGAGGGTGACCATGGTGACGCGCCAGCCGTCGTTCTCGGCGCCGACGCGGTGCGAGAGCGGTATCCGCACCTCGTCGAGGAACAACTCGGCGAACTCGGTGGAGCCCGCGAGGGTGCGCAGCGGGCGGACGGTCACCCCGGGGGCGTCCATGGGCATGGCGAGCCAGGAGATCCCCCGGTGTCTGGGGGCCGAGGCGTCCGTACGGACGAGCAGTTCGCACCAGTCGGCTACCTCGGCGTGCGAGGTCCAGATCTTGCTGCCGGTGACGATGTAAGCATCGCTGTCCCGGACCGCTCGGGTACGCAGTGAGGCCAGGTCGGAGCCGGCGTCCGGCTCGGAGAAGCCCTGACACCACACTTCCTCGCCGCGCAGGATCGGCGGCAGCCAGCGGGCCCGCTGCTCGGCCGTTCCCTCCACGGCGATGGTGGGCCCGGCGTGCAGGAGGCCCACGAAGTTGGCACCGACGTAGGGCGCACCCGCCAGCTCCGTCTCCTCCAGGAAGATCAGATGCTGGGTGGGGGTGGCGCCTTGTCCCCCGGCGTCGGTGGGCCAGTGCAGTCCGGCGTAGCCGGCGTCGTACAGCGCGCGTTGCCAGGCGCAGTCATAGGCGCGCCGCGCCGGCCATTGATCGGGCGGCGGCTTCGCGGGCAGCTTCGGCAGTGTCTCGCGCAGCCACGTGCGCAGCCTTCGCCGGAACTCTTCCTCTTCCTTGGTGAAGGTGAGGTCCATGGGCTCTCACGCGCCGGGTCGGTCGAGACCGGGCGCCCGGTCCGCCGGGCGCCCACGCCCCTCCGGTCCCCTCGCAGACAGATCCCGGGCGTCCGGATCCGGTGCGTCCGGATTCCGTACGTCCAGGTCCAGGTCCAGGTCCAGGTCCAGGTCCAGGCCGAGCATCCGGATCGCGTTGCCCCGCATCACCTTGTGGACGGTTTCGTCGTCCAGGCCCTTCATATGGTCGAGAGCGACTTCCTTGGTGTGCGGGAAGGTCGAGTCGACGTGGGGGTAGTCGGTCTCGAAGGTCGCGTTGTCGCGGCCCACAACATCGAGTGAGGCGACCCCGTGTTTGTCCCGGAAGAAGCAGCAGAAGATCTGCCGGTAGTAGTAGGTGGAGGGCGGTTCGGGGATCAGATCGCGCACCCCGCCCCAGGCCCGGTGCTCCTGCCAGACGTCGTCGGCGCGCTCCAGGGCGTAGGGGATCCAGCCCATCTGCCCCTCGCTGTAGGCGAGTTTGAGGCGCGGGAACTTGACGAGGACGCCGCTGAAGAGGAAGTCCATCATCGACGCCATGGCGTTGTTGAACGACAGGGACGCCTGTACGGCGGGCGGCGCGTCCGGGGAGGCGGCGGGCATCTGCGAGGACGAGCCGATGTGCATGTTGACGACGGTGCCGGTGTCCTGGCAGGCGGCGAAGAAGGGGTCCCAGTACCCGGAGTGGATGCTGGGCAGTCCGAGGTGGGTGGGGATCTCGCTGAAGGTCACGGCCCGTACGCCACGGGCGGCGTTCCGCCGGATCTCGGTGACGGCGAGGCCGACGTCCCAGAGCGGAATGAGGCACAGCGGGATCAGCCGGCCCCGGCTGTCGCCGCACCACTCCTCGACCATCCAGTCGTTGTAGGCCCGGACGCACGCGAGCGCGACCTCCTTGTCGTGCGCCTCCGCGAAGGTCTGGCCGCAGAAGCGCGGAAAGGTGGGGAAGCACAGGGACGCCTCGACGTGATTGAGGTCCATGTCCTTCAGGCGTTCCGCCGGGTCCCAGCACCCGGGGCGCATCTCCTCCCGGGTGATGCCCTCCAGGGTCATCTCGTCGCGGTCGAAGCCGACGGCGGCGATGTTGCGCTTGTACGGGAACCGGAGGTCCTCGTAGACCCACCAGTCGGCGGGCGGCCCTTCGGGGTCCATGGTGATGACGTACTTGCCGGCCACGTAGGCCAGTTCACCGATGCCGGCCGTCAGGGCGCGGGGACCGCGGGAGCGGTACTTGGCGGGCAGCCAGGTCTCGAAGAGATGGGCGGGTTCGATCACGTGGTCGTCCACGCTGACGATGCGCGGCAGATCCATGAGGGGCTCCCTCTCGATTACCCGGCGACGCGGTATCAGCTTTCCTGACGCTCCATCAGATTCGAGGTTAGTCCGCGCCCCCTGGACCGACAAGCCGGGTCGCCCCTACGCTTCCCGCCACGCCTGACAAACCGTCAGCCCCCCCGGGAGGCACCTCATGGCCGGCACCGCCCCCGATCTGGTCGCCTCCCGCACCCTGTGGGAGCTCCTCGACCGCCGCGCCGCGCTCACCCCGGATGCCGTCGCACTCATCCAGGCCGACGAGCCGGCGGCCGAGGACACGGCTGCCGACCGGCGGCTGGCCTTCGGGGAGCTGCGCGACCGCGCGGAGCGCGTCGCCGCCTGGTTGCACGGGCTGGGCGTACGGCCGAGCAGCCGGGTCGCCTGGCAGCTGCCCACCCGTGTCGAGACCGTGGTCCTGGCCTTCGCGCTGGCCCGGCTCGGGGCCGTGCAGACACCGCTCACCCCCTTCTACCGCGACCGCGAGGTCCGCCACGCGCTACGGGCGACTCGGGCGGAGTTCTTCGCGGTGCCGGGTGTCTGGCGGGGCTTCGACCACTCCGCGATGGCCTACCGCCTCGCCCTCACGCTGCCGTCACCGCCCCTCGTCTTCACGGCCTACGACAGGCTCCCGGAGGCGGACCCCTCGACGCTCCCGCCCCCTCCCACCGAGGGCACCACCGTCCGCTGGATCTACTGGACCTCCGGCACGACCTCCGAGCCCAAGGGCGTGCTCCACACGGACCGGTCCCTCATCGCCGCCGGTGCCTGTCTCGCCGACGCGCTGCGCCTGTCCTCCGGCGACGTCGGCTCCATGGCCTTCCCCTACGCGCATGTGGCCGGCCCCGACTACACCGTGATGCTGCTGCTCCGGGGCTTCCCGAGCATCCTCCTGGAGCACTTCGCCCTGCCGGGCTCGCTCGACGCCTACCGCCGCAACGGCGTCACCGTCGCCGGGGGATCCACCGCCTTCTACGCCCTGTTCCTCGCCGAACAGCGCAAGGACCCCACCCGCAAGCTCGTCCCCACCCTCCGCCTCATGGCAGGCGGAGGCGCGCCGAAGCCGCCCGCGCTCTATCACGAGGTGGTCGACGAGCTCGGGTGCGCGCTCACCCACGGCTACGGCATGACCGAAGCGCCGATGATCACCATGGGGTCGCCGGACGACACCCCGGAGCAACTGGCCACCACAGAGGGACGGCCTCCGGCCGGCATGCGGATCCGCGTCGTCGACACCGACGGCAAGCCGCTCCCGCCCGGCACGGAAGGAGAGATACGGCTGCGCGGAGAGGCCGTCTGCCAGGGCTACCTCGATCCCGCCCACACCGCCGAGGCCTTCGACCAGGACGGCTTCCTCATCACCGGGGACCTCGGCCGGCTCACCATCGAGGGCCACCTCGTACTCACCGGCCGCACCAAGGACATCATCATCCGCAAGGGCGAGAACATCTCCGCCCAGGAGGTCGAGAGGCTGCTCCACGAACACCCCGCCATCGAGGACGTGGCCGTCATCGGCCTTCCCGACGAGGCGCGCGGCGAGCGTGTCTGCGCCGTGGTCCAGCAGCCACCCGGCGCCGAACCGCTGGGGCTCGACGACATCACGGCCCACCTGCGGAGCGCGGGACTGTCCGTGCACAAGATGCCCGAGCAGCTGGAGCTCGTCGACGAGCTGCCGCGCAACGACACGCTCCGCAAGGTCCTCAAGTACAAGCTGCGCGAGCGCTTCTCCGGCTGACAGCCGCTCGAGGGCTCGGACGGGCCGCTCGACGGGATGCTCGCCAGACCCCCGCGCTCAGCCCGTGAAGCGGTAGGTGGACGTGGCCTGCTGGAAGAAGCCGTCCACCGAGCGTTGCTCGTCCATCGGGCCGATCACCTGCACCACGTGATAGCGGCCCGCCAGGATCATCGCGGCGTTGCGCACATAGACCTGGCGGCCGCTGCTGTCGTTCCAGTTGAACGTGCCCTCCACCATCGCCCTCCCGCCGACGTCGGAACGGCGCAGCCCGGAGGCGCCCGACCAGGACGAGGAGCGGTAGGGCTCCAGCTCGGGCTCCTTGCCCTGCTGGTAGGCCAACGGGTCGCCGCCGAACTCCGACACCTTGTCCCGGCCGGGCACCACGATCAGCTCGTAGTCCCCGCCGACGTAGACGACCTGGTCCCGGTCGTTCTCGCCGCGGCGCTGCCAGTCCTCGGCGACGGCCACGGAGAAGCCCTTGGGGTCCCGGCGCAGGGTGTAGCCCTTGGCGACGCCATGGGGTTCGGTGGTTCGCGCCTCCTGTGTGCCGGAGCCGTCGGTCTGGGCCGTCCTGCCGTTCGTCCCCGGCTGGTTGGGGACGGCGCTCCGCAGCCCCGCCGTGCCCGTACGGTCCGTCTGTCCCCGGTCCCCGCCTTCGTCGGCACGCGGCATGAACAGCAGCGCGTACAGCACCGCCCCGGCCAGGAGGAGCAGGATCAGGCCGAGCAGCAGCAGCCCGAGATGCCGGGGTGAGCGCTGCGCGCCCCCTCGCCCCGTGGAGCGGGCCCCGCCCTGCGACGGGACCCGGTCGTCGCCACGGTCGGGGACCGGCCGGCCGTCGGGGGCCGCCTCGTCCCACTCGCCGGGCTCCTCCGCCAACTCCCCGGCCGTCTTCTTGTGCCGCCCGTGCACGGGCGCCGGGTCCGGCCCACCGGAGGCGCGGCCCCGACGGCGGCGTACGAGCTCGCCGCGCCGCCGGATGAGCGGGAGCCGACGGGGGTCGGTGGGGAGGCTCGTGCCGATCGACGGCACAGTGACCGTCCGGCTGCCGAGCTCCGGCTCCGGCGCGGAGCGGATCAGCGAGCGCAGCCAGCCGCGCAGTTCCTCGCATTCGGGACGCTCGGTCGGATCCTTGCGCATGAGCGACTCGACCACGGGGCGGAGCGCTCCGCATTCCTCGGCGTAGGCGGGCGGTTCCGCGCAGACGAGCTGCACCAGCTCGGCCGCGCTCTCCTCCGGGTACGGGGCATGGCCCTGCACCGCGCGGAAGAGCAGCACGCCCAGCGCCCACAGATCGGCGGCGGGGCCCACGGGAGGAGCGAGCTGCCAGCTGTCCTGCACCGGATGGGCCTGCTCCGGTGCCCATCGTTCGGTGACGGCACCCACCACGACCATGCGCGCCTGCCGCGCCCGCTCGGCGGCGAGCGCACTGCCCGGTCCGGCGGTGCGCGCCCAGCCG
Source organism: Streptomyces syringium (assembly GCF_017876625.1). Classification (NCBI taxonomy): domain Bacteria; kingdom Bacillati; phylum Actinomycetota; class Actinomycetes; order Kitasatosporales; family Streptomycetaceae; genus Streptomyces; species Streptomyces syringium. Next base: position 3,338,386 of record NZ_JAGIOH010000001.1, read on the forward strand.
CCCGTGCCGCGCTCGCGGCCGTTCTGCGCGGGGACGGGCCCGGCCGCACCGCCGGGGCCACCCGGGCCGGGCGGGCCGCTGGGGGCGGGGCGTCCCACGGGAGCGTCGGAGGCCCACGGGGAGTCGGGGGAAGCGGCGGCCCCACCGACGGCGCTGCCCGCGCCCCAGGTGGACGAGCCGGCCGACGGCCGGAGGGTGCTCTCCGCTGCCGCGCGCGCGGCGGCGGCCCGGGCGCCCGCGCGGTACGCGGCGATCGCCCCGGCCCGGGGCACCCGGTCGTCCGGAGCCGCGTCCTGCTCGTGGCCGCCCGCCCGGTCGGTGCCCGGTACCCCGCCGCCGGACGGTCCGTACCCGCCGATCGCGCCCTGGTCGCGATGGCCCCGCCCCTCCTGCGCCGGGATGCCGGCCGTGCCCGCCTCCCCCGTCGTGGGCGCCGCGCCGCCTGCGCCCACCGGCCCCCGCCGCGGGGCCGTCTGATCGGGGAGCCGTGGGTACGAGGAGCCTGTCGGGGCGGCCCCCGCCTGTCGGGGCGGGGCTTCCCCGGCGCGGGGCGTCGTGATCGCCGCACGTCCGCCCGGCGCGGCACCCGGCCACGGGCCGGCCTGTCCCGTGGAGCCACCACCGGCCACCTGCCCGGCACCAGCCGGGCCGGCCGGGACGGGGTCGTGGCCGCAGAGGGCCTCCTCCGCCGCGCCCGCGGCGAGGCCGGTGAGCATGGCACGGCCGTCGTCACAGATGAGGACGGTGCGGGCCGTGATGTTGCGGTGGGTCCAGCCCTGGGCGTGGAGGGCGCGCAGCGCGGTGAGGACGTCGGCCGCCACTTCGGCGGCCCGGTGCGGTGAGAGCGTGCGCTCGGCGAGCAGGGCGGCCAGCGGGCGGGCCGAGACGAGCTCACTGATGATCCATAGGCTTCCCGCCTCGACGAAGACGTGGAAGACCTGGTCGAGACGGGGATGGTCGGGAAGCTGCGCGGCAGCCGTGGCGGCGACCAGAGCACGGCGCACCGCCGGATCACCGGGCCCCTGGCCCGTCAGCCCGCCCGCACCGGGAACCTCACCACGGGCACCCTCGCCCCCGTGACCGGCCCCGACCGCGCGTTCACCCTCGTACGGGCCGTCGTCACCCAGGACTTCCGCGTCGACGATCTCCGGCAGGGGGATCTGCCGGATGAGGACTTCCTGACCGCTGTACGTGTCATAGGCCCGCGTCTCCACCAGTTCGAAGGCGTCCGACGGCGGAAGCGGCAGGCGATAGCGGTCGGCGAGCACCCGACCCGCATAGTCGTCCACGACGCCTCCCCAAGCGCGCGATCCACACCATCGCTCGAATGACCATCAAAGTCGGTCATTTAGCTGCTTATTGCGGCTGCGTATGGTTCACGGGGACTCACGATACGTGCCGAAGCCGTCTCTTCGGGCGCGTACGGCTCAGTATGTGACCGGGCTCCGGCCCGTCACGCGGGCTGGAACGTCTTGAACGCCGTCTCCCGCAGCTTCTCGCACTCCGAGTCGGACCACTTGGCCTTCTCGCACGTCACCATGATGGCGTAGCCACGCTTGTCGTCCACCTTGAAGCCCCGGTTGACGACCTGGACGCGCTTGTCCTTCTGGTCGCGCTCGAAGGTCCAGTCGGCGATGGTCGGGTAGTCGTGGCCGTCCCAGTCCTCGACCTCTTCGACGCCGAGGCCGTTGTAGTTGGGCATGCCTCCGCTCCTGGCTGCGGAGTCGGACTCGCGCCAGGCCGCGGCGGCGTCCGAGCCCGGGTCGGAACCGAAGTCGACCTGGAGACGCGGGAAGCCACCGGACTGGCTGTAGATCGCCCCGGAGTGGGCCCCGGCGGTGCCCGTCTTCCGCCACCCCTTGGGCATGGCGATGCTGAAGTGGTACTCGGCGTTCTTGACCGCCGCGAACCCGTCGGGCAGGTCATCGCCGTCCGAGGACGCGTCGTCCTCGTCCTTCGACGTGTCGCCCTTGTCCTTCTTGTCCTTGCCCGTCCCGGGTGACGCGGCGTCCGGTCCCTTGGCACCCTGTTCGGTGAGGGAGGAACGGGAGGAAGGGGCCTTGTCCCCGACGGATTTGGACGTGCCGCCCTTGGTGCCGCCCGTGGCACCCTTGTCGTCGCCGTCACCGTTCAGCGTGATGGCGAGCACGGTGCCGATGATGGCCAGCGCGACGATGACCGCCACGGCCAGCAGCGTGCGGCGGGACACGACATCCGTGATGGACGCCCGCCCGGGGCGCGCGGGGTGGCCGCCGCTGCCGCTTCCGGATCGGCCGAGGCCGGTCTGCCGCTGGGCGGACGGTATGGAGGGAGCGGGCTTCGCCGGTCGTGCCGGCTTCGCGCCGGTGCCCGAGGCCGCGTCCCGGACGGACTTGAACGCGCCCCGCATCCGGTCGCCCGCCCCGTCCGTCGCACGCGAGCCGGCGGACGGTGCTGCGGAGGCACGGGTGTCGCCCTTGCGGGAGCCCGACGCCGAAGCGGAGGCCGCGCCCGCCGCCGCTCCCGTGCCCGCCCCGGAGGACGGACGGGTGCCGGAGCGCATCTCGGCGGGGGACGGCAGAGCGATCGCCTGTGTGGCGTCCAGGGCCGGGGAGGCCTCGGGGGCCTTCGGCAGCCGCTCGTCGGGGGCGTTGACCGCGTCGGTCAACAGGGCCCGGGCGCCCGCCTCGTCCAGCCGCTTGGCGGGGTCCTTGGCGAGCAGTCCGTACATGACGCCTTCGAGCGGGCCCGCGTTCCGCGGGGGGCCGAGCGGCTCGGTCATCACGGCGGTGAGGGTCGCTATGGCCGACCCCTTGTCGTACGGGGGGACGCCCTCGACCGCCGCGTACAGCAGGCCGCCCAGCGACCACAGGTCCGCCGGCGGGCCGGGCTTCTGGCCGCGCGCCCGCTCCGGGGATATGTACGAGGGGGCGCCGACCAGCATGCCCGTCGAGGTGACCGACGGGTCGCCCTCGACCTGGGCGATGCCGAAGTCGGTGAGGACGACACGGTTGTCGTCCGCGATGAGGACGTTGGACGGCTTCACGTCGCGGTGCAGGATGCCCTGACGGTGCGCCGCGCTCAGCACGTCGAGGACGGCCAGTCCGACCTCCGCGGCCCGTCGCCACTTGAGCGGCCCGTCCTCACGGATGACATCGGCGAGCGAGCGGCCCTCGATGAGCTCCATGACGATCCACGGGCGGTCGTCCTCGTGCACCACGTCGTAGACGGTGACCGCACCGGCACTGCGGATCCGGGCGATGGCCTTCGCCTCACGCAGTGTGCGCGTGATCAGGCGGCGCTTCTCGTCCTCGTCGATGTTGGCCGGGAAGCGCAACTCCTTGACCGCGACGGTGCGGCCGAGCGTCTCGTCGGTCGCCCGCCAGACCGTACCCATGCCGCCACGACCGAGGATGCCCCCGAGGCGGTACCGCCCGGCCAGGAGGCGCCCTGCCGTGCCCTGCGTCTGCTCCGCCTCCGACATGCGTCCCCTCTGGCAATCAGCTCTGCGACCAACCGACCCTGGCAGAGCGACCATTGTCTCTCATCCGCAGACCGGTGGAAGGCCAGGGTCCGAGTGCCCATGGATGATGAGCACATGCCGACGCACACCGCCCTCGTGCGCCTCGCCTCCGCCATGACCGCTCTGACCTGCGCCGTGACGGTATCCGCGGGGTCTGCGGGCAGTGGCACCGCCGCCCGGTCCCCTGTCCAAGACCTCGTTTCCCCGCGAACGGTTCCCGGTGCGGCCCAGCTGTCACAAGACGCTCATGGGGTCCGATTCCACACGGCGGGCGTGGCGGATGTACGAACCGGGCGCCCCATCCGCCCCACGGACCGCTTTCGGGTCGGCAGCATCACCAAGACCGTCATCGCCACCGTCACCCTCCAGCTCGCCGCCGAGCGCAAGCTGGACCTCGACGATCCGGTCAGCACCCATCTGCCCGCCGCGACCGCCGCCCTGCTGCCCTGCCCCGGCGACAGCGACAGCGACAGCCGTGACCCCGGCTGCCGGATCACGGTCCGCCAACTCCTCACACACACCAGCGGGCTGTTCTCCTACACCGACGACCGCGCCTTCTTCCATCGGTTCTTCGGCCCGGGCTTCACCGCGCACCGTTTCCAGACCCACAAACCCGACGCACTGGTACGGACCGCCCTTTCGCACCCGCCCCACGCGGCCCCCGGCGAGCGGTACCGCTACTCCAACACCGACTACCTACTCCTCGGCATGGTCATCCGTCAGGTCACCGGCCACTCCTACGCCACCGAGGCCCACCGGCGCGTCATCGCCCCCTTGCGCCTCACCGGCACCAGCTTTCCCGGCACACGGGCGGGGCTGCCCTCCCCGCACGGACGCGCCTACACGGCGACAGGCGCGACACCAGGCGCGACGACTGGCACGACGACTGGCAACAGCCGCACCGCCGACGCCACCTACCTCAATCCCTCCTCGGCGGGCGCGGCCGGCGAGCTGGTCTCCACCCTCCCCGACCTCAACCGTCTCTTCGGCGCACTGCTGCGCGGCACCCTCCTGCCCGCACCGGAGCTGCGGCAGATGCGGGACACGACGGACTCGTACGGCCGCTACGGCATGGGGCTGTTCCCCGTGCGGCTGCCCTGCCACCGCACCCTATGGGGCCACAACGGCGAGATCAGCGGCTCGTACGTACAGACGCTCGGCACCACGGACGGGCGGCACCTCGTCAGCTACCGCGTCAACAGCGACGCCCCCGTCGACGCGGCGGCCGAAAGGGCCCTTCTGACCGCCGAGTTCTGCCCGAAAGCCTGACGAACCGGACGAGCGGACCGGACGTCCGGCACCGCATCACACCGCACCGCGCCGCCCTACAGCGGCTGCACCTCGGGGGCGCCCAGCCGCGCCGCGTCCGCCGTCTGGTCGTCGGGCTGCCGCTGCGACTCGCGCTCCGCCTCCACGCGCTTCTCGTAGTGCTCGATCTCCTTCTCGGTCTGCGCCCGGTCCCAGCCCAGCACCCCCGCCATCAGCTCGGCGGCCTCCCGCGCGCTGCGCGTGCCCCGGTCGAAGGTCTCGATGGAGATCCGCGTCCTGCGGGTGAGCACGTCGTCGAGATGGCGGGCCCCTTCGTGGGAGGCGGCGTAGACGACCTCGGCCCGCAGATAGTCCTCGGCACCGCCGAGCGGCTCGCCCAGCTTCGGATCGGCAGTGACGAGGTCCAGCACCTCGTCGACCCTCGAGCCGTAGCGGTTCAGCAGGTGCTCGACGCGCGCCACATGGAGGCCCGTGCGCTGCGCCATCTGCGCCCGGCCGTTCCACAGGGCCCGGTAGCCCTCGGCCCCCACCAGCGGCACGTCCTCGGTGACGCACTCCGCGACCCGCTGGGCCAAACCGTGCACCGCCTCGTCCACGGCGTCCTTCGCCATCACCCGGTAGGTGGTGTACTTCCCGCCCGCCACGACCACCAGCCCCGGTACCGGGTGGGCGACGGTGTGCTCGCGCGAGAGCTTGCTGGTCGCGTCCGACTCCCCGGCCAGCAGCGGGCGCAGCCCGGCGTAGACGCCCTGGACGTCGTCGCGGGTCAGCGGCACGGCGAGCACCTCGTTGACGTGCTCCAGCAGATAGTCGATGTCGGCGCTGGAGGCGGCCGGATGCGCCTTGTCCAGGTCCCAGTCGGTGTCGGTGGTGCCGATGATCCAGTGCCTGCCCCACGGAATGACGAACAGCACGCTCTTCTCGGTACGCAGGATCAGCCCGGTGGTGGAGTGGATGCGGTCCTTGGGCACGACGAGGTGGATGCCCTTGGACGCCCGTACGTGGAACTGTCCGCGCTCCGCGATGAGCTGCTGGGTGTCGTCCGTCCACACCCCCGTGGCGTTCACGATCTGCCGGGCGCGGACCTCGAACTCGCCGCCCTGCTCCAGGTCCTTCACCCGGGCCCCGACCACCCGCTCCCCCTCGCGCAGGAAGCCGACCACGCGCGCCCGGTTGGCGACGTCCGCGCCGTAGGCGGCGGCGGTGCGCACCAGGGTGGTGACGTAGCGCGCGTCGTCCATCTGGGCGTCGTAGTACTGCAGCGCGCCGACGAGCGCGTCCTTCTTCAGGGCGGGTGCGACCTGCAGCGCGCGCTTGCGGGTGAGGTGCCGGTGGGTGGGCAGCCCCCGCCCGTGGCCCGAGGAGACCGACATCGCGTCGTAGAGCGCCACGCCCGAGCCGGCGTAGAAGCGCTCCCAGCCCCGGTGCTGCAAGGGGTAGAGGAAGGGCACCGGCTTCACCAGGTGGGGCGCCAGCCGCTCCAGCAGCAGTCCGCGCTCCTTGAGCGCCTCGCGCACGAGGGCGAAGTCGAGCATCTCCAGATAGCGCAGCCCGCCGTGGATCAGTTTGCTGGACCGGCTGGAGGTCCCCGCCGCCCAGTCGCGCGCCTCGACGAGCCCGGTCGTGAGCCCGCGGGTGGCCGCGTCGAGCGCGGTGCCCGCGCCGACGACGCCCGCGCCGACCACCAGGATGTCCAGTTCCCGCTCCGCCATCCGGGCGAGCGCCTCGCCGCGCTCGGCCGGCCCGAGTGTCGCTGTCCTCACTGCTGCCTCCCGATTGACCGCTCTCGCTGCCGCCCCGGTGGCCGCGGCCACCGGGGCACCAGGACTGCCGGGCACCCGTTCCCCTCCGATGCTGCACCAGATCGGCCGCTTTGGCCGTGTCGGAGGCGAGCCGCGCCGCGATAATCCCGGATAACAGTCATATATCCGCTTAACCTGATGTAACTCGTCCGGGGATCGGTCCCGTCCGCCCGCGGGGCCATCCGCCTCCCCTCCGGGCTCACCCCTCGGAAGAGCCCTCCGCAACCTCCGGAGTGCCCTCCGGCCGACGCCCGCCGGGAAGGACCGGCCAGCAGGACCCCTCCGGGAAGGACCGCCCGCCATGCCCGCAGATCTCGCCGTCCTCGGACTCGGCCACCTCGGCCTCCCGCTCGCCCAGGCCGCCACGGCCGCCGGTATCGCCACCGTCGGCTACGACCCCGACCCGCACACCGTCGCCGAACTCCGCGCCGGCCGGCTGCCCACCGAGGGCGCCGACGGCTCGCTCACCGCCGCCGGCGTCCGCCGCATGCTCTCCGCGGGCTTCCGCGCCACCACCGAGGACACCGAGCTGGGCCGGGTCCGTACGGCGGTGATCTGCGCCCCCACCCGGCTCGGCGAGGACCGGGCGCTGGACCTCGGCGCCATCGGCGACGCCGCCCGCGCGCTCGCCGCCCGGCTGCGCCCGCACACCACTGTGCTCCTGGAGTCCACCGCCTACCCAGGAACCACGGAGGACTACCTCCGTCCGCTGCTCGAATCCGGCTCCGGCCTGCGCGCGGGCCGGGACTTCCACCTCGCCTACTCGCCCAGCCGCTTCGACCCCGGCAACCGGCGCCACGGCTACACCAACACCCCCAAGGTCATCGGTGGCCTCACCCCCGCCTGCACCGAGGCCGCCGCCGCCTTCTACGGGAGGATCTGCGAGAAGGTCGTCCGCGCCCGCGGCCCCCGCGAGGCGGAGGCCGTCAAGGTCCTGGAGACCAACTACCGGCACGTCAATATCGCGCTCGCGAACGAGATGGCGGTCTTCTGCCACGACATCGGCGTCGACCTGTGGGACGTCGTGCGCTGCGCCGAGACCAAGCCGTTCGGCTTCCAGGCCTTCCGCCCGGGGCCCGGGGTGGGCGGCCACGGTGTGCCCATCGACCCGAACTACCTCTCGTACAAGGGGCGCAGCCTCGGCCACCCGTTGCGGATGGTGGAGCTCGCGCAGGAGGTCAACGGCCGGATGCCGCGCTACGTCATCCAGCGCTGCGCCACGCTCCTCAACGAGCACGGCAAATCGGCACGCGGCGCGCGCGTGCTGCTGCTCGGTGTCGGCTACAAGGCCGACACCGGCGACCAGGAGGGCTCGCCCGCCCGCGAGATCGCCTCCCGGCTGATGGAGCTGGGCGCCCAGATCAGCTACCACGACCCGTACGTCCAGCAGTGGCGGGTACTCGGCCGTCCGGTGCCGCGCGCCGACTGTCTCTACGAGGCGGCTGCCATCGCCGACCTGACGGTTCTTCTCCAGCCCCACCGCACCTACGACCTGCAAGGACTGGCCGTCAAGGCGCAGCTGCTGCTGGACACCCGCGGCGCGAGCCCCGCGGGGGCAGCCCACCGGTTGTAGGAGAACCGGCGCCGGCAGGCCGCCCGGACCACGCAGTAGGTTGATCATTCGTGGCACCGGGGGCGCGGCCGCGACCTTCGAGTCCGTGAAGGAAGGTCCGCGAACGAAGGCCCACGATGAAAGTCCGCGAAAAAAGTCCGCGAAAAAAGTCGAAGAAAGTTGTCGTCGGATGTCGAGGGACGGTTTCCCGCTCCGACTGAAGGGTGACAGCGCGCCGGCCCGGCGCGCGGGACTGAGGGGACACCCGAGATGAAGTACGTCGCGATGATCTACGGCAACCAGGCGAAGTGGGACTCCTTCCCGGCCGAGGCATGGCCCGAGGCCATCGCCAAGCAGGACGCGTTCAACAAGAAGTACCGCGAGACCGGCGAGCTGGTGGGCGCCTACGGTCTGGCGGACGCGGCGAACGCCCGGCTCGTGCGGCGCGAGGCCGGCGTCCCGGTGGTCACCGACGGCCCGTACCTGGAGACCAAGGAGTACCTCGCCAGCTTCTACCTGCTCGACTGCGAGAGCGAGGAGCGCGCGCAGCAGATCGCCGCGGACATGCCCTTCGCCGACACGGATCCCGTCGAGCTGTGGCCCGTCCTGCACGAGTCCGCGGCGGACATGTGAGCGAGCGACACCGTGTCGAGGACCTGCTGCGCGAGCTGGCGCCGCAGGTCCTCGGCACGCTGGTCCGCCGGTACGGCGTCTTCGACACTTGTGAGGACGCCGTCCAGGAGGCGCTGCTCGCCGCCGCGCTCCAGTGGCCGGCCGAGGGAATACCGGAGCAGCCCCGGGCCTGGCTGGTCACCGTCGCCTCCCGCAAGCTGGTGGACCAGGTGCGCAGCGAACAGGCGCGCAGGCACCGCGAGGAGCGCATCGCCCTGGCCACCCCGCAGGCGGAGTTGCTGAGCCGGGCCGCCGACGCCGAGCCGGAGACGGACCGGGACGACTCCCTCGCGCTGCTGTTCCTGTGCTGCCACCCGGCGCTGTCCCGCCCGAGCCGGATCGCGCTGACGCTGCGTGCGGTCGGCGGCCTGACGACGGCACAGATCGCGGCGGCGTTCCTGGTCCCGGAGGCCACCATGGCCCAGCGCATCAGCCGGGCCAAGCAGACCGTCAAGGCCTCCGGCACGCCGCTGCGCATGCCGGAGGCAGCCGACCGGGCCGAACGACTGGCCGAGGTGCTGCACGTGCTGTATCTCGTCTTCAACGAGGGCTACACCACCACGGACGGCGCCGACCTGACCGCACCCGCCCTGTCTGCCGAGGCGATCCGGCTCACCCGGCTGCTGCACCGCCTGCTGCCCGACGACGCGGAAACGGCGGGCCTGCTGGCGCTGATGCTCCTCACCGACGCGCGCCGCCCCGCGCGCATCGGCCCCGACGGTGACCTGGTGCCGCTGGCCGAGCAGGACCGGGGCCGGTGGGACCGTCTGCTCGTCGCCGAGGGAATCGAGGTGATCAGCAGGACGCTGCCCCGGGGGCAGGTCGGTCTCTACCAACTCCAGGCGGCCATCGCCGCCGTCCACGACGAGGCCGAGCACGTCGACGCCACGGACTGGCCGCAGATCCTCGCGCTCTACGAACTGCTGGAGCACACCGCTCCCAACCCGATGGTCACCCTCAACCGGTCGGTCGCCGTCGCCATGGTGCACGGCCCCTCCGCCGGGCTCGGCCTCCTCGAGACCCTGACGTCGGACAAGCGCATGGCACGCCACCACCGGCTGCTCGCCACCCGGGCCCATCTGCTGGAGATGCTCGGCCGGCAGCAGGCAGCGGCGGACGCCTACCGCGAGGCCGCCCGACGCACCACCAGCGCACCGGAACGGCGCCACCTCACCGCTCGCGCGGCACGGCTCTCGCCCCTACCGGGCTGACGGCGAAAAGGCCGGCCCGGCCTCTCCCCCGGAACCCGGGGGAAGACGCCGGACCGGCCTCGTATCCGTCCCTACAGCCGGCCCGTCCCGAGCAGCCGGCCCGGCTGCGCGTCCAGGACCGTCCTGAGCGAGGCGAAGTCCTCGACGCAGCGGCCCGTGCCGACGGCCACGCAGTCCAGCGGCTCGTCGGCGACCAGCACCGGGATGTCGAGTTCCTTGCTGAGCCGCACGTCCAGGCCGCGCAGCAGCGCACCGCCGCCGGTCAGGACGATGCCGCGGTCCATGATGTCGCCCGCCAGCTCCGGCGGGGTCTCGTCCAGGGTCTGCCGCACGGCCATGACGATCGCGTCCACCGGCTCCGTCAGCGCGTGCCGGACCTCGTCGGCCGTCAGCTCCAGCGTCTTGGGCAGACCACTGACCTGGTCGCGGCCGCGGATGGTGAAGCGGTCCGGGGGCAGCAGGCCCTGGGTCTCCTCCGGGTCGCCGCCGACGTCCTCCAGGCCGTCGTTCTTCTCCAGCTGCTTGGCGAGCGCGCTGAGCCCGGCCGCGGTCCAGGAGGCCGTGGGAGAAGCCGAGCCGATGCTCATCTTGATCTCCTCCGCGGTCCGTTCACCGATCGCGAGGGCGTAGTGCTTCTTCACGTACGAGGTGATGGCCGTGTCCATGGCGTCGCCCGCGGTCCGCACCGAGCGCGCCGTGACGATGCCGCCCAGCGAGATCACGGCGACCTCGGTGGTGCCGCCGCCGATGTCGACGACCATGCAGCCGGTCGGCTCGCTGACCGGCAGGCCCGCGCCGATCGCCGCGGCCATCGGCTCCTCGATCAGATGCACCTGACGGGCCCCGGCCTGCGTGGCGGCCTCGATGACCGCGCGGCGCTCGACGCCGGTGATGCCCGACGGCACGCACACCACGACGCGCGGGCGGGAGAAGCGGCGGTTGCCCGTGACCTTCTTGATGAAGTGCCGGAGCATCCGCTCGGCTATCTCGAAGTCGGCTATGACGCCGTCGCGCAGCGGGCGGATGGCCACGATGTTCGAAGGGGTGCGGCCGATGGTCTCCTTGGCCTCGGATCCGACCGAGAGCACTCCGCCGTCAGCGGCGTTGACCGCGACCACCGATGGCTCGTTGAGCACCACTCCTTTCCCCCGCACGTACACGAGCGTGTTCGCCGTGCCGAGGTCGATGCCCATGTCCCTGCCGCTGAACGACTTGCTTTGTGCCATAAGTTGCCATTATTCCCTATGGTCGAACGTTTATGCGGAGTTCACAGCGGCCCGCTCGCTGTCGGTGACAGTGCGTCGGCCCGGGTCATGTCGGGGACCACCGGGTTTTCTTGTCGCGCTGTCAGGCCCGGCTGCTAGCTTGTGGCCCACGCTTCACACTCTGCAACTTTCTCGCGCTCATCTTCTTCGCCCACGGGGGACACCACCATGAACCAGCCCTGGCAGCAGCAGCCGCAGCAGCCGAATCCCTACGGCCAGCAGCCCCCGCCGCAGCAGCCCGGCCCGTACGGCCAGCAGCCCCCGCAGCCCGGCTACGGCCAGCAGCAGCCCCAGCAGCCGTACGGCATGCCCCCGCACGGCGCCCCGCAGTACGGCGCCCCCGGCGGCTTCCCGCCGCCGCCCGCGCCGGTCCGCCAGGGCAACGTGGGCCTCGCGGTGCTCCTCGGCATCGTGGCCATGCTCGTCGGCGCCGGCATCTACGGCTACATCCTCAAGGCCACCGACGGCCGCCAGATCGGCTACCTCGCCATCGGTGTGGGCGCCCTCGTCGGAGCGGCCCTCGGCAAGATCGGCGGACGCAACGCCGTCCTCCCGGTCGTCGGCGTGGCCCTCGGGCTCCTCGGCGTCTACCTCGGCCAGATATTCGGCTACTCCCTGGCGCTCGCCGACTTCCTGAACGTGCCGGTCACCGAGGTGCTCTTCGACCACTTCGAGGTCGTCAACAAGGCGTGGAAGGAAGACATGGGCGGCATGGACGTCCTCTTCTACGCCCTCGGCGGCGTCGGCGCCTTCAGCGCCGCCCGCAAGCTCGGCGGCTGACAGCCACCCCCGAGTCGCCCGGCGGGCCCCGCACACGCCGAAGGGCCCGGACCGCCGAAGCGGTCCGGGCCCTCGAAGGCGTGGATCAGCGGTTGTCGTGCTGCGACGGCGCGACCGTCACCTCGACCCGCTGGAACTCCTTCAGCTCGCTGTAGCCCGTGGTGGCCATCGCGCGGCGCAGCGCGCCGAACATGTTCATCGAGCCGTCCGGGGTGTGCGAGGGACCGGCGAGGATCTCCTCGGTCGTGCCGACCGTGCCCAGGTTCATGCGCTTGCCGCGCGGCACGTCCTCGTGGACGGCCTCCATGCCCCAGTGGTAGCCGCGGCCCGGCGCGTCCGTGGCGCGCGCGAGCGGGGAGCCCATCATCACGGCGTCCGCGCCACAGGCGATGGCCTTCGGCAGATCGCCCGACCAGCCCACGCCGCCGTCCGCGATGACGTGGACGTAACGGCCGCCGGACTCGTCCATGTAGTCACGGCGGGCGGCGGCCACGTCGGCGACCGCGGTCGCCATCGGGACCTGGATGCCCAGCACATTGCGCGTGGTGTGCGCCGCGCCACCGCCGAAGCCGACGAGGACACCCGCCGCGCCGGTGCGCATCAGGTGCAGCGCGGCGGTGTAGGTCGCGCAGCCGCCGACGATGACCGGGACGTCGAGCTCGTAGATGAACTGCTTGAGGTTCAGCGGCTCGGCGGCACCGGAGACGTGCTCGGCGGAGACGGTCGTCCCGCGGATCACGAAGATGTCCACGCCCGCGTCGACGACGGCCTTGGAGAACTGCGCGGTGCGCTGCGGGGAGAGCGCGGCGGCGGTCACGACACCGGAGTCGCGGACCTCCTTGATGCGCTGCCCGATCAGCTCCTCCTTGATCGGAGCGGCGTAGATCTCCTGCAGGCGCTTGGTCGCGGCGGTCTCGTCCAGCTCCGCGATCTCCGCGAGCAGCGGCTCCGGGTCCTCGTAGCGGGTCCACAGACCCTCGAGGTTCAGCACGCCGAGGCCGCCGAGCTCACCGATGCGGATGGCGGTCTCGGGCGAGACGACCGAGTCCATGGGAGCGGCCAGGAACGGCAGCTCGAAGCGGTAGGCGTCGATCTGCCAGGCGATCGAGACCTCCTTCGGGTCGCGCGTACGGCGGCTCGGGACGACGGCGATGTCGTCGAATGCGTACGCCCGGCGGCCGCGCTTGCCGCGCCCGATCTCGATCTCAGTCACGTGTGTGGCCTTTCAATACTTTCCTTGGCGCTCCGTCTGCGCATACCAGTATCCCCGACGCGGCGAAGCCCGCGGCCTTTCGGTCGCGGGCTCCTGCGCTGCGCGTACTCCTGCCGCCTACTACCGGCGGGAGTAGTTCGGTGCCTCGGTCGTCATCTGGATGTCGTGCGGGTGGCTCTCCTTGAGCCCCGCCGACGTGATGCGCACGAAGCGGCCCTTGTCCTTCAGCTCCTGCACATCGGCCGAGCCGACGTAGCCCATGGAGGCCCGCAGACCGCCGATGAGCTGGTGCGCGACCGAGGCGAGAGGGCCGCGGTAGGGCACCTGGCCCTCGATGCCCTCGGGCACGAGCTTGTCCTCGGAGAGGACGTTGTCCTGGAAGTAGCGGTCCTTGGAGTACGAGCGGGCCTGGCCGCGCGACTGCATCGCGCCCAGCGAGCCCATGCCCCGGTAGGACTTGAACTGCTTGCCGTTGATGAAGACCATCTCGCCCGGCGACTCCTCGCAGCCCGCGAGCAGCGAGCCGAGCATCACCGTGTCCGCGCCGGCCGCGATCGCCTTGGCGATGTCGCCGGAGTACTGCAGACCGCCGTCGCCGATCAGCGGCACACCGGCCGCGTGGCACGCCTGCGCGGCCTCGTAGATGGCGGTGACCTGCGGGACGCCGATGCCGGCGACGACGCGGGTCGTGCAGATCGAGCCCGGGCCGACACCGACCTTGACGCCGTCGACACCCGCGTCGATGAGCGCCTGGGCGCCGTCGCGCGTGGCGACGTTGCCGCCGACGACATCGACGTTGATGTTGGACTTGACCTTGGCGATCATGTCGAGGATGCCCCGGCTGTGGCCGTGGGCACTGTCGATGACCAGGAAGTCGGCACCGGCCGCGACGAGCGCCTGGGCGCGCTCGTACGCCTCCTCGCCCACGCCCACGGCGGCACCGACGACCAGGCGGCCCTCGGAGTCCTTCGCCGCGTTCGGGTACTTCTCGGCCTTGACGAAGTCCTTGACCGTGATGAGGCCCTTGAGCACACCGCTCTCGTCGACCAGCGGCAGCTTCTCGATCTTGTGGCGGCGGAGCAGCTCGATCGCGTCCTCGCCGGAGATCCCGACGTTGCCCGTCACCAGCGGCATCGGCGTCATGACCTCGCGCACCTGACGGCGGCGGTCCAGCTCGAAGGCCATGTCGCGGTTGGTGACGATGCCGAGCAGCTTGCCCGCCGGGTCGGTGACCGGCACGCCGCTGATCCGGAACTTCGCGCACAGCGCGTCGGCCTCGGCGAGCGTGGCGTCCGGGCGGACCGTGATCGGGTCGGTGACCATGCCCGACTCGGAGCGCTTGACCAGGTCGACCTGGTTGGCCTGGTCCTCGATGGAGAGGTTGCGGTGCAGCACGCCCGCGCCACCCTGACGGGCCATGGCGATCGCCATCCGCGCCTCGGTGACCTTGTCCATCGCGGCGGACAGCAGCGGGATGTTGACCCGGACGTTGCGCGAGACGCGGGACGAGGTGTCGACCCCGTTCGGCAGTACCTCCGAGGCGCCCGGCAGCAGCAGGACGTCGTCGTATGTCAGACCGAGCATCGCGAATTTTCCGGGCATTCCGTCGACGTTGTCAGTCATGACACCTTCCCAAATGGTCTTGCCCCAGCGCGGACTCCCATGCTAACGGCCGTCACAGGTGTCCCATTCCACGACCGCTGAGTCCCGCATCACTTGTACGTTCCGACAAATCGACGATGTGCGCGGGCCGCACCCGCGCCGCCCCGCATCCGTCCCGGGGCCGCTTTCACTGCTCGGCGAGCGCCCGGAGCCGGCTGAGGGCCCGGTGCTGCGCGACCCGCACCGCACCCGGCGACATGCCGAGCATCTGTCCCGTCTCCTCCGCCGTCATCCCGATGGCGACCCGCAGCAGCACCAGCTCGCGCTGGTTCTCCGGGAGATTGGCGAGGAGCTTCTTCGCCCACTCCGCGTCGCTGCTGAGCAGCGCCCGCTCCTCGGGACCGAGCGAGTCGTCGGGCTGCTCCGGCATCTCGTCGGACGGCACCGCGGTACTGCCGTGCCGCATCGCGGCCCGCTGCAGGTCGGCGACCTTGTGCGCGGCGATGGCCACGACGAAGGCCTCGAAGGGCCGCCCGGTGTCGCGGTAGCGCGGCAGGGCGCACAGCACCGCCAGGCAGACCTCCTGGGCCAGATCGTCCACGAAGTGCCTGGCGTCGCCCGGCAGCCGCGACAGCCGCGTGCGGCAGTAGCGCAGGGCGAGCGGGTGCACCAGGGCCAGCAGATCGTGGGTGGCCCGCCGGTCACCCTCCACGGCGCGCGCGACGAGGGCGCCGATCTCCCCTGGGGCTGTGGGCATGGGAGACCCCGCCTTGTCGTCGTCGCGCATCGGTCCATGGTGCCTCGCTGTGGAAGCTTCCGTGGCATCGCCCTCGTGGTTGTGCATCGAACCGTTACGCGTCGGTGTCCTCGCACTCACGTCTAGCGCCTCCCCCTTTCGGGTATGCCCGCCCCTGCACTCACGACTCCACCGATAGCTTGTGCCCGTGCCGTACGGCGCCGGGCAGGGCCTGTCCGTCATGAGATCTTTCGGGGCCGAGTGAGAAGCTTCGGCTCCTGCCGGGGAGGAGTCACACTCCAAGGATGCGGCATCGCTCGGAGTTTCGGCGTCGGACGCCGACGCGGTGAGGCCGCGGCAGGCACCACCGGGGTGGCGCGCACCGCGGCCTCACGACACTGCGCGCCACACCACGCCCTAGCGGACCAGGCCCCAGCGGAAGCCGAGCGCCACCGCGTGCGCCCGGTCCGAGGCGCCCAATTTCTTGAACAGACGCCGCGCGTGGGTCTTGACCGTGTCCTCGGAGAGGAACAGCTCACGGCCGATCTCCGCGTTGGACCGACCGTGGCTCATACCTTCGAGCACTTGGATCTCCCGCGCGGTGAGCGTGGGCGCCGCGCCCATCTCCGCCGAGCGCAGCCGCCGGGGGGCGAGGCGCCAGGTCGGGTCGGCGAGCGCCTGGGTCACGGTCGCCCGCAGCTCGGCGCGCGAGGCGTCCTTGTGCAGATAGCCGCGCGCCCCGGCGGCGACCGCGAGCGCGACCCCGTCGAGGTCCTCGGCCACCGTGAGCATGATGATCCGGGCCCCGGGGTCGGCGGAGAGCAGCCGGCGCACGGTCTCCACACCGCCGAGCCCCGGCATCCGAACGTCCATCAGAATGAGGTCCGAACGATCGGCGCCCCAGCGGCGGAGGACTTCCTCGCCGTTGGCCGCCGTCGTCACACGCTCGACGCCGGGCACGGTCGCCACCGCACGACGGAGCGCTTCTCGGGCAAGCGGGGAGTCGTCGCAGACGAGGACGGATGTCATGGCCGCCCTCCGCAGCTGATGCGCGTCACCTTGAGCCTCCAGGCTGGTACTGATCGTCACCTGTGCGATCAACGATTTCCCGCTGGGTCGGACACCTGCCCGACTGCTTCATCCGTCAACCGCCTCCGCACTCTCAACGACGGTCACCCGAAAGAGTTACGGGCTCGGTCGGCCACGTTCGGCACTCTACGTGAGGGCGCGGACACGGAGCAGGGCGCATTGGGGGCGCCCTGCTCACCACTCAAGCTATGCCCCATTTGCCCATCCGGCGCCGTTTTTCTTCCCATTTGCTGGTGTCTATGGCTAGATTCGCAATGAGTCATATTTACATCTGCTTACACAGCAGATGACGGGGAACTCCTCAGAGGATCAACCCGCACACCACTCAGGACACATCGCGTCACAGATCGCTTCGAGGGGATAAGCAATGGCAGATTTCTCCCGTCTTCCCGGTCCCAACGCCGACCTGTGGGACTGGCAGCTCCTGGCGGCGTGCCGAGGGGTCGACAGCTCGCTCTTCTTCCACCCCGAGGGCGAACGCGGCGCCGCCCGCAGCGCCCGCGAGGCATCGGCGAAAGAGGTGTGCATGCGCTGCCCCGTGCGCGCGGAGTGCGCGGCGCACGCGCTGGCCGTGCGCGAGCCCTATGGCGTGTGGGGCGGGCTCACCGAGGATGAACGCGAGGAGCTGATGGGACGCGCGCGACACCGGAGCATCGCCGTGACCGGCGCTCTCAGTGCGTGAGACCACATGCCCTGTCGCGTGAAGAAACGTTCCATCGCTCGGCGTCCGCGCTGAAGAAACGTCTCATCAGGAGCGCTCAGCGACGAGCGGCCGCCGCCAGCTGTTCGAGCATCGCCCCGACGGCCGGAACCCGGGCCAGGTCCGGCAGGGTGAGGGCGACGATCTCGCGCTGCACGACGGGCTCGACCGGTACGATCCGGGCGCCCTTGGGGCGTACCGACTCCAGGGCCAGCTCCGGCATCACCGCGACCCCGAGCCCGGCCCCGACCAGCCCGAAGACCGCCGGATAGTCATCGGTGGCGAAGTCGATCCGCGGCGTGAAGCCCGCGCTCTCGCACACCTCGACCAGGTGCAGGCGGCACCGCGGGCAGCCCGCGATCCACGGCTCGTCCGCCAGCTCCTCGATCCCGACCCGGTCGGCCCCGGCCAGCCGGTGCCCCTCCGGGACCACGCCGATGAGCCGGTCGGTCAGCAGCGGCCGCACGACCAGGTCGTCCCACTCCGCGCTCGCCGCCGGGTCGGCGCCGCGCACCTCGGGGTAGCGGAAGGCCAGCGCGATCTCGCAGTCGCCGTCGCGCAGCATCTCCACCGAGCGCGGCGGTTCGGCCTCGACGAGGGAGACCCGCGTGCCCGGGTGGGCGGCCCGCATCGCCGCGAGCGCGCCCGGTACCAGCGTCGAGCTGCCGCTGGGGAAGGAGACCAGCCGCACCCGCCCGGCGCGCAGCCCCGCGATCGCCGCGATCTCCTCCTCGGCCGCGGTCAGCCCGGCCAGGATCCCCGAGGCGTGCCGGACGAGGGCCTCGCCCGCCTGCGTCAGGCGCATCTCGCGGCCCGTGCGGATCAGCAGTGGTGTGCCCGTGGACTGCTCCAGGGCCTTCATCTGCTGGCTGACGGCGGGCTGGGTGCAGCCCAGCTCGCGCGCCGCGGCCGAGAACGAACCGGTGGCGGCCACCGCGCGCAGCACCCTCAGATGACGAGCCTCGATCATGCTTCGAGCATAAGGCCTTCTTGGGGAAGCCAGAAAATATGCGTTCGCCCCTTTGAGGGCCGCGCACCTAACCTTGCCCCTCATGTACGTGATCTCTGTGAACGTGGGCCGCGCGACGACCGCGGCGGCCCCCGGCGACGCCCCCGGATTCGCGGCCGGCATGGACACCGGCATCGACAAGCGGCCCGTCGCCGGGCCGGTCGCCGTGGCCCCGCCCGGGCCGAAGGGCGTCGCGGGGAGCGGCCTCGCCGGGGACGAGGTGGTCAATCTGCGCCATCACGGCGGGGACCACCAGGCGGTGTACGCGTTCGCCCGCGAGGACCTGGACGGCTGGGAGCGGGAGTTGGGCCGGCGGCTGCCCCACGGCTCCTTCGGCGAGAACCTCACCACCTGCGGAGTCGACGTCAATGGCGCGCTCATCGGCGAACGTTGGCGGATCGGCGCACAGCTGGTGCTGGAGGTCTCCGCGCCGCGCATCCCCTGCCGGACCTTCGCGGACTGGCTGGGCGAGTCGGGCTGGACGAAGCGGTTCACCCAGGAGGCCGCGCCCGGCGCGTATCTGCGGGTCGTGGAGTCCGGCGAGGTCCGTGCGGGTGATGCGGTGACGATCGTGCACCGGCCCGGCCACGAGGTGAGCATCTCCTTCCTCTTCCGGGCGCTCACCACCGAACGGGCCCTGCTGCCCCGGGTGTTGGCGGCCGGTGACGCCCTGCCTCCGGAGGCCGTGGAGGCCGTCCACAAGTACCTGGCGCGGCAGCGGAATCAGCCGGAAGGGTCAGCGGGGGCGGCGGAGGCCCCGCGGGACGGCGGCGAGCACTAACGTTCCCGTATGACGACTGCACTGATCACGGGAGCGACGGCCGGCATCGGCGCGGCCTTCGCTCGGCGGCTGGCGGCCGACGGGCACAATCTGGTGCTCGTGGCGCGCGACGAGAAGCGGCTCAACGAACAGGCGACCGAGCTCCACGACCGGCACGGCGTGGAAGCGGAGGTGCTCCGCGCGGATCTGGCGGACGACGAGGGCATCGGGGCGGTCGAGGCCCGGCTCTCGGACCGTACGCAGCCGGTGGATCTGCTGGTCAACAACGCCGGGTTCGGGAACAAGGGCGTCTTCCTCGAGGTCACGATGGCCGACGAGCTGAGGATGCTCAAGGTGCACTGCGAGGCGGTGCTGCGGCTGACGTCGGCTGCCGTCCCCGGTATGCGCGAGCGCAGGCGCGGCGGCGTGGTCAACGTCGCGTCGGTGGCCGCGTTCGTGCCGCGCGGCACCTACGGGGCGAGCAAGGCGTGGGTCGTGCAGTTCACCCAGGGTGCGGCGAAGGACCTGGAGGGCAGCGGGCTGCGGCTGATGGCGCTGTGCCCGGGCTTCGTCCGGACGGAGTTCCACGAGCGGGCGGGCATGCCCGCGGAGAACATCCCGAACTGGCTGTGGCTGGACGCGGACAAGCTCGTGACCTCGGCGCTGAAGGACCTGGCGCGCGGCAAGACCATCTCCGTGCCCGACCCCCGGTACAAGGCGTTCAGCGGTCTGGCGAAGCTGGCGCCGCGCGGGGCGCTCGGGCGGGCGTCGTCGGGGACGGGCCGCCGGTAGGTTCCCACGGCCCGGAGGGAGAACGGCCGAGGCCCGGCGCCCCCGAAGGGGTGCCGGGCCTCGGCCGTGCCGAGTGGCCACCGCGCGAAGCGGCCGCCACCGGGCGGTGGTCGCGACTAGTGGGAGTGACCGTGGCCGTGGCCGGCCTCGGGCTCCTCGTCGGCCGGCTTCTCGACGACCAGGGTCTCGGTCGTGAGCAGCAGCGACGCGATGGACGCGGCGTTCTCCAGGGCGGAGCGGGTGACCTTGACCGGGTCGATGACGCCGGCCTTCACCAGGTCGCCGTACTCACCGGTCGAGGCGTTGAAGCCCTGGCCCTTCTCGAGCTCCGCCACCTTCGCGGTGATGACGTAGCCCTCGAGGCCGGCGTTCTCGGCGATCCAGCGCAGCGGCTCGACGGCGGCGCGGCGGACCACGGCGACACCGGTGGCCTCGTCGCCGGTCTTGCCGAGGTTGCCCTCGAGGACCTTGACGGCGTGGACGAGCGCGGAGCCACCACCGGAGACGATGCCCTCCTCGACCGCGGCGCGGGTCGCGGAGATGGCGTCCTCCAGACGGTGCTTCTTCTCCTTGAGCTCGACCTCGGTGGCCGCACCCACGCGGATGACGCAGACGCCACCGGCGAGCTTGGCGAGGCGCTCCTGGAGCTTCTCGCGGTCCCAGTCGGAGTCCGTGGACTCGATCTCGGCCTTGATCTGGTTGACGCGACCGACGACGTCCTCGGAGTTGCCGCCACCGTCGACGATGGTGGTGTCGTCCTTGGTGATGGTCACGCGGCGGGCGGTGCCCAGCACATCCAGACCGGCCTGGTCGAGCTTGAGGCCGACCTCCTCGGCGATGACGGTGGCACCGGTGAGGGTGGCCATGTCGCCGAGCATCGCCTTGCGGCGGTCGCCGAAGCCGGGGGCCTTGACGGCCACGGCGTTGAACGTGCCGCGGATCTTGTTGACGACGAGGGTGGAGAGCGCCTCGCCCTCGACGTCCTCGGCGATGATCAGGAGCGGCTTGGAGGCGCCACCCTGGATGATCTTCTCGAGCAGCGGGAGCAGGTCCTGGATCGAGGAGATCTTGCCCTGGTGGATCAGGATGTACGGGTCGTCGAGGACGGCCTCCATACGCTCCTGGTCGGTGACCATGTAGGGCGAGAGGTAGCCCTTGTCGAAGGCCATGCCCTCGGTGAAGTCCAGCTCCAGGCCGAAGGTGTTGGACTCCTCGACGGTGATGACACCGTCCTTGCCGACCTTGTCCATCGCCTCGGCGATGAGCTCGCCGACCTGCTTGTCCTGCGCGGAGAGCGCGGCCACGGCGGCGATGTCGGTCTTGTCCTCGATCGGACGGGCGGTCGCGAGAAGCTCATCGGACACGGCCTTGACCGCGGCGTCGATGCCCTTCTTCAGCGAGGCCGGGGAGGCGCCGGCGGCGACGTTGCGCAGACCCTCGCGGACCAGCGCCTGGGCCAGCACGGTGGCGGTGGTGGTGCCGTCACCCGCGATGTCGTTGGTCTTGGTCGCCACCTCCTTCACGAGCTGGGCGCCCAGGTTCTCGTACGGGTCGTCGAGCTCGACCTCGCGCGCGATGGTGACACCGTCGTTGGTGATGGTGGGGGCACCGAACTTCTTGTCGATGACGACGTTGCGGCCCTTGGGACCGATCGTCACCTTCACGGTGTCGGCAAGCTTGTTGACGCCGCGCTCAAGGGCGCGACGGGCGTCCTCGTCGAACTTCAGAATCTTCGCCATGGGAGCTGTTGTGTCCTCTCGAAAGAACTACGCCCCGGTCGCCCGGTTGTTCAGACTCGGGTGGCCGGGGCGTAGATCAATGCAAACTGGGGTTCGGTACTTTCCGGGGGACCTGCCCCCGGACCCCGGCTACTTCTCGACGATCGCGAGAACGTCGCGAGCCGAGAGGACGAGGTACTCCTCGCCGTTGTACTTCACCTCGGTGCCGCCGTACTTGCTGTAGAGCACGACGTCGCCGACGGTAACGTCGAGCGGAAGACGGTTGCCGTCCTCGAAGCGGCCCGGGCCCACGGCCAGGACGACGCCCTCCTGGGGCTTCTCCTTCGCGGTGTCCGGGATGACCAGGCCAGAGGCCGTGGTCTGCTCGGCGTCGAGCGGCTGGACCACAATGCGGTCCTCGAGCGGCTTGATGGCAACCTTGGAGCTGGCGGTCGTCACGATCCGACCTCCCCCTTCGGAGATCTCACGGGGTTAACTGTCTGAGGTGGCGACCAGGTCGGATCCGTCGTCGCGGGTGCCGGAGCTGCCCGTCGCCGTGTCTGGCACTCCCCGGTGGAGAGTGCCAACGGAGCCGAGACTATGACGCGGTTAGCACTCGGTCAAGCGGAGTGCCAATTCGGCGTGCGCTGCGCGTCCCGTTCCACCCCTGGGGTGACCCCCTCGCACAGGGCCTCGCACAGGACCTCGTACAGGCCTCGCACGGGACACGTGCACGGCCCGCACCGGCGCGCCGGGGGCCGCAGGGGTGGATCTTCCCGCGCGTCGCCGGGGGTAATCCTCCGCCGGGCCCTCAGAGGTAGTCCTCCAGGCGGGCCACCGTGTAGCCCTGCTTCTGGATGCTGCGCAGCATGTTCGCCGTCATCCGGGTCATCGACGTGCCCTTCAGCTCCTTGGGCCCGCGGAAGTGCGCGAGGACGATGTCACCGGGCCGCAGCCTGCCGCCCTGCGCGTACCGCATGTCGTTGATCTGCATGGTGGCCTCCCACAGCACGACCGCCTTCACTCCGCAGCCGCCGGCGGCGGCGAGGGTGGCGTCGTTGTAGTTGCCGTAGGGCGGGCGGAAGAGCGCCGGGCGGGCGCCGTACCGCTTGGCCAGGGCGTCCTGCTGTCCGCATATCTGGCGGCGCTGGGCGTCGGGGTCAAGGGTGCGCAGGTCGGGGTGGCCGAGGGTGTGGTTGTGGACGCCGTTGCCGAGGGCGTGGAGCCGGTCGAAGTAGGGGTAGCCGCGGCCGGCGCGGGCGATGTCGTCGGTGAGGAACATCGTCAGCGGCAGCTTGAGGTCCTCGGCCATCTTCACGAACTCCGGGTCCTTCTCGGCCCCGTCGTCGATGGTCACGAAGACGACCTTGTCCCGGGTGGGCACCCGCCGTACGAGCAGGGGCGCGCCGCCCGCCTGCACGCTCTCCGTCAGCTTGCGCGCGGGCGGGGCCGGGGGCGGGGCGAGGGGCTTGTCGAGGCCCCAGCGGCGGTAGGCGTCCGCGTCGGGGGCGGGTGCGGGCGGCCGGGCGGCGGCCTTCTCGGACGCGCGGGTCCGCTCGCCCTTTCCGGCATCGGCTCCGGCATCGGCGCCGGACGAGCAGCCCGAGAGCAGGCCCGTCAGCAGGAGCGTCGCGGCGCAGACGGGGAGGGCGGTGGCGAGGGCGGCCCGGAGGCCGGAAACAGTCGTGCTCACCGGCACGATTGTTGTTCATGTGTTCGATGCGCCTGGTCCGGGACGGCACGTGGGGCCGGTTCCTGCCCGGCAGATCTTCGTGGATCGGCGAGCGGCGTCCGGGGCGTGCGAGCGCACGACGGAGGGTCGCCCTCGTGCCGGGCGCATGTCGGCGGCACGCGGCGGGCTCCCCCCGGCTGCCGCCGGGAGGAGCCCCCGGTGCCGGGCGTTGGGAGCCCCCCGAAGACCCGGCGGACAAGCGCTACAGCTCCGGTGCCGGTGCTGGTGCCGGCAGGGCCGCGACGGCGGCCGCCCAGGGGAAGGCGTCGACTTCGTCGCCCCGCTCCGGGTGGTAGCCGTCGCCGCCGAGGAGGACGGTCACGCCCGCCTCGCGCAGGAACGCGATGTTGCGCCCGAACGCGGGGTGCGCGGCCTGGGCGGCGCCGAGGTGCGGCAGGGCGGCGAGGGGCAGGCGCAGCCCGATCGCCTCGGTGACGAGCCCGAGCGCGAGGGTGTCGGCGATGCCGGCGGCCCACTTGTTCAGCGTGTTGAAGGTGGCGGGCGCGACGAGGACGGCGTCGGCGGCGGGCAGCACGTCGGGCTCGTCGGGGAGCTTGTACGCGTGCCGGACCGGATGCCCGGTCAGGTCCCGCAGGGCGGCCGTCTCGTCGGCCAGCCAGCGGTGCGCGGTGGGCGTGAGGATCAGACAGACGTCCCAGCCGGCCGTCTGGGCGGCGCGGATGCCGTCGGCGATCCGGCGGGTGGGCGGGGCAGCGCAGGCGATCAGGTACAGGACGCGGCGCGCGGTGCCGTTCGCGGTCATACGGGCCAGTCCACGGGGTGCGGCCGGGGCCCGCAAGTGGTGCGTTCCCGCCGGGCGGGCACCGACGGCCGGGGCGCCGGGCGTCGGCGAGAATGAGACACGTGCCCGCACCGAACTCTTCCACCGGCTCGCCCACCGACGCCTTCGCCGCGCTCCTCACCGACGAAGGGCGGCGGCTCCTCGACACCCTGCGCGACTACGACCCCGCCCAGGAGCTCGCCACCGCGACCCGGCTGCGCCGTGAGTACCCCGCCGAGCTGGTCTCGGCCGCGCTCGGCCAGGCGCGGCTGCGACAGCGCGCGGTGGCGAAGTTCGGGGCCGAGGACGCGTACCGCATGTTCTTCACCCCCAACGGCGTCGAGCAGTCCACCCGCAAGTCGGTGGCCGAGTACCGCGCCGGGCGGTTCGCCGCGCTCGGCGTCCGCCGTCTCGCCGATCTCTGCTGCGGCATCGGCGGTGACGCCATCGCGCTGGCGCGCGCCGGGGTCTTCGTGCTGGCCGTCGACCGCGACCCGCTGACCTGCGAGGTCGCCCGTGCCAACGCGGCCGCCCTGGGGCTGTCCGACCTGATCGAGGTGCGGTGCGCGGATGTCGCCGAGATCGACACCACCGGCTACGACGCGGTGTTCGTCGACCCGGCGCGGCGCGGCGGGCGGGGCCGGATCTTCGACCCCGAGGCGTATTCACCGCCGCTGTCCTGGGCGATCGGGGCCGCCCGCACCGCACCGCGCGCCGCGCTCAAGATCGCGCCCGGGGTGCCGCACGAGGCGATCCCCGACGACGCGGAGGCCGAGTGGATCTCGGACGGCGGCGATGTGAAGGAGGCCGTGCTGTGGTTCGGCACGCAGCCGGGGGCACGGCGGGCGACGCTGCTGCCCCGGGCCGCGTCCCTGCTGGGCGAAGGCCTGCCGGACCCGGCCGTACGGCCCGTGGGCCGCTATCTCTACGAGCCCGACGGCGCGGTCATCCGCGCGCACCTGGTCGCGGAGGCGGCCGAGGAGCTCGCCGGGGGGCTGATCGACGAGACGATCGCGTATGTGACGAGCGACGAGCTGCGCCCGACGCCGTACGCGGCGGCGTACGAGATCACGGACGTGCTGCCCTTCAACCTGAAGAAGCTCAAGGCCCTGCTGCGCGAGCGCGAGGTGGGCGTCGTGACGGTGAAGAAGCGCGGGTCGGCGGTCGAGCCGGAGGAGCTGCGCAAGAAGCTCAAGCCCGCAGGGCCGAACTCCTGCACGATTCTGCTCACCCGGGTGGCGGGCGCCCCGACGATGCTGCTGGGGCACCCGGCCGGCTGACGGTCAGGAGTAGAGGTTGTCCTTGCTCAGCTCGTGGAAGTGGTCGTGGTCGTGCGCGTGGCCGTGACCGTGTGAGTGACCGTGACCGTCTCCGTGGTCGTGGTCCTCGTCGTGCGTGCCCGGCACGTGCGTCTCCGTCACCGGGAGCGACGAGTCGGCCGAGAGGTCCCACGACGACGACGCGCGCCCCCGCGCCACCATCTCCGCGCCGAGCGCCGCGACCATCGCGCCGTTGTCCGTGCAGAGCTTCGGGCTGGGTACGCGCAGCACAATGCCCGCGTCCTCGCAGCGGCGCTGGGCCATGGCGCGCAGCCGGGTGTTGGCGGCGACGCCGCCGCCGATCATGAGGTGGTCGACGCCGTTGTCCTTGCAGGCGCGGACGGCCTTGCGGGTGAGGACGTCGACGACGGCCTCCTGGAAGGACGCCGCCACGTCCGCGACGGGCACGTCCTCGCCCGCCGCGCGCTTGGCCTCTATCCAGCGGGCGACGGCGGTCTTCAGGCCGGAGAAGGAGAAGTCGTAGATCGGGTCGCGCGGGCCCGTCAGACCGCGCGGGAACTTGATCGCCGCGGGGTCGCCCTCCCGGGCGTAGCGGTCGATGACCGGGCCGCCGGGGAAGCCGAGGTTCAGGACGCGGGCGACCTTGTCGAAGGCCTCGCCCGCCGCGTCGTCGATGGTCGAGCCGAGCGGGCGGACGTCGGAGGTGATGTCGGGCGCCAGCAGCAGGGACGAGTGGCCGCCGCTGACCAGCAGCGCCATCGTCGGCTCGGGCAGCGCGCCGTGTTCGAGCTGGTCGACGCAGATGTGCGAGGCGAGGTGGTTGACGCCGTAGAGGGGCTTGCCGAGCGCGTACGCGTAGGCCTTGGCCGCCGAGACGCCGACGAGCAGGGCACCCGCGAGGCCGGGGCCGGCGGTGACCGCGATGCCGTCGAGGTCCCGCGCGCTCACGCCCGCGTCCTTCAGGGCGCGCTGGATGGTCGGGACCATGGCTTCGAGGTGGGCCCGGCTGGCGACCTCGGGAACGACGCCGCCGAAGCGGGCGTGCTCGTCGACGCTGGAGGCGACCGCGTCGGCGAGGAGGGTGTGGCCGCGGACGATGCCGACTCCGGTCTCGTCGCACGAGGTCTCGATGCCGAGTACGAGAGGTTCGTCAGCCATGGGTCATTCCTTGCTCGGTGTTCTGTGCGGCGGAGCCGCTGTCGGAGGCGGAGGAGGGTTCCGCGGATTCGGCGGGGCCGGAAGCGTCGGCGGAGGGCGCGTCGGTCGCGAGGCGCATGACCAGCGCGTCGATGTTGCCCGGCTGGTAGTAGCCGCGCCGCACTCCGACCGGCTCGAAGCCGAAGCGCTCGTACAGCCGCTGGGCGCGGGTGTTGTCGACCCGGACCTCCAGGAGCACCTCGCGGCACTCGAAGTCGGTCGCGGTGGTGAGCAGCTCGGTCAGGAGGCGGGCGCCCAGGCCCGTGCTCCAGTGGTCGTAGGCCACGGCGATGGTCTGGACGTCGCCGGTGCCGTCGATGGCCGCGAGGCCCGCGTAGCCGACGATGCGGCCGCCCGTGGCCGTGGTGCCGGCGCCGGTGCCCGGTCCGCCGGCCGCGCTCGCGTGGCGCCCGGCCACTCCGGCGTCACCGGCGCCCGGGGCGTCGTCGGCGCCGTCCGCACCGCCGGGCAGCTCCGCGACGACGTAGCGGCGGTTGGCGTTCGCCCCGCGCGCGTGGGCCAGCTCGGACCAGAAGAGCCCCTTGGACCAGGCGTCGTCGGGGAAGAGCGCGCGCTCCAGCTCCAGCACCGGGGCGATGTCCCACCAGCGCATCTCACGGATCCGCACGGCCTGGCTCACTTGGGGGTGACCACCTTGTAGTTGGCCGGCACCTGCGCGTCCGGGCGGCGCAGGTACAGGGGCTGGTCCGGCAGGAACTCGCCGCCCGTCCGCAGCTTCTCCGCCGCGAGGGACGCCAGCGCGCCCGCCGACTGGTGCTGGGGCAGGTCGGCCCGTACGTCCGAGAAGGCGTCGGGGTAGAGCACGGCGCCCGCGCCGACGGCCGTGAGGCCCGCGAGCGGCTCGGTGAGGTCGGCGGGGCGGTCCACGGCGGGCTCGGTCACGCGCGTGCGCGCGTCCGCGTAGCGGGCCCAGTAGACCTCCTTGCGGCGCGCGTCCGTCGCCACGACGAACTCGCCCTCCAGGCCCGCCTGGCCGGCGGCGTAGGCGATCCCGTCGAGGGAGCACAGGCTGTGCACGGGGACGGACAGCGCGGAGGCGAAGGTCGCGGCGGTGACGATGCCGACCCGCAGGCCGGTGTACGGTCCGGGGCCCACACCGACGACGATCCCGGTCACGGCGTCCAGTGTGCGGCCCGCCTCGGCGAGCACCCGGTCGACGGCGGGCAGCAGGAGCTCGCCGTGACGGCGGGCGTCCACCTGGCTCGACTCGGCTACGACGGTGTCCCCGTCGTGGAGGGCGACGGTCACGGCGGGGGTGGCGGTATCAAGAGCGAGCAGCAGCACATGGACAGCCTACGGCGCGCACGGGGGCACCCGGTGCGCGCGCCCGCCTCCGCCGAGGGCACGGCGGGGGCGTGCGCGGTGCTACGGTCAGCCGCAAAGTCGTACGCAGGACGAAAGGGTGCGCAGCGTGGCACGCAGCAGCGCGGGGGCCGTGGTGGCCGGACTCACGGCGGCGGCACTGGCCGCGGTCGGCTTCCTCGCCTTCCAGGCACAGGCCGCACCCGACCGCCCCGCCCGGGCCACCTCTTCCTCCTCCCCCGGCAAGACCGGGGAGAAGGCCAAGGACGGCAAGGACGCGGCCGGCAAGGGCAAGACGGGCCAGGAGAAGGCGGCGGCGCCGGTCCCGGCCGGTTCGGGCACCGGGCAGCGGGTCGTCTACGCGCTCGGGCAGAAGCGGGTGTGGCTGGTCGGCGCCGACGGCAAGGCCACCCGGACCTTCGAGGTCACGCCCAGCACGGCCGCCCTGAAGCCGGGGACGTACGCGGTGACCTCGCGCGCCCCCCAGGTCGTCGGCTCGGACGGCACGCCCGTCGAGCACGTGGTGCGCTTCCACAGCCTGCCCGGGATCGTCTTCGGCTTCAGCGCGGCGGTCGACGGCTCGATGCCGGCTCCGGCGGCGAACGCGAAGAAGACCGGCGGCATCCGCGAGACGCGGCCCGACGGCGACGCGATGTGGGCGTTCGCGGTCCACGGCACGAAGGTCGTCGTCGTTCAGTAAGTGCGTTGGCCCTGACCGGGCTCACTCGTACGGGTGCCTGTCCTGGCCGCCTTCGGCGGGGTGCCCTTCGGGCGCGTCCTCAATCGCCGGACGGGCTGGAATCGGCTGAGGCCAGCCACAACCGGCCCGTCCGGCAATTGAGGACACCACCGCGCAGCGGGGGTGCACCCGAGAACAGGCTCTAGGCCCAATGCCGTTGCGATAGCTGTGGGCGTAGGCTTTGGGTGCTGTTCCGGGGGTGGTGCCGATGGCTGAGCGTGTGCCTGAGCTGGCGGGTCTGGGGTTGTTGACCTGGGTGTATCCGCCGGGCTTGGTGGATCGGGTGGTGGCGGCGTGCGGCCGGACCGAACAGCGCAGACGGCTGTTGCCGGCTCGGCTTACGGTCTATTTCGTGCTGGGTCTGGCGCTGTTCTCCCCGGCGCCGTATCTGGAGGTGCTGAGGCATCTGGCCGAGGGCCTGCGGAGTGCCGGCCTGTGGGGCGACTGGCGGATCCCCGCCAAGTCATCCCTGTTCAGGGCCCGGGAGAGGCTCGGGGCTGAACCGTTGCGGGTGCTGTTCGCCGCCACCGCGAGGCCCTTGGCCGGGACGGGAACACCCGGTGCGTCCTGGCGGCGACTTCGGCTGACGGCAGTGGACGGCACCTGCTGGGACGTCGCCGACTCACCTGCGAATGCTGCGGAGTTCGGCCGTCCGGGCAACACCCGCAAGCCGGACCGGTCGGCGTTCCCGCAGGTACGAATGGCCGCGTTGGTTGAGTGCGGGACGCATGCGGTGCTCGACGCGGAGCTGGGCGGCTGCCGGGTCGGCGAGCTGACCCTGTCGGCCCGGCTGGTGCGCTCAACCGGCCCGGACATGCTCGTGCTCGCCGACCGTGAGTTCCTCGGTGTGCCGTTGTGGCGGGCCTTCACCGCGACCGGTGCCCATCTGCTGTGGCGGGTCTCGGCGAACCGGGTGCTTCCCGTTCAGCAGCGGCTTGCGGACGGCTCCTGGCTCAGCCGCCTGCATGCCGGCACCGACGGGAAGAAGCGTGACCCGGTCCGGGTGCGGGTGATCGCCTACGGGCTCGAAGGAATCGGTCCCCGTTCGGGAGTGGAGGAGTACCGCCTGGTCACCGACCTCCTCGACGAAGAGCTCTACCCCGCAGCGGAGTTGGCCGCCGTGTACTGCGAGCGGTGGGAGGCCGAATCGGTATTCGCCGAGATCAAGACGCAGCAGCGCGGTCCGCGGGTCGTGCTCTCCAGCAAGACGCCCGAGGGTGTGCGCCAGCAGATCTGGGCGCACCTGCTGGTCCACTACGCCCTGCGGTCTCTGATGGTCCGATGCGCCACCGCCCAAAGAACCGATCCGGACCGGCTCTCCTTCACCGACACGCTGCGCGCCGTCCGGCGCAGCGTCACCACCTCGCCAGGTGTCTTTTCCCCCTGAACTGCTGATCGGACACCTGACGCGGTGGCGTGACGACAGCCTGGACGGCCTTCGGCCCCCACGCCGACTTCGCAGTCAACCACGGGTCGTGAAACGCAAGATGTCCAACTACCGGCTCAAAAGAGCCGCACACCGCCACTGGCCACAACCCACCCAAACCCCCACCCAGGCCGTCCTCATCCACCCACCGAGAACGGCCAGACCGTAACGCAACGGCATTGGCTTTAACGACCTCGTGCATGGTTGGCGGCGGGGCGTGATGGATGTAGTTATCCGCGGAGTTCATCGCGCGGTTTTCGGCTGCTGTTGGCGTGCCTGTCCGGCAGCGGCCAGGCAGGCGGCTGCCGGGACGATCTCGTCGAGGAGTTCACGGCGGCCATGGTGACGAGCCAGTGCCCGCCAGTTCTTGAGATGGGCGATGCCGTGCTCGACGCGAATGCGCTGCGAGGCATGCGCCCGGCGCTGCTGGGCGAACAACTCCTCCCACCACGGTGGGGCGTTCTTCTTGAACTTGCGGTGCGGCGGCGTGATCACCTGTCCACCGGTCTGGGCGCCCAGACCTTGGTATCCGGCGTCGGCCAGAACCTCGAGACTGCCTTGCTGGCGCAGGAGTTCCACCAGCCCTGCGTCGCGAGCCTGGGTGATGTCTGGGCAGCTGCCCGGTCTGAGGGCGCCGCCGAACAGCAGGCGGCCCCGCGCGTCCGTGACGACGAGCAACTTCACGGCGTTCTGCTTGCTCTTGCCGGACACGTAGCGATCGCGTCCCGCGGTGCCGGCCGCGGGACGCCGGACTCGGACCTCGGTGGCATCGATGATCGCAGCACGTCCACTCGCACCGAGGTACTCGATTACCTCGGCCAGCGTGCGCAGCCGAATACCGGGCTCAACCTGGCATCCCCGCTGAGCCAGCAACGGTCGCATCTCACCGACCGCGCGGGTGACGGTAGAGCGGTCCACGCCGAACCAGCAGGCCAACACGTCGTGCGTGACACCGTGGCGGAGATGGACGAGCGTGACGAGCAGCCGGTCGACGAAGACCAGCTTGTACCTGGCCCCGGCCCCCACCGCTCGCACCCGCTGGCGTTGCACAAGGCGCCGGTGACGCTGCTCCGTCCACAACGGGCCGACCTCGGCAACGAGTTCAGCGATCACGTCCACAGTCAACCCGGTGATCCGCGGGCTGCCAACGATCACCGCACGCGAAACATTCCGCATGAACCCAACATGCTGCCATCACGCCCCGCCGCCAACCATGCACGAGGTCGTTAGGCCCGGTGGTCAACCACAAGCGCGTCGCGAGGATCATGGGGGCCATCGGGCTCGAGGGAGTCCGCCTGCGCCGCCGGCACCACACCACCGTTGCGGACCAGGCCGCGGCGAAGGCACCGGATCTACTCGGACGACACTTCACTGCGGCCGCGGTGAACACCAAATACGTCGGCGACATCACATACCCTGCCAGTCAAAGGCTCGAAGCCGCTCTACCTCGCGACCGTCATCGACCTCGCCTTACGCCGTCTGGCCGGGTGGGCGGTCGCCGACCACATGCGGACCGAACTCGTCATCGACGCCCTCGAAGCCGCTGAGCAGACCTGCGGAAGCCTTGCCGGATCGATCATGCACACCGACCACGGCTCGCAGTATTCGAGCACGGTCTTCGCTGAAATCTACAGGTCAGCAGGGGTTCGCCAGAGCATGGGTGCGATCGGAGCCAGCGCAGACAACGCCGCCGCCGAAAGCTTCAACGCCGCGTTCAAGAGGGAGACCCTCAAAGGCGAGAATGCGTGGACACCGGATGTCGTGGGGTTCTGTCGGTTCATCAGCCGCCTTCGGTAATCACACCGATTCCCAGGGTCATATCTGCGTGCGTCTCCAGGGTTAGGTCTTTCGAGTGCTCTGAAAAAATGAAGGTTTGCCCATTCCCGTTGCAATCGGAAAGGCAGCACGAAACCTTATTGTAATAAGGGCTGGCGAAGAACGCACACCCCGCTCCAGTCGCGGCGAAGTAAAAGAGACTCGTGGTGATTCCGGTCATTTCGGGCCCCTTTTTTGGTTCCCCGCTTTCGAGATCGATGCTGTGGAATCGGCCGGGACAAAGAAAACAGGCAGTAGTGTTGTCCACGTGTACTGGCACGCCGGCGTAGTCGGCGAGTGGACGTTCATAAGATTTGGTTGTCGTGGTATCGATGATGGTGCATTTCTTTCCGCCGAAATCAGTTACGATGAGGTGGCGTTCGTCGGGGGTGAGGCTGATGTGGTCGGGGTGGGGGATGGTGTTCCATTGGGGGCGGTCGGCGTAGTAGTGGACTCGTGGGTTGTGGGGCATGGGTTTGAGGTCTTTGGTGACCGCGGCAGCTTTGCCGTCGCTGCTTGAAATGAGGGCGAAGGCGTGGGTGCCGTCGGAGGTGACGGCAAGGTCGACGATGGGCCTGCCGTGGGCGCCTTCGACTTCATAGGGAGCGGGAGCGGAGTTCGTCTTGCGGGTCTTGCCGCTGGGGTCAAGGGGGAAGGTGTAGATGAACCCGTCGCTGCCGCCGCAGTAAAGACGCTGATCGACATGGGGTGGCTGTCCGAAGCCGCCGGCAAGGGCTGCACACAGCAGCTTCGCCCCTTTCCCGGCCGCCAGGTGAGCTGCGGTCGGGCTTTTGGGATTACTGACATCGATCTCATCGACGTGCTCGGAGTTACCGATGCGATAGACCAGCGACCGGGGGGCATCCAGCAAGAGGATTCCGCCATGGGAAAGTCCGCCCTCCAGGCTGCTCACTGGATCGCTCACCGTTCGCGTGCTGGTGTCGATGGTCCGGATGCGGAACGGGGAGGGGGCGTACAGGGTGAGCTTGCTCATGGTGGTTCTCCTTAGCTGGTCTTGAGCTGGAAGGTGTCCCAGTCGGTGGCGCCGGTCTGTTGGTCCTGGTCGACGTGGGGGGGTGACGGTGTACCAGGTGTGGGCGGCGTCGAGGAGCAGGATGGTCTTGCTGTCAATGGCCCTGCGGACGTCGGCGGTGAGCGTTTTGGGTTCTGTGGTGAGGGAGCTGGTGCCGGTATCGGTGTCGGCGAGCCAGTACTTGTTGCCCGACGGCGAGGGCCCGGCCGGGTTCGTCGAGTGCGGTGGCGGCGGTGAACTGCTGAATGGATGGGCGCTCAGGTGGCTCGTGGTCTTTGGGGTCCCTTTACGGTACTGCTCTTGTGGTGGGTTGGGCAGGGCGCAGGAAGGAGGCGCTCGGAGTGAAGCCGGCTGATTATGGATATTCAGACGATGCTGCTCCAGAGGGAGGACTGCCCTCACGATTGACATGAGTCAGGGGCTGATGCTGAATTTGCGTCCATGCCCCGCTGTTCGCCGCGACGCCGGGCACGTCCGAGGATGTCGGCGGCGTGAGGCTGTGCGGCACGGTCACGGCGGCCGGGAGTCCTCGGACGAAGCGCGGTGTATGGATAACACCAGCGCATCAACCGGGAGCCCCGCTTCGTCACCCGACCCCTGTGACCCTCCGTTCTCCGTTCTGGAGCAGGGCGCAAGGCCCGGGAGGAAGAGAAAAAAGCGGAAGCTGAATGGGCCAAGCTCACCCCCGAGGAGCGCATGAAACGCGCCAGGGAAGAGTGGACGAAGGAACCGGGCCTGAGCCTCAACATCGGCGGGCCGTCCAGAGACCAGGAAGAGAAGTAAGCCCTCGCCCCGCCCGCCACAACGACCACGCCTGCCTGAGGCAACCACGTGCCCGCTCCGCAGCAGCTCTCGCGTGACCTAAGGGCTGTCCGGCAGGCCACGGACGGACGGAGCCAGAGACGCGTGGCGGCAACGGCTACGCCAGCGGCGGTAGTCGGCCTGCCAGGTGGGATCGGCAGCTTGCTGCCGGGCGGCTTCCTGCAGGTCGTGGTGTGGGCACCAGGTGACGACACGGCCGCCTTTGGCGGTGGTGCACCGGGACCTGAGCGGGCAGGTGATGCACTGCTCCGCAGTGAACCAGGCCTTGCGCTGGTGGTGTTTGCCACCGGGTGGCAGGAGGACAGTGCTGTGGCCGGCCGGGCAGGTCACCGTGTCGGCCGCCGCATCGATGCGGAAGTCGTCGAGAGTGAAACCGCCGGCAGCCTTCCTCAACGCGGCCGGTTTGATCAGCAGCCGGTGCCCGGCCTCGATCAGCGCCGCCCGCAAGGCGGCGGTGGAATAGGCGGAGTCGGCCAGGATGTCGAAGGCTTGTGTCTCTTCGTTGAGCAGGTCCAGGGCAACCGCGGCTTCGTGATGGGCGGCCCCGGCGGCGGACCGCAGAGTGATCACGGTGATCAGCCCAGTCTCGGGCTCGACGACGAGGTGGGCCTTGAACCGTCCCGATACTGGGAGACGGACTTGTGGACGTGCCGGGCGTCAGGATCGACGGTGGAGACCACCCGGTCGTATGCGGTGCGGCGGGCGATGCGCCACCGCCCGTCGGAGTCGTAGGCCACTTCCATGTCCTGCCCGGACACCAGGGCCAGGGTGCCCACGGCATCGGCCGCCCGGGCCGAGATTCTGCTCGGGAAGGCGTCCCAGCAGGTTGAGGGCGTCGGTGACGAGCGCGTCGACGAGTTGGGTGCGGGCCTCCTCGTCGTTCCAGGCGATCCTGGGTTTGCCCGGGTCAGCGTAGTCGTGGGCCCTGCAGTACTCGTCGGCCACCGCAGCGGCGCCGGGAAAGTCGCGGATCGCGCGGCGGATCGCGGCGATGAGTTGGGTGACCGTGTCCTGGGTGGCCACCGAGTCCTCCATCACCGCGGAGTCCAGAGCCCGCCGGTGCCTGTCCTTGAGCACGCCGGTGGCGGCCACCACCTTGCGCACCGCGTCGAAGATCCGGTCGGGCCGACCGGATCGGGCCAGCCGGCGCCGGAAGTACGCCAGCAGGGACGGATCGAATGCCCGGTCGTTCAGGCCGAGCCCGCACGCGGCCTTCCAGCGCCAATCGCACCGCAGGTGCTGGACAGTCTCGACGTCCGACAGCCCGTGCAAGGTCTGCAGCACCACCGCGCAGGCCAGCTCCCCGGGCGGCACCGACGGACGGCCGTCCGACGCGGGATACATGTCCGCGAACATCGCCTCGGGAAACAGAGCGTCCCGGCGCTCGGCCAGGAACGCGAACATGCTCCCGGCTGGAATCAACTCCCGGCACGTGACCCACACATCAGGCCCGACCGGACGACTGGGCGGCCGTCCCATCATGCCTGTCACTTTGACCCCGAACCACATGATCCAGGAAAAGAACAGCCCAACATCTTCACTGGATTCCTAGGCACAATGCCGTTGCGTTACGGTCTGGCCGTTCTCGGTGGGTGGATGAGGACGGCCTGGGTGGGGGTTTGGGTGGGTTGTGGCCAGTGGCGGTGTGCGGCTCTTTTGAGCCGGTAGTTGGACATCTTGCGTTTCACGACCCGTGGTTGACTGCGAAGTCGGCGTGGGGGCCGAAGGCCGTCCAGGCTGTCGTCACGCCACCGCGTCAGGTGTCCGATCAGCAGTTCAGGGGGAAAAGACACCTGGCGAGGTGGTGACGCTGCGCCGGACGGCGCGCAGCGTGTCGGTGAAGGAGAGCCGGTCCGGATCGGTTCTTTGGGCGGTGGCGCATCGGACCATCAGAGACCGCAGGGCGTAGTGGACCAGCAGGTGCGCCCAGATCTGCTGGCGCACACCCTCGGGCGTCTTGCTGGAGAGCACGACCCGCGGACCGCGCTGCTGCGTCTTGATCTCGGCGAATACCGATTCGGCCTCCCACCGCTCGCAGTACACGGCGGCCAACTCCGCTGCGGGGTAGAGCTCTTCGTCGAGGAGGTCGGTGACCAGGCGGTACTCCTCCACTCCCGAACGGGGACCGATTCCTTCGAGCCCGTAGGCGATCACCCGCACCCGGACCGGGTCACGCTTCTTCCCGTCGGTGCCGGCATGCAGGCGGCTGAGCCAGGAGCCGTCCGCAAGCCGCTGCTGAACGGGAAGCACCCGGTTCGCCGAGACCCGCCACAGCAGATGGGCACCGGTCGCGGTGAAGGCCCGCCACAACGGCACACCGAGGAACTCACGGTCGGCGAGCACGAGCATGTCCGGGCCGGTTGAGCGCACCAGCCGGGCCGACAGGGTCAGCTCGCCGACCCGGCAGCCGCCCAGCTCCGCGTCGAGCACCGCATGCGTCCCGCACTCAACCAACGCGGCCATTCGTACCTGCGGGAACGCCGACCGGTCCGGCTTGCGGGTGTTGCCCGGACGGCCGAACTCCGCAGCATTCGCAGGTGAGTCGGCGACGTCCCAGCAGGTGCCGTCCACTGCCGTCAGCCGAAGTCGCCGCCAGGACGCACCGGGTGTTCCCGTCCCGGCCAAGGGCCTCGCGGTGGCGGCGAACAGCACCCGCAACGGTTCAGCCCCGAGCCTCTCCCGGGCCCTGAACAGGGATGACTTGGCGGGGATCCGCCAGTCGCCCCACAGGCCGGCACTCCGCAGGCCCTCGGCCAGATGCCTCAGCACCTCCAGATACGGCGCCGGGGAGAACAGCGCCAGACCCAGCACGAAATAGACCGTAAGCCGAGCCGGCAACAGCCGTCTGCGCTGTTCGGTCCGGCCGCACGCCGCCACCACCCGATCCACCAAGCCCGGCGGATACACCCAGGTCAACAACCCCAGACCCGCCAGCTCAGGCACACGCTCAGCCATCGGCACCACCCCCGGAACAGCACCCAAAGCCTACGCCCACAGCTATCGCAACGGCATTGGCTCTAGGCCGCGTCGCGCTCCGCCACGCCCTCGCCGCCCTCGGCCCCGGACGCCGTCTCAGGCGCTTGCGGCGGGGTGGAGACCGCGTCGGCCGCGGCACACGACGCCAGGAGGTCACGCATGGACGGGGGCCGCTCCTCGGAGCGTTTCGCCACGGCGGCAGCAGGCTCTTGGGCCGACATGTATGCCTCCTGGGGCAGCTGGGCAAGGTCAGGTACTTAGGTAGACCTAACCGAGTCTCTGACTCCATGTGACCACGGCCGACACCGCCGACGCAACATCTTGCCGACGACTTGTCGGAACGTACGGACAGCCCTCTTCTACCCCAGCGGCGTCAGATCCACGCCCGCCCAGCGCGCGCCCACTCCGGTCACCGTGACGCCGCGCTCGTCGTCGGCCTCCTCGGCGCTGTCGAGGTCGTCGAGGCCCGGGGCGTCGGCCCCCACGGCCCGCTCGATGACGACGTGCAGCCGGTCGTCGGACAGCTCCTCGACCTTGCCGTCGCCCCACTCCACGACGATCACCGACTCGGGCAGGGAGACGTCGAGGTCCAGGTCCTCCATCTCGTCCAGCCCGCCGTGCAGCCGGTAGGCGTCGACGTGGACCAGGGCCGGGCCGTCGCCGAGCGGCGGGTGGACGCGGGCGATCACGAAGGTGGGCGAGGTGACGGCACCGCGCACGCCGAGGCCCTCCCCCAGCCCGCGGGTCAGCGTCGTCTTGCCCGCTCCCAGCTCGCCCGTGAGCAGCACCAGGTCACCGGGGCGCAGGAACGTGGCGAGTCTGCGGCCGAGTCCGCGCATGTCCTCGGCGGACTTGACGGTGATCCGGGTGGTGGTGGCGATGGTGGCGTCGGCGGCCGTTTCGTGGTGGGCCGTGTCGTGCGGGGCGCTCATACCCGCCGATGGTACGGGCTCGGGCCGGTAAGGGGCTCAGCCGTGCCGCCGCGGGCACGAACACCCGTGGCGGCCTTTGCCCGGCCGTGCCGACGGAGCCACGGACGGCCCCGCCCGCCTTCCCTCAGCCGTGCCGACGCGCTCCGGCCGCCCGTCGCTGCTCGATGCCCCGGGCCGCCTCGCCCGCCCCGGCCGCGGCCAGCACTCCGGCCAGGTGCTCGTCGACCGTCCCGGGGTCCTCCAGCATCACCAGGTGCCCGGCGCCCGGTACGAGCACCAGCTCGGCGTCCGGCAGGGCCGCCGCGATGGCCTCGCTGTGCTCGCTCGGCGTCATCAGGTCCCTCTCCCCGGCGAGGACGAGCACCGGCATGTGGTCGAAGGCGCACAGCGCCTCCACCTTGTCGTGCGCGGCGAGGGCCGGGTAGAACTCGGCGACGATCTCGACCGGCGTCGCCTCGATCAGCCGCTCGGCGAACCGCGCCAGCGCCGGGTCCACATCGCGCGAGCCGAACGAATAGCGCTTGATGAGCCCCGCGAACAGATCGGCGGTGGCCCGCCGCCCCCGCTCGACCAGCGCGGCCTGCGCGGTCATCAGCCTGAAGACGCCCGGCAGGACGCGGCTCGCCACGTTCAGCCCGCCGACGACGGGAAGGCCGTAGGTGAGCTCGGCGATCAGCCCCGAGGACGTGCCGATGAAGGCCGCGCCCACGACGCGCTCGGCGACCAGCTCCGGGTACTGCGCGGCGAGCGCCATCATCGTCATGCCGCCCATCGAGTGCCCCACCAGTACCAGGGGCCCCTCGGGGGCGGCGGCGTCGATGACCGCCTTGAGGTCACGGCCCAGCAGGTCGATGCTGACGGGCGTTTCGCGGTCGCGCTGGGCGACGCCGCGGGCGGAGCGGCCGTGGCTGCGCTGGTCCCAGAAGACGGTCCGCACGGCACCGCGCAGCGCGGACCGCTGGAAGTGCCAGGCGTCCTGCCCCAGGCAGTAGCCGTGGCTGAAAATGACGGTGACCGGCTCGGCCTGGGGGCGGGCGGCGCCCCCGAAGAGCCGTCGGCGGGGCGCCGGGGCGTCCGCCGCGGCCGGGTCGTCGACCTCGTCGACCTCGTAGTACAGCTCGGTGCCGTCCTCGGCGACCGCCTTGCCCGCGGTGCCGCGCAGCGTCCCGTACGGGGCCGAGGCGTCCAGGGCGAGGCGCGCCTTGCGGCGCATGCCGCGGCCCACCGTCAGGCGTTCCACCGCCACACCGACCGCGGCCCCGGTGGCGATGATCCCGATCGCGGCGCCCGCGACCCCGGCGCCCCGCCACCGGCCGGCGGCGTCCACGCCCGTGGTGTCTCCTTCGCTCATTCCCGGTCCCCCGTGTCCTAGCTGTGGTCCACGTCCTCGGTGATCTCCTGCGTGTTCCCGTTCTCACCGACATAGACGCGGGGCACCCGGCTGGAGATGCGCGTGACGACCTCATAGGCGATCGTGCCCGTGGCACGCGCCCAGTCCTCGGCGGTCGGCTCGCCCCGGTCGCCCGGGCCGAACAGCACCGCCTCGTCACCCACCTGCGCGCTGTCGCCACCCAGGTCCACGACGAACTGGTCCATGGCCACCCGGCCCGCGACCGTCCGCCACTTGCCCCCCACCAGCACCGGCCCGGTGCCGGAGGCGGCCCGCGGAATGCCGTCGGCGTACCCGACGGGGACGAGGGCGAGCGTAGTGGGCCCGGGCGTCGTGTAGTGATGCCCGTACGAGACACCGTGACCGCCCGGCGCCCGCTTGACCGAGGCGAGGGACGCGGACAGCGTCATCACGGGCTTGAGGCCGAAGTCCTCCGGGGTGCCGACCTCGGGGCTCGGGGAGACGCCGTAGACCGCGACACCCGTCCGCACGAGGTCGAAGTGGGTCTCGGGGAGCGTGAGCAGCGCCGGGGAATTGGCGATGTGCCGCACCTCGGGGGTGATCCCCTGGCGCTCGGCGTAGTCGAGGGCGTCCTTGAAGACCCGCAGCTGGGCCTGGATGGAGGGGTGGCCGGGCTCGTCCGCGCAGGCGAAGTGCGACCAGATGCCGGTGACCCGGATCAGGCCCTCGGCCTCGGCCTGGCGGGCTGCGAGCACCAGCTCCGGCCAGTCGTCGGGCTGGCAGCCGTTGCGCCCGAGGCCGGTGTCGATCTTCAGCTGCACCCGGGCCCGCAGGCCGCTCGCGTGCACCGCCGCCGACACTTCCTCCAGCGCCCACATGCCGCTGACCGACACGTCGATGTCGGCCTCGACGGCCTCCCGCCACGGCCCGCCCGGCGTCCACAGCCAGCACATCAGCCGTCCGGTGTCCCCCGCGTCCCGCAGCGCCAGCGCCTCCTGCGGCGTGGCCGTACCGAGCCACTCGGCCCCGGCCTGCCGCGCCGCACGCGCGCAGCGCACCGCGCCGTGGCCGTAGGCGTCCGCCTTGACCACGGCCATCAGCTGCGCCCGGGGCGCACGTGCCCGCAGCGTCGTCACGTTGGCCCGCAGGGCGGCCAGGTCGATCACGGCACGGGCGCGCATCGGCATCGGTGTCTCACTCATCCCCGTCAGTGTCTCAGGCCTCCCGGGGCGGCGGTGCGGGGTGTCATGTTCCGGGCGGGCACACGCCCCGGCGGCCACACTGAATCCATGAGGACTGGCTACAGCGTCGAGACCGTACGGGCCGCCGAGCGCGCGCTCATGACCGAACTGCCCGAGGGCGCCCTGATGCAGCGCGCGGCGGCCGGGCTCGCCGCCGCCTGCGCCGGCCTGCTGGGCAAGGTGTACGGGGCACGGGTGGCCCTGCTGGTCGGCAGCGGGGACAACGGCGGCGACGCCCTGTACGCGGGCGCCCGGCTGGCCCGGCGCGGCGCCGGGGTCAGCGCGGTGCTGCTCGCCCCGGACCGCGCGCACGCGGGCGGCCTGGCGGCACTGCGGGCGGCGGGCGGGCGGATCGCCTCCGCCGAGGAGGGCGACCGCGTGGTCCGGCGCGCGGACCTCGTCGTCGACGGGATCGTCGGCATCGGCGGCAAGGGCGGTCTGCGCCCGGCGGCGGAATCCCTGGTCGCGGCGGCGGCCGGGGCCCTGGTGGTCGCCGTCGACCTGCCCAGCGGCGTCGACGCCGACACCGGCGAGGTGCGCGGCACGGCGGTCCGGGCGGACGCGACCGTCACCTTCGGCGCGTACAAGCCGGGCCTGCTGATCGACCCGGCCCGGGAGCACGCGGGCGCCCTGCGCCTGGTCGACATCGGCCTCCGCCTGCCGGACGAGCCCGATGTGGAGGCGCTCCAGCACGCGGACGTCGCCGGGCTGCTGCCCAGCCCGGCGGCCGAGAGCGACAAATACCGCCGGGGCGTGGTGGGCGTGGTGGCCGGCTCGGACCGCTACCCGGGCGCGGCGGTCCTCTCCGTCGCGGGCGCCCTGCACGGCGGCGCGGGCGCGGTCCGCTACGTCGGCCCCGCGGCCGAGGCGGTCATCGCCCGCTTCCCCGAGACCCTGGTCTCGGCGGGCCCGC
Organism: Streptomyces syringium; assembly: GCF_017876625.1. Taxonomy (NCBI): domain Bacteria; kingdom Bacillati; phylum Actinomycetota; class Actinomycetes; order Kitasatosporales; family Streptomycetaceae; genus Streptomyces; species Streptomyces syringium. The sequence goes on from NZ_JAGIOH010000001.1 coordinate 3,379,619, forward strand.
CGTCGAAGGCCGGGCGCGTCCAGGCGTGGGTGGTCGGCCCGGGCCTCGGCGACGACGCCCGCGCCCGCCGTGCCGTCGATGACGTCCTGGCCTCGGACGTCCCGGTCCTCGTCGACGCGGACGGCCTGCACCTGGTCTCCGTCGACGCCCTGCGGGCCCGGTCCGCCGCGACCGTCCTCACCCCGCACGCCGGCGAGGCGGCGGCCCTCCTCGGCTGCTCCCGCGAGGACGTCGAGTCGTCCCGCCTGTCCTCGGCGCGGGCCCTGGCGGAACGCTTCGGCGTGACGGCCCTGCTGAAGGGCTCGACGACGGTGGTGGCCTGCGCCTCGGGCGCGGCGGTGCGGGTGAACCCGACGGGGACACCGTGGCTGGCCACGGCGGGGAGCGGGGACGTGCTGTCGGGCCTGACGGGCTCCCTGCTGGCCGCGGGGCTGCCGGGGCGGGACGCGGCGTCGGTGGGCGCGTATCTGCACGGCCTGGCGGCACGGTCGCTGGGCGCGGCGCCGCTGACGGCGATGGGGGTGGCGGGGGCCCTGGCGGGGGCGTGGCGGGCGGTGTCAGAGTGAGAGTTCGGGCGACGTGCGGTAGAGAGCGCAGCCGCTCGGCAGCAGATCCACGTTACGGACGGGGCCGGGGTGGCGGAGGATCAGGCTCTCCAGGCTCAGGCCCTCCAGGAGGGCCAGGTCGAGGGTTTCCTTGGCGGCGAACTCATGCGTGCTGATGGCCAGCGCCCGGGTGCCCGGGAAGACCTCCGGCAGATGAGCCAGCCCGGCGAGACCGATGACATCGGCGAGGGCGAGGTCGGACACACGAAGCAGCGGCTCCGCGTGCCGCAGCGTGGTCAGGTCCATCCTCCTGATGCACAGCGCGCCGAGCCGGGGCAGCGTGGCCAGGGGAAAGGCCGACAGGGGATGTTCGGGGTTGCTGAGGGTAACCGTTACGAGCCGGGGGTGCCTGCTCAACCCCACCAGCCGCAGCCCGGCCGCACCACGTCCCAGGGTCAGCGACTTGAGCCGGGGCGGCAGCGGCAGTTCGCCGTCCGCCCCGTCGGGGACACCAGAATGGGTGCATTCGAAGTCCAGTGACTCCAGCCGTTCGAGACCGGCCACCGCCTCCAAGCCCGGGGGAAACCCGAACAAGGACAGTTCGAGGAGCCGGAGTGCTTCGCCATTCAGCGCCCCCAGGTGGGACACGCCCTCGGACTCGGTGATCCGCAGCGAGCGCAGCGGAGGGCAGTCACGCAGGGCGCGCAGATCGATGATCTCCTGACATCCGCGCAGCGAGAGGTCCGTGAGGGCCGGTGTGGCCAGGTCCGCCAGATCCTCGGGAGCGGACGACCCCCGCCACTGCACCTCGGGGCGTCCGCCGAGCCTCTTGAGCGCGGCCAGGTGCTCCCGGGTCTTCGCGACGAACGCGAGCGAGGCAGTTCTTTTTCCCTCGTACGAGAGCTTGCCGATCACCGCGTCCGCGTACTGATCGGTGTCGAAGCGGTCCCACGCCCAGGCGAGCTGGGAGCGGACCGCCAGGGAGGGGTGGGTGGCGTACCGGGACAGCAGGGGAATGGCCCGGTCGTCCGCCACCAGGGTCGCCGCCACGACGACGGCGTGGGCCACCTCGTCGTCCAGCCCTTCGGGCCCCGGCAGCAGGTCCAGCACGACCCGCCCCGCCGCCGCCAGTACCTTGGCCGACTCCTGGTCGCGCGGCGGCACGAGCTCCGCGGCCGCCTTCTCGACCCGTGCCCGCACGTCATAGGCCACCTCGGTGGCGTGCTCCAGACAGGCCGCGGCCAGCAGGTGCAGCCGGTAGCGGTGGGTTTCCTCGGCGTCCCCGCGCTTGAGGAGCATGTCGAGCAGCTCGGCACGCGCGCGTGGCGGGGCGTGGCCGACGGCCATGCGCAGCACGTCCTCCCACTGGTCGTCGTGGGCGTGGTTGACGAGGACGTCGAAGTCCCAGTCGTCCACGGCGGCCTGGGCCCCCAGATAGTCCTGGAACGTGCGGTGGATGAAGTCCAGGGTCTCGCTGGTGGGCCGCCGCAACAGCCCGCTGCGCAGGACGAGATGGCTCAAAATCTCCTCGGCGCTGCCGCGCGCGGCGACGGAGGGCATGGCGGGGAGCGCCCGTTCGACGATCTCGACGGCCTTGTGCCATTCGATCTCGGACCGGCCGTTGCGGATCAGCCAGTAGGCGATCTTCTGCAACAGCGCCACCTGATGGGATTGTTCGAGCTCCATCCCGTCCCGGCCCGCGACGATCTCGCGCTCGCGGTCCCGCCGTACGAGCAGCAGTTCCAGCGCGGCGCGGTACAGCTCCATCCGGCCGTGCGGCAGATATCCGCGGCGGGAGCGGTTGAGGGCGCAGATCAGCGCGCACATCAGCGGGTTGGTGGCCAGCCGCCCCAGGTCTGGTTTGGCGACGACCGCCGTGGTGAGTGCGTCCCGGAAGGTCCGCAACTGCGCGTTGTGCCGCGCTCCGGCGGCCGTGTGCCACCGGTCGATGAAGGCCGCGACGTCGCCCCGGCTCATCGGGAGCAGCTCCAGCTCGGTGAAGCCCGCGTCCGCGAGCCAGCCCTCGCGGACCGCGGACGGTCTGGTGGTGATGACGTACCGCGCGTCGGGGTAGGCGGCCAGCAGGTCCTTGACCCAGGTCAGCGTGCGTCGGCGGTCGGCTTCGGGGACCTCGTCCACGCCGTCGATCAGCAACAGCACGCTGCCCTCGGTCAGCCTGCGGGTCACCCACCCCGCGGCTGCGGGAAGCCCGGCCAGCGGTCGGGCGGCGGCAGCGAGGAACTCCTCCGGCTGCGGCAGCTCGCCCTTCCGGATCAGCGATCGCAGGGGCAGGGTGAGCGGCACGCAGTCGCTCAGGTGGCTCAGCCCCGGGGGCAGGTCGCCGCGTGCGCTGATCGTCGCGAGCCACTGGAGCAGCGTGGTCTTGCCCGAGCCGGCCGCGCCCCGCAGCAGCACCCGCTTCTGTCCGGCCAGCGCGTCTTCGGCCCGCCTCGGCGACGACCGTACGGCGGTGTCCCCGTCCGAAACCCCGAAGCCTCCGGGACGCGTGGAGCGTGGCACGCCGGTCAGTTCGAGGCTGAGGTAGGCCGCGTCGAGCGGCCATGTCTCGCCCTCACCGTCGGAGAGGGTGAGGCCCACGATGGTCAGTTCGCCGACCTTGCCGATGATGTAGTCGCGGAGCCTCCGCTCGAACGCCTCGATCTCGAGCTGGCGGGAGGAGGTGAGGGGGCGCGTCTCGGGCTTGTGCCCCGCGCGAAGGCACTCGCTGAGGAAGTCGAAGTGCGACCAGAGCGTGGCGGAGGACGTCACCATCAGACGTCCGTGGTTCCAGCCCTTCGGGTCCGCGCACACCACTCCGGCGAGCAGCCCGTCCACGAAGACGGCGGATCCGGACATGCCCGCCCACGGCGAGCTCCCGTCGGCGAGCGCCTCCGGGGCGCCGTGGTCGCTGTCGAGCACATGGCGGCCGCTGAGGAGATTGCTGCCCGGTTTGAGCGTCCCCACGACCTGCTCGGTGTCGAGTTCACCGTCCACGTCCCGTTGCACCTGCGGAAACCCGACGGTCTGGGCACCCGGCAGGGCCCTCAGATCCCGGGCCCGCCCCCACAGCAAGGGGTCGAAACCGCCCGCCACCTCTTCGGTCACCAGGTCCCGTTCGGCGAGCAGCAGTGCGGCGTCACACCGTCGCTTCTCGTCCCGCGCCCACACCACTTTGCACCGCACGGGTCCGACGCCGCCGGGCACGACGACCTGGGGCGCGGGCGCATCGCCCACCACGTGTGCGGCGGTCAGAACGAGCCTGGGCGCCAGCAGATAGCCACTCCCCTGGCTTCGGCCCAACACCGCCGCGATACGTTCCGTTGCCGGGTGCACAGCCGCCCTCCTCCGCCCGTCCACGCGCGGAGCTGACGATACGCCAGGTGCGGGCCGGCGGAGCCGGGAGCGGTGGAAGGCGTCAGGCCGTCGCGGCCGGGCCGGCCAGAACCTCCAGGTAGTGCCGGTTGTACATGACGCCGAGGATGTTCCCGAAAGGATCGACGACGGAGGCGGTGACGAACCCCTCGCCGCGTTCGATCGGCGGCTGGTACTCCTTGGCGCCCATGGACAACAGCTTCTCGACCGTGGCCTCCAAGTCGTCGACGTGCCAGTACATGAGCGCACCGGCCGGGCGGGCGGTCGCACCCTCGGGGGCGAAGCGGCTGTCGATCAGGCCCAGCTCGTGCTGGTAGTCGCCGATGCGGAACTCGGCATAACCCGGACGTTCGAAGTACGGCTCGATCCCCAGCAGCTCGGCGTACCAGCGCTTGGCCGCCTCCAGATCGTCTGCCCAGAAGTTGAGAGTGGTGAGTCCTCGCAACACGGTGCGCTCCCTTCGTTGGCCGATAACCTGAAGGTAGCGGGCCAGTAGGACGGAACACGTCCTAGATGGGCGCCGTAAGGGCATCTGGCCCGCCCGTTCCTCACGCGCTCAACGCGACGCCCTCCCGCAGCTCGAACCAGACCTGCTTTCCGACCAGGTCGAGCCCGTCCCACACCCACGTGACGCCGGAGGCGTGCGACAGCCGCCGTACGAGCATCAGTCCCCTCCCGCCTTCCTCGTCCGCACGCGCCCGACGCGGCCACGGCAGCCTGCGGAGGTCGTCATCCCGGACGGCCACCACGACGTGCTCCGCCCCGACGGTCACCTCCACGGCGAGCACGGGCACGCGCGCGTGCCGCACGACGTTCGTCACGGCGTCCGAGACGCAGACCCGGGCGTTCTCGATCAACGGCCGCCGGTCGGCGGCGACAAGGGCGGCGGAGACGAATTCCCTGGCCAGCCGGGCGGAGGTCGGCACGGCGGGGGCGACGAGCCGGTAGGTCATCGGCCCGCCTCCGCGTGGTGGACGGGACGGCGGACGACGTCGAAACCGTGGGCTGTCGCCCAGAGGCCGTACGGGCTCGCCGGGGGCGGTGGCGCGACGGCGCGCGTGATGCCGGCTGAGCGGCGGGGGAACGGGGCTCTCGCCCAGCGGGTCCAACGACGGATAAAGTCAGGCATGTTGACGCTCCTCGTAAGCGTTGGCCATGCCCCCGGGCCGTTCACAGCGGTCGCGGGGGTCCTTCGACCATCACAGAGTGCCGACACACCAAGGCCGGAACTATCAGAGGTTGTTGATAGCCCCGGCCTATGGATTGCCGGCGGTCACATTCCCAGCCACGCCCCATAGTTGCTGAACGTGTCCGGCATCCGCCGCTTCGCCGACTCCAGGCCTGCGTACGTCTCTCGCACCGTCGGGTGGTAGCGAGTCTGCTGGGGCGCCAGCTTGCGGGCCTTCTGCAGGTTCTTGAATGCGGCGTCCGTTCGGCCCGTCCACAATTGGGCTCGCGCCACCTCGGAATAGTGGTGCGCCAGCCGGGAGGGAGGCCACCCTTCGGGGATCGCCGTCTCCTGGGCGATCCTCACGGCTTCCGGATACTGATCCAGTTCGGCGAGCACACTCACACGGTGCACGCCGACATTGGTCGGCCCGAACGAAAGCCAATGGACCTTCTCAGCCGGCCCCGTCCGCGCCGCGATGCGCTGGGCTTCGTCCAGGTGCCCCTCGGCCGCGCCCTCGTCCTTGTCGCGGCCCGCCAGCACGGCGGCACCCAAGTGGAGCTGCCCCGTCACCACGTCGCGCACTCTGCCAGCCTCGGCCTGTTCCAGGACAGCCATGCTCTGGCGGATGAGCCGCTTGCCGGTTCGGTATTCACTGGCACGCAGATAAGCCAGGGCCCGTAGGTACTGGCGCATCCCGCCCAGGATCGGATCCGAGGCCCGTTGAGCAGCCCACTCCAGCCGGTCCAGCGCGATCGTGCAGAGATCCAGGAAACCGAGCTTCGTCGTGACGTCGTAGGCGGTCCGGTAAGTGCTGGCAAGCACCTGCCAGCTGCGATCAGTGGGGGAAGCGTGCGCCGCCGTCGTGGCTTCACAGATCAGACCCGGTAGGTCTGCGGCGACCTGCTTGATGTTCGTGACCCGAACCAGTGCGCACAGCTTTTCGGCGTGTGCCTCCAACTCATGGAACGGGCGCGGGGACACGTCCGGATCCCGCCCGAGGTCGTACACATTCAGCGCCTCACGGATCGGCTGGATCAGTCCGTCCAGTTGATCCTGGCGCAATTCCTCAAGGTACGGCTGCCCGGTCAATTCGGTGACGGGAACCGAAAGGGCACGGGCGAGAGACCCGATCGCTGAAGGGCTCGCGGGCAGTACGCCCTGCTCGACCTTGGTGATGGTGCTGTACGAAACGTGGGACAAGTCGGCAAGTTCGCGCTGCGTCAGCCGACGTACTTTGCGCGCGTGCGCGATGCGTGTACCGGTGTGCTCGTCAATGTACGGGGGCATGGGGAGCTCCGTTCTGACTGGACATCTGAACGGTACCGCTGCCCCGTCGCGGGGGAACGACGAACGGCCCCCGCTTCCGCGGGGGCCGTTCGTTCTCCGAGCTACGTCATCACCTCGCCGGGCATGGCAAGTCAGGCCGGGTCCGGTTCGGTGCGCACGTCACCAAGGCCAGGGACAGGAACAGTGGCTGCCTCAGGTAGAAGCCCAGAGAGACATCTCCGCCCCACATCAGTCGTTCCACTGCGGAGGCCACGCAGGCCACTGAGAACTCGGCGCCCCGATCGCGGGCGAAGGCGAAGCGCGGGGCGTACTCCATGAGCCGTCGCCCCAGCCATTCCCCCGCCTCCTTGGGCTCCTCCCACGTCCCACGAATCCGCGCAGGCGGCTTCACGAGCCACAGGACCGTTTCGATCGGCGGAACCTCGGTGCCCCTCCACTCCACAGCTGCCTCACGGCGCCTTTGGACAACATCAGGGTGGCTCGTGGAGGTCGGCTCCTCTGCCGGGAGCGGGCGCCGAACGCTCTCCCTGTCGTACACCGCCTTCTCCCCCACCCACAGGTACCCGTGAACGTGCACAGGCACTGCCCGGCCGATCAAGCCAACAGGTCGAACTCGCCCGCCTTGGCCCCCGCCAGGAAGTCACCCCACTCCTGCGGTGTGAACTGCATGACGACCTCGGTCTTGGTGTCGCGCAACGCGACGATCCCGGGAACGTTTGTGGCGACCTCGACGCATCCCTCGGTGCACGGACCTCCGCACGCAGCGGCGGCGTGGAACTCGTACTGCGCCATGGGTTCCTCCTTCGTAGATTCTCGCGGCTTCGTCGTTCGCCCTACCAGGGACGCTAGGGGCGGGAAGGAGGCCGCCTCCACGTTCTTGCACGAGATTGCACGCGCGCTACCCGAGCGAGTTGATGGCCCCGGTGATGAGCGCACGGGCCTTCACCCCGTACACAGCGAGTTCCGACAGCCCGGAGAACGCCTTGGCGTAGAGGGCGATCTCGCTGGGGGACGTGACGTTCACAGCCGCGGTCAGCAGTTCCACGCTCACTCGACGGTCGTCGAAGAGGTAGAACGCTTCCAGCGGCCACACTCGACGCCGAGCGTCGGAGGGAATGACGCCGAGGCTCACGTTCGGCAGGGCCATGACCGCGAGCAGGTAGCCGAGTTGCCCTGCCATCGTCTCGGCGTCACCGACGCGATATCGAAGCACCGTCTCCTCGATGAGCAGCGCGAACCGGTGGTTGCCCTGATGGACGACTTCGGAGCGCTCGATACGGGAAGCGGCCGCCTCGGGTGAGTCGTCAGGGGTGCCTTGGAACGCGGCGATGGTGGACAGCAGGGCGGCTGCGTAGGACTCCGTCTGGACCATGCCGGGAATGACGTTGGAGCAGTACACCCTGAACAGACGCGTGCCCCGGTACAGGGGAACAATCTCCTCCTGCGCCCTGCGCATCCCGTGCCTGTGCAGCTTCTTCCAGTGGACATACATCTGATCGGCCTGGCGATTGGCAGCGATCAGGTCCGCGACCTGGCTTTCACCTCCGCAGGCGGTGCACCACGCCCGAATGTCGGCGTCGGACGGCGGTGTCCTCGCATTTTCGATGCGCGAAGACTTCGCAGGGCTCCAGCCGCACCGACGAGCCAGCTCATGTCCGGTCAGCTCCGCATCGATACGCATATCCCGAAGCCGGGCAGCGATGACTTCGCGCGCGGCTTGGGCACTGGACGAGGAGGACACGGACACGAGTCAGCTTTCGGTGGTTCGTGGTTCAGATCGAATATTTCTCGTGGGGGGTCCCGCGCTCCCATACGGCCTCGAAGGCTGCTGCGGCAAGCCGTACGACCGCCGGCTCGGTACGCACCTCCCACCCAGGTTCGGACCAGCTTCCCTCACCGGTGAAGTGGTTGAACAGAACGGTCTCGTCGTCGAAGACCCAGCAATCGTTGCCTGGCAGTGCGATGTCCGACGCGTGTCGCCTGGGCAGCCAGCGGACTTGCTCACCCGCCTGAAGATTGACGACGGTACCCGCGTGCTCGTACTTGATGTAGTCGGTCACCGGCTCGGAGACCACACGGGCACGACGGACTGCAACGCCCCTGGCGACAGTCCGCTGAATGAGGTCTACCCACGGCGCCCAATAGTCGGACGTCGGGTCGATATCGCGTTCCCCCGTACGCGCCCAGCGCTCGAAGTCCTGAGCCTCATCCCCTACCCCGTACACGTCCCGCATTTCCAGGTGCACGGCGGAGCGTTTGGCCGAAGCCAGCAGCTCGTCAAAGCCCGGCTCGTTCTGCGACATCACATGCCTCCCTCAGCATGGGCACCATTCGGACCGGAATCCGGATCACCGCTTCGTGGGGCGGAATCCCGGGCGCGTGCCCCGGAATCACTGTGGCCTCGCACTGGGCCTTGAGCTCTTCGTATGCCTCCGGTTTTGGGCTTGGGCGCTTACGCCAACTTGCACGAGCGTGCTCGCGATGAGCGCCTCCGTCAAGAGCGCGAAGCTCGACTTACGTCAGCAGAGCGGCACCCCGCCCCGTCGCGGGGGAACGACGAACGGCCCTGCCTCGCAGGGCCGTTCGTCCCCTCACCCCACAGCCGTCAGCGGCCGGCCCGCAGGCCCGCGATCAGCCAATCCATCGCCGGACCCATGCTCGGCTCCGGCCAGCCGTTGATCACGGCGATCAGCCGCCAGTACCGCTCGAACCGTGAGTCGTTGCCGATCTCCATCCGTTCCAGCAGCCAGGACCGGAACTCCGGGCCGTCCTCACGGCCCGACAGCTCCGCGCTCCGGGCCACCAGCTCGTCGACCACCGGGCGCGCCTCCTCGGAGGTCGGCTCGACGCCGGACTCCTGAGCCCGGGTGGTCCGCTCCCTGATCAGGTCCGCCAGCCGACGGGCATCCTCCGGAGCGGGCGCCCCGGCCTCCGTACGGGACCGGAGCTGGTCGACGGCGGCCTTGCGCATTCCGGCACGGAAATCGGCGTCCTGGACCAGCTCCGCCAGCTCCACCCAGGCGTCGATCTGCTCGGGCGCCGGGTCCTCCGGCAGCTCCGGCATCGCGCTGCGCATGGTGGCCAGGAATTCGGCATCGACGTCGAGGCCGTCGAAGGAGTGGTCGATGAAGTCGTGGATCAGGCGGCGGCGTTCCTGATCGGAGAGATTCGCGAGCTTGTGCATGAGTTCCATCTCCTCGGGTGTGGACCCGCGTCCGGCTACCGCTCGCAGGACGGCCTGGCGCAGCCGCAACGTGCGGATCTGCACGTCGAGCGCCTCGGCGTGTACGGCCGCGACCTCGGCGACGGTGATCTCGCGCTCCAGCACCCGCTGGATGACGGCGAGACCGACACCGAGTTCGCGCAGCGTACGGACGAGGCCGAGCCGGGCCAGGGCGTCCTGCCCGTAGAGGCGGTAGCCGGCGGGCGTACGGTCGGTCGGCGGCACCACTCCCGCATCGGACCAGAACCGGATGGTCTTGACCGAAAGACCGGTCAGCCGGGCCAGGTCACCGATGGAATGGACGGCGTCGTCGTCCATGTCCGTCACCTTGATGTCTCCCGTCGCTGGAGAGTCAACACCGGGGCGCGCACCCGACGGCGTGCGGCCCGCCGGACGAGCCGCGCCCCCGGAACGTCCCTACCCCTCCGCGATCACCACCGCCGACGCCACCCCCGCGTCATGGCTCAGCGAGATGTGCCAGGAGCGCACCCCCAGGGCCTCCGCGCACGCGGCCACCGTGCCCGTGACCGTCAGGCTCGGGCGGCCGCTGTCCGCCGTGGTGACCTCCGCGTCCGTCCAGAGCAGGCCCGCCGGGGCGCCGAGGGCCTTGGCCAGGGCCTCCTTCGCGGCGAAGCGGGCCGCCAGGGAGGCGATGCCGCGGCGCTCGCCGCTCGGCAGGTACAGCTCGGCCTCGACGAACAGGCGGTCGGCGAGGCTCGGCGTGCGCTGGAGGGCCGCGTCGAAGCGTTCGATCTCGGCTACGTCGATACCGACGCCGATGATCATTCGACCGTCACCGACTTGGCCAGGTTGCGCGGCTGGTCGACCTCGTTGCCCCGGGCCGTGGCCAGCTCGCAGGCGAAGACCTGCAAGGGGACCGTCGCGACCAGCGGTTGCAGCAGCACCGGCGTGGCCGGGATCTCGATGAGGTGGTCGGCGTACGGGCGTACCGCCTCGTCACCGCGCTCGGCGATGACGATCGTACGGGCGCCCCGGGCCCTGATCTCCTGGATGTTCGAGACGATCTTGTCGTGGAGGACCGACCGGCCGCGGGGGGACGGGACGACCACGACCACCGGCAGGTCGTCCTCGATCAGGGCGATGGGCCCGTGCTTCAGCTCGCCCGCCGCGAAGCCCTCGGCGTGCATGTAGGCGAGCTCCTTGAGCTTCAGGGCGCCTTCCAGGGCGACCGGGTAGCCGACGTGCCGGCCGAGGAAGAGCACCGTGTTCTTGTCGGCCAGGGAGCGGGCCAGCTCGCGGACCGGCTCCATGGTCTCCAGGACCTCCTCCACCTGGGTGGCGATGGCCGACAGCTCGTGGACGACGGAGACGATCTCGTCGCCCCACTTGGTGCCGCGCACCTGGCCCAGGTAGAGGGCGACGAGGTAGCAGGCCACCAGCTGCGTCAGGAACGCCTTTGTGGACGCGACGGCGACTTCCGGGCCCGCGTGGGTGTAGAGCACGGCGTCGGACTCGCGGGGGATCGTCGAGCCGTTCGTGTTGCAGATCGCGAGGACCTTCGCGCCCTGTTCCCGGGCGTGCCGCAGGGCCATCAGGGTGTCCATCGTCTCGCCGGACTGGCTGATGGCGATCACCAGCGTGCGTTGGTCCAGGATCGGGTCGCGGTAGCGGAACTCGCTCGCCAGCTCCGTCTCGCAGGGGACGCGCGTCCAGTGCTCGATGGCGTACTTGGCGATCATGCCCGCGTGGTACGCCGTGCCGCACGCCACGATGACGACCTTGTCGACCTCGCGCAGTACGGACGCGGGGATGCGGACCTCGTCCAGCAGCAGCGCGCCGGACGCGTCGATCCGGCCCAGCAGCGTGTCCGCGACCGCCTTCGGCTGCTCGGCGATCTCCTTCAGCATGAAGTAGTCGTAGCCGCCCTTCTCGGCGGCGGAGGCGTCCCAGTCCACGTGGTACGCCCGGACGTCCGCGGGGGCGCCGTCGAAGTCCGTGACGGTCACGCCGTCCCGGCGCAGCTCCACGACCTGGTCCTGGCCGAGCTCGATCGCCTCGCGGGTGTGGGCGATGAAGGCGGCGACGTCGGAGGCGAGGAAGTGCTCGCCGTCACCGACGCCGACGACCAGGGGCGAATTGCGACGGGCGCCGACGACCACGTCCGGGTCGTCGGCGTGCACCGCGACGAGCGTGAAGGCGCCCTCCAGGCGGCGGCACACCTGCCGCATGGACTCGGCGAGGTCGCCGCAGGAGGAGAAGGCCTCGGCGAGCAGGTGGGCGACGACCTCGGTGTCGGTCTCGGAGCCCAGGGTGTGGCCGCGCTCTGCCAGCTCGGCACGGAGCCCGGCGAAGTTCTCGATGATGCCGTTGTGGACCACCGCGACGCGCCCGGCGTTGTCCAGGTGCGGGTGGGCGTTGGCGTCGGTGGGACCGCCGTGGGTGGCCCACCGGGTGTGGCCGATGCCGGTCGGGCCGGACGGCAGCGGCCGCTCGGCCAGCTCCTTCTCCAGATTGGCGAGCTTGCCCGCCTTCTTCGCGGCGGCGAGACCGCCGTCGGCCAGCACCGCGACCCCGGCCGAGTCATAGCCGCGGTACTCCAGGCGCTTCAGGCCCGCCAATACGACGTCGAGGGCGCACTGCCCTCCCACATAGCCAACGATTCCGCACATGGAGTGCAGCGTAAGGCCCAGGACTCAACGGCCGCGGTCGATCCGGTCGATGGCTTCCTGGACGAGTTCGAGGTACTCGACCTCCTCGCAGCGCGGCTTGCTGCCCAGCTCGTACACGGCCAGGCAGTCCTCCAGGTCCTGACCGAGGTCCTCGTCCGGCAGCTCGTCGGTCAGCTCGCTCTTCACCTGGTCGGCGAAGGCGGACCGGTCGGTGCCGCAGCCGTGGGGGGCGTGGCGTCCGTGACGGCGGCGCAGGGATCTGAGAGCGAACACGGTGTCCCTCTGAGGGTGGGGGGCTCCGGTGGCAGTGGGGCGTCCGGAGTGGCTGGAACGTAGCTCCGACCCACCGGTAGGTACAGGGAATGAGGCCGAACGTCACCCGCTTGTGTCCCACAATCCCGCTCCCACACCCCATAAACCCCACAAAGAACACCCGAATCCCACACCTGGACACAGGTCCGGATACGCACCCGGCGCACGCCCGGGGTAACCGCCAGTACGCGCTCCAAGGAGCCCCCGAAGTGAGCCCCGCCCGCCACCCGCGCAGAATGGGCCCGTGCCGACCACCACAGAGCAGCCGCAGCAACGACGCCGCGCCGACTCCTCCCCGTACGTGGATCTGACCCGTGCGGAGTGGAGCGCCCTGCGCGAGAACACCCCGCTGCCGCTGACCGCCGAGGAGGTCGAGCGGCTGCGCGGGCTCGGCGACGTCATCGACCTGGACGAGGTCCGGGACGTCTACCTCCCGCTCTCCCGGCTGCTCAACCTCTACGTCGGAGCGACCAGCGAGCTGCGCGGCGCCCTGAACACCTTCCTGGGCGACGTGGGCGGCGGCCACGGCTCCCAGCCGGGCACGCCCTTCGTCATAGGCGTCGCGGGCAGCGTCGCGGTCGGCAAGTCGACCACCGCCCGACTGCTCCAGGCGCTGCTGGCCCGCTGGCCCGAGCACCCGCGCGTCGAGCTGGTCACCACGGACGGCTTCCTGCTGCCCAACGCCGAGCTCCAGCGGCGCGGCCTGATGTCCCGCAAGGGCTTCCCCGAGTCCTACGACCGGCGCGCCCTGACCCGCTTCGTCGCGGACGTGAAGGCCGGCAAGGCGGAAGTGACCGCCCCGGTCTACTCCCACCTGATCTACGACATCGTGCCCGACGAGCGGCTGACCGTGCACCGCCCGGACATCCTGATCATCGAGGGCCTCAACGTCCTCCAGCCGGCGCTGCCCGGCAGCGACGGCCGCACCCGCGTCGGGCTGGCCGACTTCTTCGACTTCAGCGTGTACGTCGACGCGCGGGCCGACGACATCGAGCGCTGGTACTACGAGCGCTTCCGGAAGCTGCGCGCGACGGCCTTCCAGGACCCCGACTCGTACTTCCGCAGGTACACCCAGGTCTCCGAGGAGGAGGCCCTGGACTACGCCCGGCGGAACTGGCGCACCATCAACAAGCCGAACCTGCTGGAGAATGTGGCTCCCACCCGCGGACGGTCGAACCTGATCCTCCGCAAGGGGCCCGACCACAAGGTGCAGCGGCTCTCTCTGCGGAAACTCTAGAAAAGACACTCATGCTGCATCTGCGGATGATCACCCCGCCCGACCGCACCGACGAGATCGTCGAGCTGCTGGAGCGGACCATCGGCGTCACCCATGTGGCCGTACTCGCCAAGGCGGCCCGTCATCCGCGGGGCGACATCGTGCTGTGCGACGTGGCCCGCGAGGCCGCCGACGGGCTGCTGGCCCGGCTGCGGGCGACCGGGCTGCCGGACGTCGGCTCGATCTCGGTCGACGACGTGGGGCTGATGCTCTCCCGGCGCGCGGAGGAGGCCGAGGAGGAGGCGCCCGGCGACGGCGCGGACGCGGTGGTCTGGGAGTCGCTGGTCGAGGAGACGCACGAGGAGTCGACGCTCAGCATCACCTTCCTGGCGTTCCTGACCGTCGCGACGATGCTCGCCGCCTGCGGCGTGATCATGGACAGCGCGATCCTGATCGTGGGCGCGATGGCGGTCGGCCCGGAGTTCGGCCCGCTGGCCGGGCTCTGCACGGCGATCGTCCGGCGGGCGCCCCGCCTCGCCTGGCGCTCGGTGCTGGCGCTGCTGGTGGGCTTCCCCGTGGCGATGGTGCTGACCGGCGGCTTCAGCCTGCTGATGGACTGGGTCGGGCTCTTCCACGAGGCGAAGTTCCTCGCGGACCGCCCGCAGACCTCGTTCATCTGGCAGCCGGACGCCTTCTCCTTCGTGGTGGCGTTCCTGGCCGGTATCGCCGGGATACTGTCGCTGACCTCGGCGAAGTCGGGCGCGCTGATCGGCGTGGCGATCTCGGTGACGACCGTCCCCGCCGCGGCCAACGCCGCCGTCGCCCTGTCCTACGGCGACTGGTCGGAGACCCGTGGCTCGGCGGTGCAGCTGGCGCTGAACCTGCTGGGGATCATCATGGCGGGGACGTTGACGCTGGTCGCTCAGCGGTTGTTCTGGGCGAATCAGCGGCGGCGCTCCGTGGCGAAATGACTCTTCGCCTGGCGGCTGCTCCCTGATCACCGGGCGGCGGCCGGCGGCCGCGAGCGCCCTGCGGGCGCGTCCTCAAACGCCGGACGGGCTGATTTCAGCTCGTCCGGCGTTTGAGGACACCGCCGCGCAGCGGTGGTGCGCCCCCATCCCGAGCGGGGCCTGGGCAGAGCCCTAAGGCTGCTCAGCCCAAAGCCGACTTGACCACGTCGGCCAGGCTCTGGGCCACCTTCCGCGCCTGCTCGATGTCCGCCGCCTCGACCATGACCCGCACCAGCGGCTCCGTGCCGGACGAACGCAGCAGCACCCGGCCCGTGGCACCCAGCTCGCGCTCGGCGTCGTTGACGGCGGCGGCCAGCTCGGGCGAGGAGCCCACCCGGGACTTGTCGACGTCGCGGACGTTGATCAGGATCTGCGGCAGTCGCTCCATGACCCCGGCCAGCTCCGCCAGCGAGCGGCCGGTGGCGGCGACCCGGGCGGCCAGCATCAGGCCGGTCAGGGTGCCGTCGCCGGTGGTGGCGTGGTCGAGGACGATGACGTGGCCGGACTGCTCGCCGCCCAGGGCGAAGCCGTTCGCCTTCATCTCCTCCAGGACGTACCGGTCACCGACGGAGGTCTGGACGAGGTCGACGCCCTCGCGCTCCATGGCCAGCTTGAAGCCCAGGTTGGACATGACGGTGGCGACCACGGTGTTCTTCCGCAGCGTCCCGGCCTCGCGCATGGCGAGGGCGAGCACGGCGAGGATCTGGTCGCCGTCGACCTCCGCGCCGGTCCCGTCGACCGCGAGGCAGCGGTCGGCGTCACCGTCGTGGGCCACGCCCAGGTCGGCGCCGTGCTCGACGACGGCGGCGCGCAGCTTGCCCAGGTGCGTGGAGCCGCACTCGTGGTTGATGTTGAGGCCGTCGGGGTCGGTACCGATGGTGATCACCTCGGCGCCGGCGCGCGCGAAGGCCTCGGGGGAGACGCGGGAGGCGGCACCGTGGGCGCCGTCGATGACGACCTTGAGGCCGTCCAGGCGGTTGGGCAGCACGCCGATCAGGTGCGCGACGTAATTGTCGAAGCCCTGGTCGTACTCGCGGACGCGGCCGACGCCGGCACCGGTGGGGCGGTCCCAGGGCTCGCCGGAGGCGTGCGCGCGGTAGGTCCGCTCGATGCGATCCTCCAGCTCGTCGGCGAGCTTGTGGCCGCCGCGGGCGAAGAACTTGATGCCGTTGTCGGGCATGGCGTTGTGGCTGGCGGAGAGCATCACGCCGAGGTCGGCGCCGAGCGCGCCGGTCAGATAGGCGACGGCCGGCGTGGGCAGCACGCCCACCCGCAGGACGTCGACGCCCGCGCTGGCGAGCCCGGCCACCACGGCGGCCTCCAGGAACTCCCCGGACGCGCGCGGATCACGGCCGACCACGGCCACCGGCCGATGGCCCTCGAACGTGCCCGCCTCGGCGAGCACATGCGCCGCGGCGACCGACAGGCCGAGCGCCAGCTCCGCCGTCAGGTCGGCGTTGGCGACACCGCGCACACCGTCCGTACCGAAGAGTCGTCCCACTGGTGTCCTCCGTAAAAACGCGGGTGGGGGGAGGGGGTGTCGCCCCCGCAGATGAGGTGTCGGGTCCGGGTCCGGGGCATTGCATCCAGGTATACGCCCCGGGCCGCCGATAGCCGAACGCCCCGGCGGCACGGATCGTGCCGCCGGGGCGTTCGAGCAGAAGCAGCGAAGCCGCTTGTTTAGCGCTTGCTGTACTGCGGAGCCTTGCGGGCCTTCTTGAGACCGGCCTTCTTGCGCTCGACCGCACGGTCGTCGCGCGAGAGGAAGCCGGCCTTCTTCAGCGGGCCGCGGTTGTTGTCCACGTCCGCCTCGTTGAGCGCACGGGCCACGCCGAGGCGCAGGGCGCCGGCCTGGCCGGACACGCCGCCACCCGAGATGCGGGCGATGACGTCGTAGCGGTCGTCGAGCTCGAGCACCTTGAAGGGCTCGTTGACTTCCTGCTGGTGCACCTTGTTGGGGAAGTAGTCCTCAAGGGTGCGACCGTTGATCTTCCACTTGCCGGTGCCCGGAACGATCCGGACGCGGGCAATGGCGTTCTTGCGACGGCCCAGGCCGGCGGCCGGCTGCGGGTCGCCGAAGCGGGACGCGAGGGACTCGCTGGTGTACTCGGTCTCCTCGGACTCGAAGGTCGCGTCGCCCGCGAACTCCTCGGTGATGTCCTCGATGGGCGTCTCGGCGGTGGTCTCAGCCACGATTCTCCTCAGATGCTTTCTGTCTGGTTCGGCGGTGGCCGGGACTAGCCCTGCTTGACCTGGGTGATCTCGAACGGAACCGGCTGCTGCGCGGCGTGCGGGTGCTCGCTGCCCGAGTACACCTTCAGCTTCGAGAGCATCTGACGGCCGAGGGAGTTCTTGGGGACCATGCCCTTGATGGCCTTCTCGACGGCCTTCTCGGGGTTCTTGTCGAGCAGCTCGTCGTAACGAACCGAACGCAGACCGCCCGGGAAGCCAGAGTGGCGGTAGGCCATCTTCTGGGTCTTCTTGTTGCCGGACAGGTGAACCTTGTCGGCGTTGATGATGATGACGAAGTCACCCATGTCCATGTGCGGCGCGTACACGGGCTTGTGCTTGCCGCGGAGGAGGTTGGCGGCCTGAGTGGCCAGACGACCCAGGACAACGTCCTGCGCGTCAATGATGTGCCACTGGCGCTGGACATCGCCGGGCTTGGGGCTGAACGTACGCACGGTCGTAGCCTTCGCTTCGTGTGTGAGTGGGTCCTGACAAGGCCACCCGGACGATCACGACAGCCTTGGCCGCACCCGGGGACGCAACCCGAGTACCTGCCGCTGGTCATCGGCCCGGTGGACAAGCGTAAGGGCCCCTCGCGTGAGAACGACCAAGCCAATACGCATAACGAACTGGCAGACTACCGTCCGGCCCCCATCCGGGTCAAAACATGCCCCCGGTGGCTTGCGCCGTGCGGTGCCCGCACGCTAGTGCCCCGTCCGGCGGATCTTTGTGCCGCCTGCGGCGGCGAGCGCCCTGCGGGCGCGTCCCCAAGCGCCGGACGGGCTGGTTTTGGCTGAGCTCAGCCAAAACCAGCCGGGGCACGGCTAACGCTTGCGCGCCACGCGGCCCTCGTCCCAGACCGGCTCGGATACCTCTCGGACGACGCCGTCCGCGCCGAAGACCAGGAAGCGGTCGAAGGAGCGGGCGAACCAGCGGTCGTGCGTGACGGAGAGCACGGTGCCGTCGTAGGACTCCAGGCCCTCCTGGAGGGCCTCCGCGCTCTCCAGGTCGAGGTTGTCGGTCGGCTCGTCGAGAAGCAGGGCCGTGGTGCCGGAGAGCTCCAGCAGCAGGATCTGGAAGCGGGCCTGCTGGCCGCCGGAGAGCCGCTCGAAGAGCTGGTCGCCCTGCTTCTCCAGCTCGTACCGGCGCAGCACGGACATCGCGGCGCCGCGGTCCTTGGCGTTCTCCGTCCACAGGATGTCGACCAGCGTGCGGCCGAGCAGCTCGGGGTGGGCGTGGGTCTGGGCGAAGTGGCCGGCCACGACGCGGGCGCCCAGCTTCCAGGTGCCGGTGTGCTGCACGTGCTCCCCGGCCAGCAGCCGCAGGAAGTGCGACTTGCCGGAGCCGTTCGAACCGAGGACCGCGACCCGCTCGCCGTAGAAGATCTCCAGGTCGAACGGCTTCATGAGGCCGGTCAGCTCCAGCTGCTCGCAGGTCACCGCGCGCACGCCGGTGCGGCCGCCGCGCAGCCGCATCCGGATGTCCTGCTCGCGCGGCGGCTCCGGCGGGGGCCCCGCCTCCTCGAACTTCCGCAGCCGGGTCTGCGCGGCGGCGTAGCGGGAGGCCAGCTCGTGGCTGATGGAAGCGGCCTGGCGGAGGTTGAGCACCAGCTTCTTCAGCTGGGCGTGCTTCTCGTCCCAGCGCCGGCGCAGCTCCTCGAAGCGCGCGAAGCGCTCCTTGCGGGCCTCGTGGTACGTGCCGAATCCGCCGCCGTGCACCCATACGTCCGACCCGGCAGGGCCCGGCTCGACGCTGATGATCTTCTCGGCGGAGCGGGCCAGCAGCTCCCGGTCGTGGCTGACGAAGAGCACGGTCTTCTTCGTCTCGCGCAGCTTCTCCTCCAGCCAGCGCTTGCCGGGTACGTCCAGATAGTTGTCCGGCTCGTCCAGCAGCAGTACCTCGTCGCTGCCGCGCAGCAGCGACTCCAGCACCAGCCGCTTCTGCTCGCCGCCGGAGAGGGTGCGCACCTGGCGCCACTGCGCCTGGTCGTACGGGACGCCGAGGGCGGCCGTGGTGCACATGTCCCAGGTGGTCTCGGCCTCGTAGCCGCGCACCTCGGCCCAGTCGGAGAGGGCTTGGGCGTAGGCCATCTGCGCGGCCTCGTCATCACGCGTCATGATCGCGTGCTCGGCCTCGTCGACGGCCGCGGCGGCCTGCCGGATGCTCGGCCCGGCCACGGAAACCAGCAGGTCACGGACGGTCCGCTCGTCCCGTACGGAGCCCACGAACTGCGGCATCACGCCCAGTCCGCCGGTGACCGACACCGATCCGCCGTGCGGCTGCAGCTCGCCCGCGATCAGCCGCAGCAGCGTGGTCTTGCCCGCGCCGTTCGCCCCGACGAGGGCGACCGCCGCGCCTTCCCCGACCCGGAACGACACATCTCCGAGCAGCACCCTGCCGTCCGGAAGGTAGTACTCCAGATGTCCCGCTTCCACATGTCCCATGCCCGAATTCTCGCCGCTCCCGGGGCGGTGACCAACCGGTTTACGATGCACGCCATGAGCTTTGGGCAGGGAGGGCCGCAAGAGGCCCCCGGGGGATCTCAGCCGCCGACTCCTGGATGGGGTCCGCCGCCGCCGAACTTCACACCGGATCCGCAAGGGCCACCGGGCGGACAGCTGCCGCCGGGCGGGCAGATACCGAGCCCGTACGGCCCGCCGCCCCCGCTCGGGGACGCGTCGACGCCGGACTGGGCGGCGCTCGCCGCCACCACGGAGGCCCGCGGGCGGCGTCGCAAGTGGCTGCTGGTCGGCGGTGGCGTGCTGGCCGCCGGCGCGGTGGCCGGGATCGTGGCGACGGCCGTGGCGAGCTCCGGCAAGGAGTCGGGCAAGAAGCCGCCGTCCGCCGGGAAGCTCCCCCATGGCGGTTCCTCGCCGGAGCCGTCGTTCTCCCCGGTGGCGCCGCCGCCCCCGCCCAATCCGCGGGAGTTCATCGCCAGCGCCGAGAAGGACAAGGCGCCGCTCACCACGAAGTCGCTCTTCCCGCACTCCAAGCCCTCGCTCAACAAGCGCACGTACAAGAAGGTGGCCACCGACACCACCAGCGACTGCGCCTCCGCCGCCCAGGGCGGGCTGGGCTCCGTGCTCAGCGACAACGGCTGCCGCAAGGTGCTGCGCGCCACCTACGTCCGGGACGGGGTCGCCGTCACCGTCGGGGTCGCCGTCTTCGACACCAAGGAAGCGGCCGACAAGGCGAAGTCGCAGTCGACCGGCAATATCGCCGCACTGCCCGACGACGACGGGCCGAGCTTCTGCAAGGGCACCGCCTGCCGTCTGACGGCCAACGCCGAGGGCCGCTACGCCTACTTCACCGTCGCCGGGTACACCAGCGGCAAGGCCGTCGACTCGGACGACACCAAGGCGCGCACCGCCGGGCGGGACGTGTCGGGCTACACCTTCCGGCGCATCATGGCCCGCGCCAACGCCCAGGCCGCGGCCTCGGTGAAGTCGCCGTCGCCCAAGTCGTCCAAGACGGCCAAGGCGGGAGCCGACAACGCAGACAACGCGGACGACTCGGGTGACTCGGGCGACTCGAACAAGAGCGCCTGACGCGAGCGCCCCTTCCCTCCCGGTCGCTCGTGCCTATTCGACGCTGTCCCCCGCCTCGCCGCCCTCCGGCGCCACGAGGGTGGAGGGCGAGGGCGGCGCGGTGGGCACCCGCTCCGCGTTCGCCAGCTTCTCGATCTTCCCGACCTGCGCCTCGACCAGCTCCCTGGGGATCTCCACGCCCTCCGGGTCGGACAGGCTCGTCGCGAAGAACAGCGAGAGATTGCTGCCGGTCCGCACGACGGTGACGAGGCTGGGTGCCTTCTCCGCCGCGTTGGCCAGGCGGTAGGCGACCGCCTCGTCCCCCAGGGACGGCGGCTGAAGCGTCTCGACCGCCTTGAAGGTCTGCTGCTCGCCCTCCCCGGTCGTCATCCCGAAGCCGTCCGCGCAGGCCGCGGCGGCCCGGCGCAGCTGCTTGAGCGTGGCGGCGGCGCCGTCCCGGTCGTAGGCCGAGACGCGGATCGTGCCCAGCAGACCGTCGAAGTGGTGGCCGTCGCCCGCCTTGGCGAAGGTGTTGACCACCGAGGCGGCGGGGGCGGGCTGCGGTCTGGAGCCGAGGAGGGCCACCAGCGGCCGGCAGGGCGCGCTGTCCGTCCGGGGCCTGCCGTGCCCGGCCGTCCCTATCGACGCGCGCTCGATCTGGAAGCCGGGGACCTCTCTCGGCCCCAGCTCGGCGTGTCGGAGCTGGTCGGTGCTGAGCACCCGCCCGGTGTCCCGCCGGTCCCCCTTGGCCTCTTTGTCGTCGACGCGGTCGGGCGCGCCACCGGTGCACCCGGCCGTCAGGGCCAGTGCCGACAGGACTGCCACCGCGGCCACGGAGGCCGCCACCTTCGCTTTCACATCACCCAGCCTCCCAGCGCCCGCCGGGCCCACGACGACGCCACGCCCGGTGCTCGATTACCCGCCGCGAGGCGGTCTCACGCGCGGACGGCGGGGGCGGACGGCACAGCGGTGCGGGGCCGGGCGCCCGGCAGGGGCGCGGCGCGGCCGGACGCGCGGCGCCCCGGAGGTTCAGCCCGTCGCCTTGGCGGTCTTCTCCACCTTGGCGACCTGCGCCTTCACCAGGTTCGGGTCCATCGTGGCCTTGGCCGGGTCCATCATGTTCGCGGCGAAGATCATGGAAACGTTGGCCCCGCTGCGCACCACCGTGTAGAGGCTCGGCGCGCCGGAGGCCTTGTCCACCGCGCGGTAGGCGACGGCCTCGTCGCCCAGCTTCGGCGCGTCGAGGGGCTCGACCGCGCCGAACGTCTGCTCGGTGCCCGCACCGGTGGTCATCTTGAAGCCGTCCGCGCAGTCCCGGACGGCTTTGCCGAGGTTCGCGAGCGTTCTCTCGGCGCCGTCGCCCTCGTAGGAGGACACTTCCAGCATGCCCATTCCCCCCATGGCCCCGGCTTTGGAGTCCTGCACGGCGAAGGTGCTGACGGCCCAGGCAGCGGGCGCCGGGTCCGGGGAGGAGCCGAGGAGGGCCGCGAGGGGCTGGCACTCGGCCTGCTTGGCCTTGGGGGCCTTCGCGCTGGTGAACTCCTCCTTCGACATCCTGGTGACGGCGTATCCCTTGGCGTCCGCCGATTCCAGGACGGCCGAGGCCACCCGCGCCGTACCGAGCGCCTTGGCCCCGGAGCCGGGGCCCTTGGTGGTGGCGCGGTCGTCGCCCAGGGTCCTGGCGTTCCCGTCGCCCCCGCCCCCGCCGTCGTCCGAACCGCCGCACGCGGTCGTCATTCCCAGCGCGGCCACCGCCACGACGGCCCCCACCAGACGCACCACAGTCCGCTTCACAGTGCCCAACCCCTTGGGTTCGCGGTGAAAAGCGCCGTATGTCCCCTATCGGCGCTTGCAGGTCCTTTACCTATACATCTACAGTTCGGTCACTCGTACTAACGGGCGTACTCATCGCGCACCGTACCGAGCGGTAGACCAGTTCCGCAGGGATCGCCAGGGAGAGGGGCCCGCGCGGCGCCCGGGGGGTGGCGCGCTTCCGTACGCTCATGAAGATCGCGTTTCTGATTCACAACGCCTACGGCATCGGCGGCACCATCCGCGCGACCGCCAACCTCGCCGGCGCGCTCGCCGCCCGCCACGACGTCGAGATCGTCTCGGTCTACCGCGGCGCCGACACGCCCCAACTGCCCGTCAGCGGCAAGGTCAGGCTCACGTCCCTGATCGACATCCGCAAGGACGAGGCGGGCTGCGAGAGCGACAACGAGCTCCAGCAGGAGCCGAGCGCGCTGCTGCCGCACCCCGAGGGCTCGGTCAAGGCGTTCACCCGCCTCGCCGATCTGCGTGTCTCCCAGTACCTGGAGGCCACCGACGCCGACGTCGTGATTGCCACCCGGCCCGGACTGCTCGTCTATCTCACCGAGTGCGCCACCGACCGCGGCTTCCTGCGCATCGGCCAGGAGCACCTGATCCACGGCTCCCACGCGCCGGGCATCCGCGCCGCCCAGGACCGCGCCATCCCCCGCCTCGACGCGCACACCACCGTCTCCGAGGCCGACGCCGTCACGCACCGGGAGCACTTCCCGGACGCCCGCACGCACATCGTCGCGCTGCCCAACGGCGTGCCCGCCGACGCGGTCGAGCCCTCCGAAAGCGACACCAAGCTGGTCGTCGCCGCCGGGCGGCTCATCCCCGTCAAGCGCTACGGCCTGCTCGTCGAGGCCTTCGCCAAGGTGGCCGCCGAGCGCCCCGACTGGACCCTGCGCATCTACGGCCGCGGCCCCGAGCGCGCCGCGCTCCGCACGCAGATCGACGAGCTCGGCCTGAACGAGCACATCCAGCTCATGGGCCCCCACTCCCCCATCGAGACCGAGTGGGCCAAGGGCTCCATCGCCGCCGTCACCTCGGACTACGAATCCTTCGGCATGACGATCGTCGAGGCCATGCACTGCGGTGTCCCGGTGGTCGCCACCGACTGCCCGCACGGCCCCGGGGAGATCATCAACGACGGCACCGACGGCCTCCTCGTCCCCGTCGGCGACGCCGACGGCATCGCCAAGGGCCTCCTCAAGCTCATCGAGGACGACGAACTGCGCCGCGCCATGGGCCGCGCCGCCCGCGAATCCGCCCAGCGGTACGCGCCCGCCCGCATCGCCGAGCGGTTCGAGGACATCGTCCGTACGCTCCGCCCCGAGCTGCTGCCCGAGGCTCCCGCACCCGCGGCCAAGGCGGCCCCGGCGGCCAAGCCGGCTCCGGCCGCGGCCCCGGCGAGCAGCCTGCGCCGCACCGCCGCCCGCCTCGTCCGCCCGCTGCGCCGCAAGCCCGCGCCCCCGGCCCCCGCCCCGGTCGCCGCGCCCACGCCCGCGCCGCTCAAGGCACTGCGCCCCAAGGCGTCCGCCCGCTCCACCGCGGACGGCGGCCTCACCGTGCGGCTGCCCCGCGCCGGGGTCACCGGCGAGTGGCTGACCCTTGTCGGCCGGCTGCGCGGCACCGACGGCACCGGCGCCGGTGAACGCATCGTGCTCCCGCTCGCCCACCCCGGCTACGGCAAGGGCCCGCTGACGGCCGTCCTCGACCGGGCCGGCACCCGGCTCGCCGAGGGCCGCTGGGACTTCCACGTCGAGCGGGCCGACGACGGCAAGCGCGCCCGCGTCGCCGCCGCCCTCGTCGAACAGGCCCGGCTGCTGACCCTGCCGCTGACCGACGACGGACAGGTCTCCGCCTGGGTCCCGTACACCACGGCCGCGGGCTCCCTGACCCTGCGCACCTGGCTGCGCCCGGCCCACGCCGAGCTGGAGCGGATCGCCGTCGGCGAGGACTCCCTCACCGTCACCGCCCTCCTGTACGGCGACGGGGCCGTCCTCGACCCGCAGGCCACCACGCTGGTCGCCGTGTCGCCGGAGGACAGCGCGTACGACGTCGAGGTCCCGGTCACCGCCCTCGACGGCCGGCGGCTGCGCTGCACCCTGCCCTACGAGCGGCTCCTCACCCGGCGCGGCACCGCGCGCGACGTATGGCAGCTGCGGCTGCGCCCCGCCCCGGGCGCCCCGCTCGTGCCCGTCGGACGGCTCGTCGGCGACAGCGTGGACCGCAAGCGCACCGACGTCCACCCGGCCCGCACCCTCACCCATCCCGAGCGCGGCCCGGTCGCCGTTCGACCGCTGTTCGATCCCGAGAACGACCTCACCCTTGACGTCCGGGATGTGACGCAAGCCACAATGTAGGCTGCGCAGGCAACCGATACCCCTCCCAACGGTCTTATTCGGCGGATCGGACCGCAGTTACCGAGCGGTCCGGTCAAGAGGGGACGACTCGGACACCCAGGCCAGGGGGAAGGACGGACGCGACGCCGCGACGCGACGCGCACACACCGCCATGAAGATCTCTTTCCTTTTGCAGAACGCCTACGGCATCGGCGGCACCATCCGCTCCACGTTCAACGTCGCCGGCGCGCTCGCCGCCCGGCACGACGTGGAGATCGTGTCGATCCACAGAACCGGTGGCACGCCCAAGCTCCCCCTGCACGGCAAGGTCAAGCTCGTCCACCTCGTCGACACCCGGGCCGAGACGGGCGCCGACCGGGACAACCCGCTGCTCCAGCAGGACAGCGCGCACGTCCCGCCCGTCGAGGCCAAGGGCGCCCACTTCAGCGCCCTCACCGACAAGCGCGTCGCCGAGCACCTCGCCCGCACCGACGCCGACGTCGTCATCGCCACCCGGCCCGGACTGGTGATGTACCTCGCCGAGTTCGGCCAGGACCGCTATCTGCGGATCGGCCAGGAGCACCGGATCTACGGCACCCACGAGCCGAACATCCGCGCCGCCCAGGACCGCGCCATCCCGCACCTCGACGCCCACACCGCCGTCTCCGAGGCCGACGCCACCACCCACCGCGAGCAGTTCCCGGGCATCAGGACCAAGCTGATCGCCCTGCCGAACGGCGTCCCGGCGTCCGAGGTCGAGCCCTCCGACGGCAGCGCCAAGCTCGTCGTCGCCGCGGGCCGCCTCATCCCCGTCAAGCGCTACGACCTGCTGGTCAAGGCCTGGGCCACCGTCGCCGCCGCCCACCCCGACTGGCGCCTGCGCATCTACGGCCGCGGCCCGCAGCAGGCCAAGCTGCGCGAACAGATCGACACGCTCGGCCTCAACGAGCACATCACGCTCATGGGCGCCCACTCGCCCATCGAGACCGAGTGGGCCAAGGGCTCCATCGCCGCCGTGACCTCCCGCGAGGAGTCCTTCGGCATGACGATCGTCGAGGCGATGAACTGCGGCGTCCCCGTCGTCGCCACCGACTGCCCGCACGGCCCCGGCGAGATCATCAACGACGGCACCGACGGCCTCCTCGTCCCCGTCGGCGACAGCGACGGCATCGCCAAGGGCCTCCTCAAGCTCATCGAGGACGACGAACTGCGCCACGCCATGGGCCGCGCCGCCCGCGAATCCGCCGAGCGCTACCACCCGGACTCCATCGCCCGGCAGTACGAGGAACTGATCGCGAGCCTGGGCGGCGACACCGCCGCCACCACCGCGACCGGCACCACCACGGACGAGGCCGCCGCCGCACCCGTACCGCTGGCGAAAATGCTGCGCCGCACCGCCGGGAAGATCATCCGCCCGCTGCGCCGCACGGTGGCCAAGCCCGCCAAGCCCACGGTGAAGGCAGCCCTCAAGGACATCGTCCGCAAGCCGCTGCGCTGCACCGCCTCCTGCCGCGTCGACGCCGACGGCAACATCCACGTCTCCGTCGACCGCAAGGGCCTCTCCGGCGACAACCTCTCCCTGACGGTCACCCGCCGCAAGGAGGGCAAGCCCGTCAGCGTCCCCCTCCGGCAGCCGGCCACCGCGACCGGCCCCTGGACGGCCGTCCTCGACCGCCGCGAACTCCGCCTCGGAGAAGGCCGTTGGGACCTGCACGTCGTCCGGGGCGAGGACGGCGCCCGCCGCCGGGTCGTCTCCCATCTCGCCGAAGGACGCGGCCTGGTGGAGCTGGAGCCGCTGCCCGGCACCCCGTTCACCTGGTGGATCCCCTACCCGACCGTCGACGGCTACCTCGCGCTGCGCGCCTGGCACCGCACCCGGCACGCGGAGGCCCGCGCGGTGCGCCAGGGCGGCGCCGCGCTGATGGTCGAAGGAACCCTGCACGGCGTCGAGTTCACCGCCGAGAGCAACCCGGTCGTCGTCGGCACACCGCGCGTCGAGGGTGCCGAGCCGGTGACGGCGGAGGCGATCGTCGTGGACAAGGCGGCCTTCACCGTCGCCCTGCCCTACGAGCGGCTGCGCGCCGCCCGCGCGGTCGGCGAGAACACCGTCTGGGACCTGGCCCTGCGGCTGACCCCGGACGGCGAACCCATCAAGATCGCCCGCCTCGTCGGCGACATCGTCGACCGCAACAAGACGGATCTCTACCCGACCGTGGACGGCGTCCGCCCGTACTTCACGGTCAACAGCGATCTGGCAGTCAGCTGCCCGGTGGACGGTTCGTAAAGCCGGCCTCGACGGCCGGACGGGCGCAACAATTGAGCCCGTCCGGCGATTGAGGACCGGGCTCCGGGGCGGAGCCCCGAATCCCTAACAGCACCCCGCGCCAGGCAGCGTCCGACGATTCCGCGCCGCGAGGTTCCGCGCGGCCAGCTCCGAATCAGCGGGGTAACCCACCTCTTCCAGCGTCAAACCGTGCGGCCGCACCACATGCACCGCGGAATCCCGCACCCGCGCGGCCAGCACCTTGCCGGGCCACTCCACCGGCCGGTGCCCGTCACCGACGAACAGCAGGGCGCCCACCAGCGAACGCACCATGTTGTGGCAGAAGGCGTCCGCCCGTACGGTCGCGGTGACGACGCCGGACGCGTCACGCTCCCAACTCAGCTGCTGGAGCGTGCGAATGGTCGTCGCCCCCTCGCGCTTGCGGCAGTACGCCGCGAAGTCGTGCTCACCGAGCAGCGCCTGCGACGCGGCGTTCATCGCCTCGACGTCCAACGGCCAGTCGTGCCACAGGACATGACCGCGCAACAGCGGATCGACACCACCGATGTGGTCGACCACCCGGTAGGCGTACCGCCGCCAGACCGCCGAGAAGCGGGCGTTGAAACCGGCCGGTGCCTCCGCGACCTTCCACACCCGCACATCGTGCGAGAGTCGGCCGGCGAGCCGGCGCAGCAGCTTCTCCTCGTGCTCGGCCCACACCTCGACCGGCAGATCGACGTGCGCGACCTGGCCGCGCGCGTGCACGCCCGAGTCCGTGCGGCCGGCGACCGTCAGCTCATAGGTCCGGTCGGAACGGGTCACCGTCCGGAGCGCGTTCTCGATCTCGCCCTGCACCGTGCGCTGTCCCGCGCGCTGCTTGGCCCAGCCGGAGAAGTCCTTGCCGTCGTACGACAGGTCCAGCCGCACCCGGACGAAACCGGGCTCCGCCTCGTCACTCACCAGAGTTCCTCTCAGAAATGCGGGACGGGCCCGCCCCCTGGCAAGAGGGAGCGGACCCGTCCGTACACACGCATCAAATGCGTCAGGCGTCCTTGGACTCCTCGGCCGGAGCCTCGGCAGCAGCCTCGGACTCCTTGACCGCACGCTTGGTGGCGGCCTCGGCCTCGGCGACGGTCGCCTTCTTGGCGATCTCGCCCTCGACGAGCTCGATCACGGCCATCGGGGCGTTGTCGCCACGACGGTTGCCGATCTTCGTGATACGGGTGTAACCACCCGGACGCTCGGCGAAGCGCGGGGCGATCTCGGTGAAGAGCACGTGGACGATGCTCTTGTCCGTGATCGTCTGCAGCACCTGGCGACGGTTGTGGATGTCGCCCTTCTTCGCCTTGGTGATCAGACGCTCGGCGACCGGACGAAGGCGACGGGCCTTGGCCTCGGTGGTGGTGATGCGGCCGTGCTCGAAGAGCGACTTGGCGAGGTTCGCCAGGAGCAGCTTCTCGTGCGCGGCGCTGCCGCCCAGACGGGCACCCTTTGCGGGACGCGGCATGGTGTTTCTCCTTGTTCTCTGCACCGGCCGTATCAGGTACCGATGTCAGGTCCCAGCGGGCGGTTGCCCACCGGAAAGTGTGTGGATCAAGCCCGTCCGGCGCTTGGGGACAAAGCCCCAGCCGCCGGACGGGTCAGGATCAGTACTGCTCGGTCTCGACGAAACCCGCGTCCGCGTCGTCGTCGGCGCCAAAGGCGTCCGCCGCGGCGGTCGGGTCGAATCCGGGCGGGCTGTCCTTGAGGGCCAGGCCCATGCCGGCCAGCTTCGCCTTGACCTCGTCGATCGACTTCGCACCGAAGTTGCGGATGTCGAGCAGGTCGGCCTCGGAGCGGGCGACGAGCTCACCCACGGAGTGGATGCCCTCGCGCTTGAGGCAGTTGTACGAGCGGACCGTGAGCTCGAGCTCCTCGATCGGCAGCGCCAGGTCGGCGGCAAGGGCGGCGTCCGTGGGGGACGGGCCCATGTCGATGCCCTCGGCGTCGATGTTGAGCTCGCGGGCCAGACCGAACAGCTCGACCAGGGTCTTACCGGCGGACGCCATGGCGTCACGCGGGCGCATGGCCTGCTTGGTCTCGACGTCGACGATCAGCTTGTCGAAGTCGGTGCGCTGCTCGACACGGGTCGCCTCGACCTTGTAGGTGACCTTGAGAACCGGCGAGTAGATGGAGTCGACCGGGATACGGCCGATCTCCTGGCCCACCTGCTTGTTCTGGACGGCGGAGACGTAGCCGCGACCGCGCTCGACGGTCAGCTCCATCTCCAGCTTGCCCTTGGCGTTCAGGGTCGCCAGGACCAGGTCGGGGTTGTGCACCTCGACGCCGGCCGGGGGGGCGATGTCAGCAGCGGCGACCAGGCCGGGGCCCTGCTTGCGCAGGTACATCACGACCGGCTCGTCGTGCTCCGAGGAGACGACCAGCTGCTTGATGTTGAGGATGAGGTCGGTGACGTCTTCCTTGACGCCCGGCACGGTGGTGAACTCGTGCAGGACACCGTCGATACGGATGGACGTGACCGCCGCACCCGGGATCGAGGAGAGGAGCGTACGACGCAGGGAGTTGCCGAGGGTGTAGCCGAAGCCCGGCTCCAGCGGCTCGATCACGAACCGGGAGCGGAACTCGTCGACGACCTCTTCGGTCAGCGAGGGGCGCTGAGCGATCAGCATGAGATGTTGCCTTCCAGTCTTAGGCACCCACTATTTGATGCCTAGGTCCAAGGGTACGGGCGGCACGGCTCGAAGGAGCCGTACCGCCCGTGTGCCGTTTCAAGCGGCGCGAAGATGATCAGCGGGTCGGAGGACCCGTTGGATCAGACGCGGCGACGCTTGGGCGGACGGCAGCCGTTGTGCGGGGTCGGGGTGACGTCCTGGATGGAGCCAACCTCGAGGCCGGTCGCCTGCAGCGAACGGATGGCGGTCTCACGACCGGAACCCGGACCCTTGACGAAGACGTCGACCTTGCGCATGCCGTGCTCCTGCGCGCGACGGGCAGCCGACTCGGCGGCCATCTGCGCGGCGAACGGAGTGGACTTGCGCGAGCCCTTGAAGCCGACGTGGCCGGCGGAGGCCCAGGAGATCACGTTGCCCGTGGGGTCCGTGATCGAAACGATGGTGTTGTTGAACGTGCTCTTGATGTGGGCGTGCCCGTGAGCGACGTTCTTCTTTTCCTTGCGGCGCACCTTCTTGGCTGCACCCTGACGGCCCTTAGGAGGCATGTCTTTACTCCTGTGGAGTGGAGGTGATCGGTCCTACAGCGAAGACCGCTGATGAGCGTCCGCTGAGGACTACTTCTTGCCCGGCTTCTTCTTGCCGGCGATCGCGCGACGCGGGCCCTTGCGGGTACGAGCGTTCGTGCTGGTGCGCTGACCGTGGACGGGCAGGCCACGACGGTGGCGCAGACCCTGGTAGCAGCCGATCTCGACCTTGCGGCGGATGTCGGCCTGGATCTCGCGACGGAGGTCACCCTCGGTCTTGAGGTTCGCGTCCACGTACTCGCGGAGCTTGACCAGGTCCTCTTCGGCCAGGTCACGAACGCGGGTGTTGGGGTTGACGCCGGTCGCTTCCAGCGCCTTCTGCGACTGGGTGCGCCCGATGCCGAAGACGTAGGTGAGGGCGACCTCAACGCGCTTGTCGCGCGGGAGGTCAACGCCGGAAAGGCGTGCCATTGATTGGCTCCTGTGTGTCGGAGGTCTTCCGCAGCACCGTTCCCGTAAGAGTTACGAGCCGGGTCCCCGGCCTCCGCCGGGGGTGTCGTCCCCTCGCGTGATCACGCGGGGGTCGGGTGTCTGCGTATGTACAAAAATTCGCTTGCGTCGCGCGAAGTACTGCGAGGTGCAGGTTCTGCGTCAGCCCTGGCGCTGCTTGTGGCGCAGGTTGTCGCAGATGACCATGACCCGGCCGTGACGGCGGATCACCTTGCACTTGTCGCAGATCTTCTTGACGCTCGGCTTGACCTTCATGGGATGTGAGGTTCTCCGGGTCAGTGCCGTCACCCCGCCCGAAGGGGGGCGTCGACAAGATCTACTTGTAGCGGTAGACGATCCGGCCACGCGTCAGGTCGTAGGGAGACAGCTCCACGACGACCCGGTCATCCGGGAGGATGCGGATGTAGTGCATCCGCATCTTGCCGCTGATGTGCGCGAGGACCTTGTGACCGTTCTGGAGCTCTACCTTGAACATCGCGTTCGGCAGAGACTCGATCACGGTGCCCTCGATCTCGATGGCACCTTGCTTCTTGGCCACGCTTCGCCTTTCGAATCGGCTACCTTGATCGACTCTCCTGAGCCCATACCTATACGGACGCAGGCATGGGGATACACGAGAGCCGACGCATCAGTCTACGTCAGGGCAACCGGAAAGACTAATCCAGGTCCACTGCCCCGCCGCAAAGATCCTTAAGCTGGCTCAGACCTCGCTCACCAGAGCGAGACCGCTCCCGCGGGACCGGCTCAGGCCAGCGGGACCTCTCCCCCTGACGCCGCTCTCGCGGGATCGGCGCCGGGGCGCCTCACAAGCTTCGAGCGGCTGCACCGGACTCCGTCCGGTGGGACCGGCCGGCTTACGCCAGCGGGTCGGGCGCCGCCACGACGCCGTACTCCGCGAGCTTCGCCTTGCCGCCGTCGACCGCCGTGAGGACCAGCGGGCCCTCCTCCGTGAGCGCCACGGAGTGCTCCCAGTGCGAGGACCAGGTGCCGTCGTTCGTCAGGACCGTCCAGTCGTCCTCGAGGACGTGCGTACGCGCCGTGCCGAGGCTGACCATGGGCTCGATGGCGATGCAGAAGCCGGGGACCAGCTTCGGGCCCTTGCCGCGCTTGCGGGAGACGTAGTTCAGCAGGTGCGGGTCCATGTGCATCTCGCTGCCGATGCCGTGCCCGCCGTAGTCCTCGATGATCCCGTACTTGCCCGAGGCCGGGCGGGGCTGGCGGCGGATGTAGCCCTCGATGGCCCGGGAGATGTCCACCAGGCGGTTGCCGTTCTTCACGGCGGCGATACCGGCCCACATGGACTCCTCGGTCACCCGGGAGAGCTCCAGCAGCTCCGGGGCGTGTCCGGTGCCCACGAAGGCCGTGAAGGCGGCGTCACCGTGCCAGCCGTCGATGATGGCGCCGGCGTCGATGGAGATGATGTCGCCGTCCTTGAGGACGGTCTTGGTGTCCGGGATGCCGTGCACGACGACCTCGTTCACCGAGGTGCAGATCGTGGCGGGGAAACCGCCGTAGCCCAGGAAGTTCGACTTCGCACCGTGGTCGGCGATCACCTTGCGGGCCACCTCGTCCAGGTCCTTGGTCGTGGCGCCCGGAACGGCCGCCTCCCGGGTGGCGGCGTGGATGGCGGCGACGACCAGCCCCGCCTCGCGCATCTTCGCGATCTGGTCCGGGGTCTTGATCTCGACCATGACGGCTGGCGCCTTTCTGAACGACGGATGGAACCTCGCGCGGCTTGTGCCACCACGCATCTGGTGACGGTGTGCCCGCGGGACCGTCGTCAGGCTCTGCCCCGAGGGCGTGAGCGCGTCGGAGGAGGTCCGGCGGGCCCGGGGCGTCCTCGGTCCTGCGCGGGGCGTGACCGCCCCATACACAATACGGCCGCGATGCCCGGGCGGGCATCGCGGCCGTATGCGACTGCTGGGGTGACCGGCGAGGTCAGTCGCGGTCCAGCGCGGCCATGGCCCGCTGGGTGACCTCGGCGACCTTGCCGAGCGCCGAGATCGTCACCACGAGGCCCTGGGCCTTGTAGTAGTCGATGATCGGCTCGGTCTCGCTGTGGTAGACCTCGAGGCGCTTGCGAACGGTCTCTTCGCTGTCGTCCTCGCGCTGGTACAGCTCGCCGCCGCAGGCGTCGCAGACACCCTCGGTCTTCGGCGGGTTGTAGATCGCGTGGAAGACGTGGCTGCTCTCGTTGCGGCAGATGCGGCGACCGGCGATCCGCTTGACGACCTCGTCCTCCGGGACCTCCAGGTCCAGGACGGCGTCGAGCTTCAGCCCGTCGGCCTTCAGGATCCCGTCCAGCGCCTCGGCCTGGGCCAGGTTGCGCGGGAAGCCGTCCAGCAGGAAGCCGTCGGTGGCGTCGGCCTGCTCCATGCGGTCCTTGGCCATGCCGATGGTGACCTCGTCCGGCACGAGCTGACCGGCGCGCATGTACTCCTGGGCCTTCTGCCCGAGCGGTGTGCCCTGGCTGATGTTCGCCCGGAAGAGGTCGCCCGTCGAGATGTGCGGGATCGCGAGGTTCTTGGCAAGGTACGCGGCCTGCGTTCCCTTGCCGGCGCCGGGCGGCCCGACGAGGACGATTCGCATCAGCGGAGGAACCCTTCGTAATTGCGCTGCTGAAGCTGGCTCTCGATCTGCTTCACAGTCTCCAGGCCAACACCGACGATGATCAGGATGCTGGTTCCACCGAACGGGAAGTTCTGGTCCGCGTTAAGTGTGACCAGAGCCACGGTCGGCACGAGGGCGATCAGGCCCAGGTAGAGAGAGCCGGGCCACGTGATGCGATTCAGCACGTAGCTCAGGTACTCCGCGGTGGGACGTCCTGCCCGGATACCCGGGATGAACCCACCATACTTCTTCATATTGTCGGCAACTTCTTCGGGGTTGAAGGAGATGGCGACATAGAAGAACGCGAAGAAGACGATCAGCAGGAAGTACGTGGCCATGTAGATCGGGTGGTCACCCTTGACCAGGTTGGCCTGGACCCAGTTCGCCCAGCCCGCCTTGGAGTTGGTGAACTGCACCAGCAGGGCCGGGATGTACAGCAGCGACGAGGCGAAGATGACCGGGATCACGCCCGCCTGGTTGACCTTGAGCGGAATGTAGGTGGACGTACCGCCGTAGGAACGGCGGCCGATCATGCGCTTGGCGTACTGAACGGGGATCCTGCGCTGGGCCTGCTCGACGAAGACGACGAGGCCGACCATCGCCAGACCGCACAGGATGACCAGGCCGAACTCCAGCCAGCCGCCCATCAGGTTGCCCTGCATCTTGATCGCCCAGAGGGCGCCCGGGAAGCCGGCGGCGATGGACGTGAACATCAGGATCGACATGCCGTTGCCGATGCCGCGGTCGGTGATGAGCTCACCGAGCCACATGATCAGCGCGGTGCCCGCGGTCATGGTGATGACCATGACGGCCGTAGCGAAGATCGACTTGTCCGGGACGATCTGGTTGCCGACGGTGCAGTTGCCGAAGAGCGCGCCGTTGCTGGCGGTGGCCACCAGGCCGGTGCCCTGCAGGATCGCGAGGGCGACGGTCAGATAACGCGTGTACTGCGTGATCTTTGCCTGGCCGGTCTGGCCCTCCTTCTTGAGGGCTTCCAGACGTGGAATGACGACGGTGAGCAACTGCAGGATGATGCTCGCCGTGATGTACGGCATGATCCCGAGCGCGAAGATCGTGATTTGCAGCAGCGCGCCACCGCTGAACATGTTCACGAGGCCGAAGAGGCCCTGACCGCTCTTGGCCTGGTCCATGCACGTCTGAACGTTCTGGTAGTCGACGCCGGGAACGGGTACGTGCGCCCCGAGCCGGAAGAGCACCATGATGCCCAGCGTGAACAGCAGCTTCTTGCGCAGGTCGGGCGTCTTGAACGCCCGGGCGAACGCGGTGAGCACGGTGCCTCCTGCGCCCCTCACGCAGCCGCGCGAGAGGTGACGGTCTTGAGGATCGACGAATACATATCAGTCAAAATCCGCACGGACTCATGCCGCGCGGACTGTAACAGTGCACGCCACCTTACCGGCGACCGTGCCCCCCTTGGAACGACCAACCGGGGATGCCCCTTTTGGGACATCCCCGGTTGTCAGATCAACGAGCTCAGACGAGCTCGGTGACGGTGCCGCCAGCGGCGACAATCTTCTCCTGGGCGGAGCCGGAGACGGCGTCAACCGTCACCTGCAGCGCCACGGAGATCTCGCCGGTGCCGAGCACCTTCACGAGCTGGTTCTTACGAACCGCGCCCTTGGCGACCAGATCGGCCACCGTGACCTCGCCACCCTGCGGGTAGAGCGCGGCCAGCTTGTCCAGGTTCACGACCTGGAACTCGACGCGGAACGGGTTCTTGAAGCCCTTGAGCTTCGGCAGACGCATGTGGAGGGGCATCTGCCCGCCCTCGAAGCGCTGCGGAACCTGGTAACGGGCCTTGGTGCCCTTGGTACCACGACCTGCGGTCTTACCCTTGGACGCCTCACCACGACCCACACGGGTCTTGGCGGTCTTGGCGCCCGGGGCGGGCCGGAGGTTGTGGACCTTCAGCGGGTTCTGCTCCGCCATGTCAGTCGACCTCCTCAACCGTCACGAGGTGGCGGACGGTCTGCACCATGCCGCGGATCTCGGGACGGTCCTCCTTGACAACCACGTCGTTCAGGCGCTTGAGCCCGAGCGAACGCAGGGTGTCGCGGTGGTTCTGCTTGCTACCGATGTAGGACTTAACCTGCGTGACCTTGAGGCGAGCCATTACGCACCCGCCCCGGCACGCGCCCGCAGCAGTGCGGCGGGGGCGACGTCTTCCAGCGGCAGGCCACGACGGGCCGCGATCTCCTCGGGGCGCTGAAGGCCCTGAAGCGCGGTCACCGTGGCGTGCACGATGTTGATCGGGTTCGAAGAACCGAGCGACTTCGACAGGATGTCGTGGACGCCGGCGCACTCGAGCACCGCACGCACCGGGCCACCGGCGATAACACCGGTACCGGGGGAAGCAGGCTTGAGCAGGACGACGCCCGCGGCCTTCTCGCCCTGGATGGGGTGCGGGATGGTGCCCTGGATGCGCGGGACCTTGAAGAAGTTCTTCTTGGCCTCTTCCACGCCCTTGGCGATGGCCGCGGGAACTTCCTTGGCCTTGCCGTATCCGACACCTACGGTGCCGTCACCGTCGCCCACCACGACCAGCGCGGTGAAGCTGAAGCGGCGACCACCCTTGACAACCTTGGCGACGCGGTTGATCGCGACAACGCGCTCAACGTACGCGGTCTTCTCGGCGGCAGCGCCACCGTCGCGACCCTTCCGGTCCCGCCGCTCGCCGCCACCGGCACCGCTTCCGCGGCGCTGGGGTCCAGCCATTGGATTTACCTCTCTCTGTTACGTCCGCTAGCTCCGGAACCGGGGCTTAGAACTTCAGCCCGGCTTCGCGGGCGGCGTCCGCCAGAGCGGCAATGCGCCCGGCGTACTGGTTGCCACCGCGGTCGAACACGACGGCCTCGACGCCGGCGGCCTTCGCACGCTCGGCGACAAGCGCGCCGACCTGCTTGGCCAGGGCGCTCTTGTCACCCTCGCCGCCACGGATGGACGAGTCCAGGGTCGACGCCGACGCGAGCGTGTGGCCCGCGATGTCGTCGATGACCTGGGCCACCATGTGGCGGTTCGAGCGCGTCACCACGAGGCGGGGACGCTCGGGCGTGCCGGAAATCCGCTTACGAACGCGGATGTGGCGACGCTTAATGGCGGCACGCTTGTAGGCGTCGCCCTTAGCGATCTTCACACCGTATGCCATGGCTTACTTACCAGCCTTTCCGACCTTGCGGCGGATGACCTCACCCGCATACTTCACGCCCTTGGCCTTGTAAGGGTCAGGCTTGCGAAGCTTGCGGATGTTGGCGGCGACCTCGCCGACCTTCTGCTTGTCGATGCCCTCGACGCTGAGCTTGGTCGGGGACTCCACCTTGAAGGTGATGCCCTCGGGGGCCTCGATCAGGATCGGGTGGCTGTAGCCCAGGGCGAACTCCAGGTTGGAGCCCTTCGCCTGGACGCGGTAACCGACACCGCTGATCTCAAGAGCCTTGCTGTAGCCCTGGGTCACGCCGGTGATCATGTTCGCCACCAGCGTGCGGGACAGGCCGTGCAGGGCCTTGTTCTGACGCTCGTCGTTCGGACGAGTGACGACAAGAGTGCCGTCCTCGGCCTTAGCGATCTCGATGGGCGCGGACACGGCGTGCGCGAGGGAACCCTTGGGGCCCTTCACATGCACCGTACGGCCATCGATGGTGACGTCCACACCAGCGGGAACCTGGATGGGCAGCCGTCCAATACGCGACATTGGCTTTTCCTCCGTTCCCGATTACCAGACGTAGGCGAGGACTTCCCCACCCACGCCCTTCTTGCTGGCCTGCTGGCCGGTCAGGAGACCGTGGGACGTGGAGATGATCGCCACGCCCAGGCCGCCGAGGACCTTCGGCAGGTTGGTGGACTTTGCGTAGACCCGCAGGCCCGGCTTCGAGATGCGCTTGATGCCGGCGATCGAGCGCTCGCGGTTCGGGCCGAACTTCAGCTCGAGGGTCAGGGACTTGCCGACCTCGGCGTCCTCGACCTTCCAGCCGGTGATGTAGCCCTCCTGCTGGAGGATCTCCGCGATGTGCGACTTGATCTTGCTGTGCGGCATCGACACGGAGTCGTGGTATGCCGAGTTAGCGTTTCGCAGACGCGTCAGCATGTCTGCGATCGGATCGGTCATGGTCATGTTTGGCCTTCGGCCTCTCTCGCCGTGGTTTCCTATCTGCGCCATCCCTCTCCCCGAGCAGAGTCGGGACGGGTGCGGCGC
The DNA here is from genome assembly GCF_017876625.1 of Streptomyces syringium. Taxonomy (NCBI): domain Bacteria; kingdom Bacillati; phylum Actinomycetota; class Actinomycetes; order Kitasatosporales; family Streptomycetaceae; genus Streptomyces; species Streptomyces syringium. Next base: position 3,417,087 of record NZ_JAGIOH010000001.1, read on the forward strand.
GGGGACCTACGGCGTAGTAAGACGGTCATGGGCGGCGGGCGCCCAACCCTTCTACTGTACGCGAGCGAAAACGCAACGCGACAAGATCAGGTCGGGCGACCGCCATCCAGGATGCTTACCGAGAGCCCTGGACACCCCAAGTGGGGTGTTACCAGGAGCTCTTGGTCACGCCCGGCAGCTCGCCACGGTGAGCCATCTCACGAAGGCACACGCGGCAGAGGCCGAACTTGCGGTAAACGGAGTGCGGGCGGCCGCAGCGCTGGCAGCGGGTGTACGCGCGCACACCGAACTTCGGCTTGCGGGCAGCCTTGGCAATAAGAGACTTCTTCGCCATCTCGCTTACGCCTCCTTGAAGGGGAAGCCGAGGTGACGAAGGAGGGCGCGGCCCTCGTCGTCGTTGGTCGCCGTGGTGACCACGGTGATGTCCATACCCCGGACGCGGTCGATCTTGTCCTGGTCGATCTCGTGGAACATGACCTGCTCCGTGAGACCGAAGGTGTAGTTGCCCCGACCGTCGAACTGCTTCGGGGACAGACCACGGAAGTCGCGGATGCGCGGCAGCGCGAGCGACAGCGTACGGTCCAGGAACTCCCACATGCGGTCACCGCGGAGGGTGACGTGGCAGCCGATCGGCTGCCCCTCACGCAGCTTGAACTGCGCGATCGACTTGCGGGCCTTGGTCACGGCCGGCTTCTGGCCCGTGATCGTGGTGAGGTCGCGAATCGCGCCGTCGATCAGCTTGGAGTCGCGGGCGGCGTCGCCCACACCCATGTTGACCACGATCTTGGTCAGGCCGGGGACCTGCATGACGTTCTCGTACGAGAACTCCTCACGGAGCTTCGCGGAGATCTCGTCGCGGTAGCGCTGCTTGAGACGCGGTGCGTTGGTGGTGGCAGTCATCAGATGTCCTCACCGGTGCGCTTGGCAACGCGGATCTTGTTGCCCTCGTCGTCGAAGCGGTAACCGACACGAGTGACGACCTTCTTGCCGTCCTTCTCCACGACGAGCTGAACGTTGCTCACGTGGATGGGGGCCTCGGTCGTCACGATGCCGCCGGTCTGCGAACCACGAGCGGTCTGGCCGGCCTTGGTGTGCTTCTTGACCCGGTTGACACCCTCGACCAGGACGCGGTTCTCGCGGGGCATGGCCACGATGACCTTGCCCTGCTTGCCCTTGTCCTTGCCGGTGATGACCTGAACCAGGTCGCCCTTCTTGATCTTCATCGGTTACAGCACCTCCGGCGCGAGCGAGACGATCTTCATGAACTTCTTCTCGCGCAGCTCTCGGCCCACCGGGCCGAAGATACGGGTGCCGCGGGGGTCACCGTCGTTCTTGAGAACGACAGCGGCGTTCTCGTCGAAACGGATGTACGAGCCGTCGGGACGGCGGCGCTCCTTGACGGTGCGAACGATGACGGCCTTGACGACGTCACCCTTCTTCACGTTGCCACCGGGGATCGCATCCTTGACGGTGGCGACGATGACGTCACCGATGCCCGCGTAGCGGCGACCCGAGCCACCGAGAACACGGATGCAAAGGATCTCCTTGGCACCAGTGTTGTCGGCGACGCGAAGTCGCGACTCCTGCTGGATCACGTCTATCTCCTGATCGTCTGCCGGTTCCCGGCGGGGGCTTCACGGTGCTTGTTCAAAAGCAGCCCCGAAGCCCCGCACCGAGCCTGGCGGAACTTATCCGAGGGAAACCCCTCAGACGGTTTCTTTGGAATTCCCTTGCGGGAATTTCCTTACTTGGCCTTCTCGAGGATCTCGACGATGCGCCAGCGCTTGCTCGCCGACAGCGGACGCGTCTCCATGATGAGGACGCGGTCGCCGACGCCGGCAGCGTTCTGCTCGTCGTGCGCCTTGAGCTTGTTCGTACGGCGGATGACCTTGCCGTACAGCGCGTGCTTGACGCGGTCCTCGACGGCGACGACGACGGTCTTGTCCATCTTGTCGCTGACGACGAGACCCTCACGGGTCTTGCGGAAGCCGCGCTCGTTCGTCTCAGTCACATTCTTCTCGCTCATCAGGCGCTCTCCACCGTCTCGATGCCCAGCTCGCGCTCGCGCATCAGGGTGTAGATCCGGGCGATGTCCTTACGGACGGACTTGAGCCGACCGTGGTTCTCGAGCTGCCCGGTCGCCGCCTGGAAGCGGAGGTTGAACAGCTCTTCCTTGGCCTCACGGAGCTTCGCGACGAGGTCCTCGTCGTTCAGCTCACGCAGCTCGGTCGCCTTGATACCAGCGGCCATCACGACTCACCTGCCTCGCGCCGAACAATCCGGCACTTCATCGGAAGCTTGTGAGCAGCGCGGGTGAGCGCCTCACGAGCAGTCTTCTCGTTCGGGTAGGACAGTTCGAACATCACCCGACCGGGCTTGACGTTCGCGATCCACCACTCCGGCGAACCCTTACCGGAACCCATGCGGGTCTCGGCAGGCTTCTTCGTCAGCGGACGGTCGGGGTAGATGTTGATCCACACCTTGCCGCCACGCTTGATGTGACGGGTCATGGCGATACGAGCGGACTCGATCTGGCGGTTGGTGACGTACGCCGGCGTGACGGCCTGGATGCCGTACTCGCCGAACGCCAGCTCCGTGCCGCCCTTGGCCATACCCGACCGCTTCGGGTGGTGCTGCTTGCGGTGCTTGACCCTGCGAGGGATCAGCATGTCGGTCAGGCCTCCGTTCCGGTGGTCTCTGCCGGAGCAGCGGCGGTCGCGTCGGCCTTGGGGGCCTCGGCGGCAGCGCTCTGCTGCGGCTTGCGGCCGCGGCCGCCACGCTCGCCGCCACGGCCACCACGGGCCGGACGGTCCTGGGCGCCACCACGCGACGGGCGGTTGCCCGCACGGGCGGCGGCGTTCTCGGCGCGGACCTCGGCGATGTTCTTGACGTCGCCCTTGTAGATCCAGACCTTCACGCCAATACGACCGAAGGTCGTCTTGGCCTCGAAGAAGCCGTAGTCCACGTTCGCGCGGAGCGTGTGCAGGGGCACACGGCCCTCGCGGTAGAACTCCGAGCGGGACATCTCGGCGCCGCCGAGACGGCCACCGCACTGGATCTTGATGCCCTTGGCGCCGGCCTTCATGGTCGACTGCATGCTCTTACGCATGGCGCGACGGAAGGAGACGCGGGAGGAGAGCTGCTCGGCGACGGCCTGGGCCACCAGCTGAGCGTCCACCTCGGGGTTCTTGACCTCGAGGATGTTCAGCTGGACCTGCTTGCCGGTCAGCTTCTCCAGCTCGCCGCGGATGCGGTCGGCCTCGGCGCCGCGGCGGCCGATGACGATGCCCGGACGAGCGGTGTGGATGTCGACGCGGACGCGGTCGCGGGTGCGCTCGATCTCAACCTTCGAGATACCGGCGCGCTCCATGCCCTTCGTCATCATGCGACGAATGGCAACGTCTTCCTTGACGTAGTCCTTGTACAGCTTGTCGGCGTACCAGCGCGACTTGAAGTCGGTGGTGATGCCGAGCCGGAACCCGTGCGGGTTTACCTTCTGGCCCATTACCGGGTTCCTTCCTTGCTGCTGACGACCACGGTGATGTGGCTGGTCCGCTTGCGGATCCGGTAGGCACGGCCCTGGGCACGCGGACGGAACCGCTTCAGGGTCGGGCCCTCGTCGACGTACGCCTCGCTGATGACCAGCGAGGAGGCGTCCGTGTGGTCGTAGTTGTGCGCGGCGTTGGCAATGGCGCTGTCAAGCACCTTGCCGACCGGCACGCTGGCGGCCTGCGGGGCGAAACGCAGGACCGCCTGAGCCTCCGTGGCATCCATGCCACGGATAAGGTCCACCACGCGGCGGGCCTTCATGGGCGTGACGCGGATGTACCGCGCCTGGGCCCTGGCTTCCATGGTTGTCCCTTCGGTGTCGTTCATAGTCTTCGCACCCCGCCTTAGCGGCGCTTCGACTTGCGGTCGTCCTTGACGTGGCCGCGGAAGGTGCGGGTCGGCGCAAACTCGCCGAGCTTGTGGCCGACCATGGACTCGGTGACGAACACCGGGACATGCGTCTTGCCGTTGTGCACCGCGAGCGTGTGGCCGAGCATGGCCGGCACGATCATGGAGCGACGGGACCAGGTCTTGATGACGTTGTGGGTACCTGCTTCGTTCTGTGCGTCCACCTTCTTGATGAGGTGGTCGTCGACGAAGGGCCCCTTCTTGAGACTACGCGGCATCTAAACCCGCTCCTAGCGCTTCTTGTTCGTCTTGCGGCGGCGGACGATGTACTTGTTGGACGCCTTCTTCGGCGAACGAGTACGACCCTCCTTCTGACCCCACGGCGAGACCGGGTGGCGACCACCGGAAGTCTTGCCTTCACCACCACCGTGCGGGTGGTCAACCGGGTTCATCGCGACACCGCGGACGGTCGGGCGAACGCCCTTCCAGCGCATACGGCCGGCCTTGCCCCAGTTGATGTTCGACTGCTCGGCGTTGCCGACCTCGCCAACCGTGGCGCGGCAGCGGACGTCGACCAGGCGGACCTCGCCGGACGGCATGCGCAGGTGGGCGTAAGCGCCCTCCTTCGCCAGCAGCTGCACGGACGAACCGGCGGAGCGGGCGAACTTGGCGCCACCACCGGGACGGAGCTCGATCGCGTGGATCGTGGTACCGACCGGGATGTTGCGCAGCGGGAGGTTGTTGCCCGGCTTGATGTCGGCGCCGGGGCCGTTCTCAATCCGGTCACCCTGGCCGAGCTTGGCCGGGGCGATGATGTAGCGCTTCTCGCCGTCTGCGTAGTGCAGGAGCGCGATGCGCGCGGTGCGGTTGGGGTCGTACTCGATGTGCGCGACCTTGGCCGGCACGCCGTCCTTGTCGTGACGACGGAAGTCGATCACTCGGTAGGCGCGCTTGTGGCCACCGCCCTGGTGGCGAACGGTCACACGACCGGCGTTGTTACGGCCGCCCTTGCTGTGCAGGGGGCGGACCAGCGACTTCTCCGGCGTGGACCGCGTGATCTCGACAAAGTCGGCGACGCTGGAGCCACGACGGCCCGGGGTCGTCGGCTTGTACTTGCGGATACCCATTTCTCAGTCCTCGTCCGATTCCGGACGACTCGGACTCCGTTAGGAGACCGGGCCGCCGAAGATGTCGATACGGTCGCCCTCGGCAAGGGTCACGATGGCGCGCTTGGTGTTGGCGCGCTTGCCGAAACCGGTGCGGGTGCGCTTGCGCTTGCCCTGGCGGTTGATCGTGTTGACCCCGGTGACCTTGACCGAGAAGACCGCCTCGACGGCCTGCTTGATCTGGGTCTTGTTGGCGCGCGGGTCGACGATGAACGTGTACTTGTTCTCGTCCAGCAGCGCGTAGCTCTTCTCGGAGACCACCGGCTTGACCAGGATGTCACGGGGGTCCGTGTAGGTCTTGCTGGTGATGACCGCTGCAGTCTGCTCGCTCATCAGGCGTCGCTCCCTTCGAGCTCAGCCTCGGAAGCGGTGGCCTTGGCGGCCGCGGCGGGGCCCGCCACGAAGCGCTCGAAGGCAGCCTGCGTGAAGACCACGTCGTCGGAGACGAGCACGTCGTACGTGTTCAGCTGGCCCGGCTCCAGGATGTGCACCTGGGGCAGGTTGCGGGCGGACAGCCACGCGGCCTCGTCGGCGCGGTCGACGACCAGGAGCAGGTTCTTGCGCTCCGAGATCTTGCCGAACAGCGTCTTGGCGGCCTTGGTGGAGACCTCGCCCTCGACCACGCCGGTGACGACGTGGATGCGGCTGTTGCGGGCCCGGTCGGTGAGGGCACCGCGCAGGGCGGCGGCCTTCATCTTCTTCGGGGTCCGCTGCGAGTAGTCACGCGGCACGGGACCGTGCACGACGCCACCACCGGCGAACTGCGGGGCGCGGGTCGAGCCCTGGCGCGCGCGGCCGGTGCCCTTCTGGCGGTAAGGCTTCTTGCCACCGCCGCGGACCTCGCCACGAGTCTTCGTCTTGTGCGTGCCCTGACGGGCAGCGGCCAGCTGGGCGACGACGACCTGGTGGATCAGCGGAACGCTGACCTTCGCGTCGAAGATCTCCGTGGGGAGCTCGACGGTCCCGGCCTTGTCGCCTGCCGGCGAAAGGATGTCAATGGTGCTCATCGTTACCTCAGGCCCCCTTGGCCGCGGTACGGACCAGGACGAGGCCGCCGTTCGGACCAGGAACCGCGCCCTTGATGAGGAGCAGGCCCTTCTCCGCGTCAACGGCGTGGACGGTCAGGTTCTGGGTGGTGACCCGCTCGTTGCCCATACGGCCTGCCATGCGCAGACCCTTGAAGACACGGCCCGGGGTGGCGCAGCCACCGATGGAACCGGGGGAGCGGTGCTTGCGCTGGGTGCCGTGACCGGCGCCGAGGCCCTTGAAGTTGTGACGCTTCATGACACCGGCGAAGCCCTTGCCCTTGCTCTTGCCGGTGACGTCGACCTTGACGCCCGACTCGAACACGGCAGCGGTGATCTCCTGGCCGAGCGTGTACTCGCTGGCGTCAGCGGTACGCAGCTCCACCAGGTGGCGGCGCGGGGTGACGTCGGCCTTGGCGAAGTGACCCTTGAGGGGCTTGTTCACCTTGCGCGGGTCGATCTCGCCGAAGGCGATCTGGACCGACTCGTAGCCGTCGCTGTCGTTGGTGCGGACCTGGGTGACGACGCAGGGCCCGGCCTTGACGACGGTCACCGGGACAACCCGGTTGTTCTCGTCCCAGACCTGGGTCATGCCGAGCTTCTCGCCCAGGACGCCCTTAATGTTCTTAGCCATCTCGCGCGTCACCTCAGAGCTTGATCTCGATGTCGACGCCCGCCGGCAGGTCGAGGCGCATGAGCGAGTCAACCGTCTTCGGCGTGGGGTCGAGGATGTCGATGAGGCGCTTGTGCGTGCGCATCTCGAAGTGCTCGCGCGAGTCCTTGTACTTGTGCGGCGACTTGATGACGCAGTACACGTTCTTCTCAGTGGGCAGCGGCACCGGGCCCGCGACCGACGCACCAGTACGCGTCACCGTCTCGACGATCTTCTTCGCCGAGCTGTCGATGACCTCGTGGTCGTAGGCCTTGAGCCGGATGCGGATCTTCTGTCCCGCCATGGCTACTTCGTAGTCCTGTCTCTCGTAACGCTCTGGGACTCGGTGTGCTGCGCCTCTGCTGAAGCGCCGCCCTTCTCCGACCCACGCGGTCGGGCGTGTCGCGCCCCTTCCAGTAAAATCTCCCGAAGGAAATTCCCTGATGAAGGGGGCTGTGGGGGAAGGGCACCCACCGAGTGCCTGGCCGGGGCCACGCTGACACTTCCCGGAAGATTCCCGTACTTCCACCCCGTGCCCCTACTGAAACAGCAGGAACGTGCGGTGACGAGTACTGCGGGACTCGCTTCCAGTCCTCCCGGCGGGAGGCGCGCAGCATTGGCACTCAACCGAGCAACCTGAACAGTGTGCCATACGTGCGGGAAGGTGCGCCAATCGCAGCCGAAGAAGGTACCCCGACCGGCTCAGTTGTCAAACCACCCCGCCGACATACGGGACACTATGGGCCTTGAGTTTCCCGCCGCCCCGACTGCCTCGTCCGGGCTCGTCCGGCTCGTCCGTATCTTCCGGCACCGGCCGCTCGACCCGAATCTTGCCCAATCCGTTAACAGGCATTGTCGGGTCTTGGGCAACCGACGCGATTCCCTCGCCGTCCCCTAACACGCTGGGGCAGCCGGGGACCAGGCGCTGCACGACGGGACGGAGTCACGGAGTTGAACATCTCACCGCGCTGGGCCATCTCCCGCAGGGCCGCGCTCACCGGTGCGGCGGCGGCCACGCTGGTCACCGCGGTGGGCTGCAGCGGCGGCGACTCCGGGAAGCACCGGCCGGGCGGCGCGAAGCCCACCCGGGCCGTCGACCCCAGGGCAACACAATCGTTCGACGACGGCAAGCACGCCCTGCTCCTGCAGATCATGGCGCACCCCGACGACGACCTGTATTTCATGAACCCCGACGCCGAGAACATCGCCAGAGCGGGGGTGCCCGTCGTCTCCGTGTACGTCACGGCCGGTGAGGCGGTCGGGCGGAACTGGATCGAGGGGATGCCGAAGACCAAGCCGGACAAGGCCGCGTACGCCTCCGCCCGGCACCAGGGGCTGCGCCAGGCGTACGCCGAGATGATCGGCATGGACAAGTTCTCGCCCTGGAAGAAGTCCGTCATGGACCTCCCCGGGGGCGTGAAGGCGGAGACCAACGAGCTGGGCGACGGGAAACACACCGTCCGGCTGATCTTTCTGAACATCGCCATGCAGTCCGCGAACAACGTGCGCATCCCGCACCTGTGGGAGGACCCGCGCGCGGCCATGCAGAGCCTGGTCTCCACCGGCTCGCCCTGCACCACGGTCAGCACCTACCGGCACGACACGCTGGTGGACGCGCTGGCCGCGATCATGGACCGGTTCAAGCCGACGGTGATCCACACCCTGGATCCGGACCCCGACTACCAGGTCCACGACGCCACCCACCCCAAGGACAACGACTACGGGGCGTGCTCGGACCACCGCGACCACACGCCGACCGCGCTGTTCTCCTGGAAGGCCATGTCCCAGTGGACGGCCGACGCCGTCAAGCGCGACGGCCGGGCACCCCGCTTCACCACCACCGCCTTCCGCGGCTACTACAACCAGCGCTGGCCGCACAATCTCCCGCAGGACGTCGTGGACGCCAAGCACCGCCTGGTCCAGGCGTACGGCGGGGACCCGTCCTGGGAGTGCTCCAACGCCGCCGGCTGCGGTGACTACGGCCAGGGCGGCGACCGCCCGCTGAAGAACCGCAAGGGCTGGATCCGCTCCACCCACTACCGCTACCCCGGTGCGATGCCCGTGGCCGACACCGACCGGGCCGGGCGCCTGGAGGCGTACGGCGTGCTGGGCACCCAGGCCGTGCGCTGGGTGGAGTCCTCCCCCGGCAGCGGCCGCTGGGGCGCGCCGCAGAACCTCGGCGGCGGCCCCCTCGCCCCCGCCCTCGCCTCGGTCAAGGACACCGCCGGGCGCCGGCTGCTGTTCGCGCTGCGCTTCTCCGCCCTCGACAGCCGGGCCAACACCCGCGAGATCGCCGTTCTGGAGCAGCGCGAGCCCGGCGGGGCCTTCAAGGCCTGGCGGGGCCTCGGCAACCCCGAGCGCAAGCCCGACCGGGGCCGCCGCGTCGGCATGCCGGCCGCGATCGCCACCCCCGACGGGCGGGTCCACCTCTTCGTCCGCAACGCCGGCAAGGGCCTCTCCAGCCGGGTCCGCGAGCCCGACGGCCGGTGGGGGAACTGGCAGAGCCTGCACGGCCAGGAGATCCAGGACGGCCTGACCGTCGTGCTGGACCGGGACAAGCGTGTGCACGTCTTCGGGGCGGGCCGCGACACCGTGCACCACTGGGCCCAGGACACCCCGTCGGGGCCGGTCCGCCACCAGCCGCTGGCGGGCCTGCCGCAGCCCGGCGACCAGCCCGCCGCGGCCGTCGGCCCGGACGGCGGGCTGAACGTCGTCTACCGCACCCCGGCCGCGCGGGAACCGGTGGTCTACCGCTTCCTGCCCGGCGGGGGCGGGGGCGGGCAGCAGGTCGCGGCCGCCGAGCAGGTCAGCGGCACCGGTCTGCAGAACTTCGCGGGCTACGGGCCGATCGTCGCGCGCTCCGTGGCGGCCCGGGGCAAGGACACGGTCATGGTGCTGGGCCGGGCCGTGAGCGGCCAGATACAGCTCCAGGACGCGGCGGACCCCGACTCCGAACCGCGGCGACCGCCGGGCGGCCTCGTCCCCGTGGGCACGCCCTCGCTGCTCACGGACGCGGGACAGCAGCTGTGCGCGGTGGCCCTCGGCCCGGACGCCACCCCGTGGGTCTGGCGCGCGGGCCCCGCCGCGGGCGCCTGACCGGCGCCTCACGCGCCCGCGCGCCGGGCCGGGAGTGACCTCCGGGGGCCGGCGGAGGTTCTCGTCCGTGTGCCCGCCGGGCACGCTGACGAGAGGTGTGCGGAGGTGACCATGTCGCTCGATCCGGTGGCCGTGGGCGCGCGCGAGGCAGCCGGGAAGGGTGACGGCGGCCCGGGTGACCTCGGTCCGGGTGGTGACGGCGGGAAGCTCGTTTTCGCCTTCGCCGGGCAGGGACACCAGTGGGCCGGCATGGGCCGGGACCTGCTGCGCACGGAAGCGGTGTTCCGGGCGGCCGTGGAGCGCTGTGACGCCGCGCTCGCCCCGCACACCGGCTGGTCGGTCGTGGACCGGCTCACCCGCGACGACGCCTGGCCCCTGATGCGGCGCACCGACGTCCTCCAGCCCACGCTGTTCACCGTGCAGGTGGCGCTCGCAGCCCTCTGGCGGTCCTGGGGCGTGGTGCCCGACGCCGTGGTCGGCCAGAGCATGGGCGAGGTCGCCGCGGCCCACGTCGCGGGCGCCCTGACCCTGGAGGACGCCGCGACCGTCCAGTGCCGGCGCGGCGCGCTGCTCCAGCGGATCAGCGGCAGGGGCACGATGGCCGTGGTGGAGCTGCCCGCCGCCGAGGCCGCGGCACTGATCGCGGACACCGGCGGGAAGGCCGTCGTCGCCGGGTACGGCAGCCCGACGACGACGGTCCTGTCCGGCGACCACGACTCCCTCGACGCGGTCCTCGCCCGGCTGGCGGGCACCGATGTGCACGCCCGGCGGATCCCGGACACCGCGCCCTCCCACAGCCCCTGCGTCGACGAGCTGCGCGACGACCTGCGCACGGCGCTGTCCGGCGTACGGCCCCGCCGGGCGGCCGTCCCCCTGTACTCCACGGTGACCCTCCGCAGGATCGAGGGCCCGGAGCTGACGGCCTCGTACTGGATCGACAACCTGCGCGAGCCGGTACGGTTCGCCCCGGCGGTCCGGCAGCTGAGCTGCGCCGGGCACGGCGTCTTCCTGGAGATCAGCGCGCACCCCGTGCTGACCGAGCCGGTCCGGCAGTGCCTGGAGCACGCCGGCCACCGGGGCCTGGCCCTGCCCTCCATGCGCCGCAACGCGGAACTCGACGCGCTGCGCGCCTCCCGTGACACGCTGCGCACCCTGGGACGCCCGGACCCCGCCCGCGCCCGCCGGCCCGAGCTGACGCCCTACCAGGCGGCGGTGCTGCCCGCGCTGTTCGCGCGCTAGCCGCCGCGGGGCCTTCGCCGGAAGGCGTACGTCGGCAGGCCGAGGTACCGCCCGGGGCGCACGCCCCGGCCGCCGCCCCCGTACAGCGCGTCCCAGTCCAGCGCCAGCCCCCGCACGTACGCCCGGCCGAGGGTCTCGGCGAGCGCGCGGGTCTGGGACGCGGCGTCCACGGGCCCGTTCGGGCCGAAGTGCGGGCCGTACGGGCCGAGTTGCAGCACGTCGGACGCGGGCGGGGCGGTCTCGCCGGTTCGGCGGAGCCAGTACGCGGGCGAGGCCGGCTCCTCGTCGGTGACGGCCCGGCCCGTGTCGGACAGCAGGGGGACCGTCGGCGGCCGGCAGGTCAGGCGCCCGGCCACCCGCTCGAACTCCTCCCGCGGCGTACCGGCCACCAGCCGTCCGTGTGCCACGGCCAGCGCGGCCGCGTCGGGCAGATCGAGCACGCCCGCGGCATGGGCGGCGGCCACGGCGCCGACCGCGGTGCCGGTGAGCCGGTCCGGGCGCAGGCCCAGGTGCTCCAGCAGCCGGAACGTCGCGACCTGGACGGCGAAGAGCGCCGGGTGACCGTACTCGGGCTTTTCCAGCAGCACCGGCTCGTACCAGACGACGTCCCGCATCGGGCGGCCGAGGGAGGCGTCCAGCAGCTCGACCGTCGCGTCGAACGCCTCGGCGTACGGGCCGAACGCGCGGTAGAGGCCCCGCCCGAACACCGGCCTGCGGCCGTCGTGCGCGGCGAAGCGCATGGTCAGCGGGGTCGGCGGGGTGGGGCCGGTCTCCCCACGCAAAAGGGCCGCGCTGTCCTTGCCGTCGGCGTCCTTGCCGTCGGCCAGGGCCGTGAGCGCGTCGAGGAGTTCCGCGCGGCTCTCGGTGACGAGGGCGGCGCGGTGGGCGAAGGCCGTGCGGGTGGTGGCCAGGGCGTGGGCGACCGTCGCCGGGGCGAGGCCGGGGCGTTCCCTCAGGTGCGCCCGGAGGCGGCGGGCCTGGGCCCGCAGCGCGTCGGGCGACTTCGCCGACACCACGCAGACGGTCACCGCCGTCCCGGGGCGCCCGCCGGGGGTGGGGGTGGCGGGGGCGGTATCGGCCGGGGCCCCGTCGAGGACCACGTGGGCGTGGGTTCCGTCCGCGCCGAACGCGGAGACGCGCAGTGTGGGCGTGCCCTGCCGCACGGCTCGGACCGACGCGATCAGCCCGGCCAGGCCGGGGCCACCGGGCGGGACCGCTTCGGCTGTCGGGCCCCAGCCGGCCGCGCTGTCCGTCACGAGGGCCAGGACGGGGTGGCCGTGACGGTGGGCATCGGAGAGACGTCGCAGGACGAGCACCGCGCAGCCCGCGTCGGTCACCTCGGCCGCCAGGGCGAGCCCGCTCTCGTGGCGGCGCAGGGACTGGACCGCCAGATGCGGCACCATCAGGGCGGCTGTGTCCGTCGTGTCGAGGGTGACCGCCGGGCCCTGGAAGCCGTAGGCGGCGGAGACCCGGCCCGCGTGGGGGCCGGGAGCACGGTGGGTGCGGCCGACGAAGACGCCCACGCGGCCGCTCGCCTCCGACCAGTGTGCCGGGAGGATGCCGGCGGACTCGAACGCCTCCCAGACGGTCTCCGCCAGCCGTCCGGCGGCCGGACCCGCGAAGAAGTCCGGGTCGAAGTCGGGCCTGTCGGCCGTCGCCACCGCCACGATCGCGACGGGGTCCTGCGAGTGGGTGGAGGTGGCGGCAGGAGCCGGGGGCCGGTCCGGTTCGGGGAGCAGGGAGAGCAGGTGGCGGCCCAGTTCCCGGGGTGTCGGGTGGTCGAGGACCAGCGTCGCGGGCAGCCGCAGGCCGGTGTCGGCGGCGAGGCGGTTGCGCAGCTCCAGGGAGTTGAGCGAGCCGACGCCCAGTTCCTGGAAGGTGCGTGCGGTCTCGACCGCGTCGGGCGAGGCGAAGCCGAGGACCGTGGCCGTACGGTCGCGGACGAGGTCCAGCGCCGCCTGTTCGCGCGCACTGCCGGACAGTGCGGCCAGCCGGTCCGCCCATCCGGGACCGTCGGCCCGGGCGGGCGGCTCGACCAGCCCGCGCAGCAGGGGCGGCACGTCGTGCGCGGCGAGGGCACGGAGGGCGCGCACGTCCAGCCGTACGGGCACGAGCGCGGCGTCGTCGGCCGCCTGGGCAGTATCGAACAGCGCGAGCCCGTCCTCGGTGGCCAGCGGCAGGAACCCGGTACGGGCCATCCGGTCGCGGGCGGCGGCGCCCAGGGCACCGGTCATGTCGCTGCGCTCCTCCCACAGCCCCCAGGCGAGGGCGGAGGCGGCGAGCCCCCGCGCGTGGCGGTGCCGGGCCAGGGTGTCGAGGAAGGCGTTCGCGGCGGCGTAACCGGCCTGGGCGGGCCCGCCCAGCACGCCGGAGGCGGAGGAGAACAGCACGAAGGCGGACAGCTCGATGCCGAGTTCGCACGTCAGCTCGTGCAGGTGCGCGGCGGCGTCGGCCTTGGGCCGCAGGACGCGGTCGAGCCGGTCGGGGGTGAGCGCGGCGAACACGCCGTCGTCGAGGACCCCGGCGGCGTGCACGACCCCGGTCAGCGGGTGCGCCTCGGGCACCCCCGCGAGAAGCTCCCGCAGCGCGGCCCGGTCGGCGACGTCGCAGGCGACGACCGCCACGTCCGCGCCGAGCCGGGTCAGCTCGTCGGCCAGCTCCGCCACCCCGGGCGCGCCCGCCCCCCGGCGCCCGGCCAGGAGAAGGTGCCGCACGCCGTGCGTACGGACGAGATGCCGGGCGACGAGCCCGCCGAGGGTGCCGGTGGCGCCGGTGATCAGCACGGTGCCGGTGGGGTCCCAGGTGGCGCGCGCGGGCCGCGGGCCCGGTGGGTGGGGGGTGCCCGCGCCTTGGCCGACGGCGCCCCTGCCGGAAGGCTCGGCACTCACCCGCACCAGGCGCGGTACCCGCGGCACGCCATCGGCCGTCAGGGCGAGTTGCGGCTCCCCCGATGCCAGGGCCGCCGGGAGACCGGCCAAGGGGACGTCCGAGGGGGCGGTCGAAGCCGGGAGGTCCAGGAGGACGAAGCGGTCGGGGTGTTCGGACTGGGCGGAGCGGATCAGGCCCCAGAGGGCCGCGTGCGACGGGTCGCCGGGCGGTTCGGCGCCCGACGCGCCCCGGGTGACGAGCACGAGCCGCGACCGCGCGTAGCGGTCGTCGGCCAGCCAGCCCTGGGCCAGGGACAGGGCCCGGCGCACCGCCGTGCGGGCGGTCGCCGCGAGGTCCGCGTCGGGGCGGGGGAAGAAGGGGACGAGCACCGGCCCGGGTGGCGGCTCGGCGGTCAGTGCGGCGAGGCCCTCGTAGGCCCGTGCCCGTACACCGCCCGCTTCCAACGCCTCGGTCAGCGCCGGGCCGTCCGGACCGAGGACCGCCCACGGCACGCTCCGCGCCACCGGTTCCGCCGGAAGCGGGACCGGGAGGGGCGTCCACTCGACACGGAAGAGTGGAGTCTCCCGCGCCCCGGCGGCACCCGCGGTGAGGGCTCCTTCCGGTAGGGGGCGTACGACGAGGGAGTCCACCGTCGCCACCGGGCCGCCGGCCGCGTCGTGGACGTACAGGCGCACCCCGCCCGCCCCACCCGCCCCGGCCGTCAGCCGGACCCGCAGGGTGCCCGCGCCCGAGGCGTGCAGGGCGATGCCGCGCCAGGCGAAGGGCAGCCGGGGCCGTCCCCCGGGCTCGTCGCCCGTTCCGGGCAGGCCCAGGGCCAACGGGTGCAGCGCGGCGTCGAGCAGAGCCGGGTGCAGGCGGTACGCGGTCGCGTCCGGTTCCGTGCCGGAGAAACCGGACGTGCCGGACGGCAGGGCGACCTCCGCGAGCAGGTCGGCGCCCTGCCGCCACACGGCCCGTACGCCGCGGAACGCCGGTCCGTACTCCAGCCCGGCCGCGGACATGGCGGCGTAGACGTCCTCGGGCCGCAGTTCCTCGGCGCCCCGCGGCGGCCACTCCCCCACCGCGGGCGGGGCCGTCGGGGCGCCGGCGGCCAGCACTCCGGTGGCGTGCCGCACCCAGGAGCCCGGATCGTCCGCGTCCGCCGCCTGGGAGTGCACGGCCAGCGGACGGCGGCCGTCCGCGTCGGGTCCGCCGACCGTCACCTGGAGCCGCACCCCGCCGGTGGGGAGGGCCAGCGGCGTCTGGAGCGTCAGTTCCTCCAGGACGTCGCAGCCCGCCTCGCCCCCGGCCCGGAGGGCCAGTTCGACGAAGGCCGTGCCGGGCAGCAGCACGGTGCCGTCCACGGTGTGGTCGGCGAGCCAGGGGTGGGTGCGCGGCGAGACGCTGCCGGTCAACAGCAGCCCCTCGGTGTCGGCGAGCGTGACGGCCGCGCCCAGCAGGGGGTGGGCGGTGGCGCGCAGCCCGAGGTGGGCGGCGCCGGTGCCGGGGGCCGGGGGTGTGGCCCAGTACCGCTCGCGCTGGAAGGCGTACGTGGGCAGCTCCACGGTCCGCGCGCCCGTACCGGCGAAGGCGGCGGCCCGGTCCGGGACCGGGCCGCCTCCGACGTACGCCCGTGCGAGCGCGGTCAGGGGGGTGTCCGGCACGGCCGTACCGATGACGGCCCCGGTGCCCGCCGCGCCGTCCGCCAACGCGTCCAGCCCGGCCAGCAGTTCCGCGCGGCCGGCCCCCAGCACCACCGCCCGGTGCTCGAAGACGGAACGGGTCGTCGCCAGCGCGTACGCCACATCGAGCGGGCGCAGCGCGGGACGGTCCCGGGCCCAGGCACGCAGCCGGGCGGCCTGGTCGCGGAGGGCCTCCCGGGTGCGGGCGGAGAGCAGCCAGGGCAGGGGTCCGCGCGGGATGCCCTCCGGCTCCTCCTCCGTTTCCTCCGCCTCCGCCTCCTCGATGATCACGTGGGCGTTCGTGCCGCTCAGCCCGAACGCCGAGACGGCGGCCCGGCGCACCTCGCCGGCCGTGCCCGGCCACGGCACGGGTCCCGTCAGCAGCCGCACGTCGCCCGCCGACCAGTCGACGTGCGGGGTGGGCTCGTCGACGTGCAGGGTGCGCGGCAGCAGCCCGTTGCGCAGGGCCATCACCGTCTTGACGACGCCCGCGACACCGGCGGCCGCCTGGCTGTGACCGAGGTTCGACTTGACGGACCCGAGCCACAACGGCCGCCCCGGCGCCCGGCCTCGTCCGTAGGTCGCCAGCAGGGCCTGTGCCTCGATCGGGTCACCGAGCCGGGTGCCGGTGCCGTGCGCCTCGACGGCGTCGACCCGGTCGGCCGACAGGCCCGCGTCGGCCAGCGCGTCGCGGATGACACGCTGCTGGGACGGGCCGCTGGGCGCGGTCAGACCGTTGCTGGCACCGTCCTGGTTGACCGCGCTGCCGCGGACGACCGCGAGGACCCGGTGGCCGTTGCGGCGCGCGTCGGAGAGCCGCTCGACGAGGAGCACCCCGACCCCCTCGGCCCAGCCCGTGCCGTCGGCCGCGGCCGCGAAGGACTTGCAGCGCCCGTCCGCCGCCAGCCCGCGCTGCCTGCCGAACTCCACGAACGTGCCCGGGGTCGCCATGACCGTGACCCCGCCGGCCAGCGCGAGCGCGCACTCGCCGCGGCGCAGCGCGTGCACGGCCAGGTGCAGCGCCACCAGCGACGACGAGCACGCCGTGTCCACGGTGAGGGCCGGGCCCGTGAGGCCCAGGGCGTACGAGACCCGGCCGGAGACGACGCTGCCGGCCGCGTCGGCGCCGGGGTAGTCGTGGTACATCACGCCCGCGTAGACGCCGGTGCGGGTGCCGCGCAGGGTGTGCGGGTCGATGCCCGCGCGTTCGACGGCCTCCCAGGCGGTTTCGAGGAAGAGCCGCTGCTGCGGGTCGGTGACGCGGGCCTCGCGCGGCGACATGGCGAAGAACCCGGCGTCGAACCCGGCCGCGTCGTGCAGGAACCCGCCTTCGCGGGTGGTGCCCTCGTCGCCGATGTCCCAGCCCCGGTCCTCGGGGAAGCCGGTGACGGCGTCGGCGCCGGTGGCGACGAGCCGCCAGAGGTCGTCGGGCGTGCGGACGCCCCCGGGGTAGTGGCAGGCCATGCCGACGATGGCGATGGGCTCCTGGCTGGGCCCGGCGGTGACGTCCGGCGCGGTTGTCCTGCTGCCGAACTCGCCGCACAGGTACTCCACCAGCGCGTCGGGGGTGGGGTGGTCGAAGGTCAGCGTGGCCGGGAGACGCGGGCAGCCGGCGCCCAGTGCGCGTTCCAGCCGGTTGCGGAACTCCACCGAGCTGAGCGAGTCGAAGCCCAGCTCGGCGAACGGCCGGTCCGACGCGATCGCACCGGCGTCCGCGTGGCCGAGCACGCCCGCGGCCTGTTCGCGCACGCACTGCGCCAACGTCTCGCGGAGCCCGGACGCGGGCAGGGCCGCGAGCGGGGCGGGGGCGGGCTCCCGGACCAGGCCGCGCAGCAGTGGCGGCACGGGGCCCGTGCCTGCGGAGGGGTCGAGGGCGACCGGCACGAGGTGCGCCCGTCCGGACGCGGCCGCCGCGTCGAGCAGCCGCAGGCCCTCGCGGGCGGCGAGCGCGGTGACGCCCGTACGGCCGAGCCGACGGCGGCCGGCTCCGTCGAGCGTGCCGCCCATGCCGGCCGCCGTGCCGCCTGCCGTGCCGTCGGCCGTGCCGTCGGCGCTCTCCCACAGCCCCCAGGACAGCGAGAGCCCGGCCAGGCCCCGGGCGCGGCGGTGGTGGGCCAGCGCGTCCAGGAAGGCGTTGGCGGCGGCGTAGTTGGCCTGCCCCGGACCACCGACGACGCCCGCGACGGAGGAGAACAGCACGAAGGCGGACAGGTCCAGATGGCGGGTCAGCTCGTGCAGGTGCCACGCCGCGTCTGCCTTCGGCCGCAGCACGGCGTCCAGACGGGCGGGGGTCAGCTCGCCCAGCACACCGTCGTCGAGCACACCGGCGGCGTGCACGACGGCGCTCAACGGGCGCTCCGCCGGAACCCGGGCGAGCGCACCGGCCAGCGCCTCCCGGTCGGCGACGTCGCACGCCACGGTGGTGACGTGCGCACCGAACCCGGCCAACTCGGCTTCGAACCTCTCGGCACCGGGCGCCCGCGCCCCGCGACGACTGAGCAGCAGCAGGCCCCGCACGCCGTGTTCGACCACCAGGTGCCGGGCGACGAGCCTGCCGAGCGCGCCGGACGCACCGGTGACCACGACGGTGCCGGCCCCGGCCCAGCCGGTGTTCGGAGCCTTCGCCCCGCCGGGGGTGAACGCGGCGACGGGGCCCGGCCCCGGCCTCGCTGGCTTCGCGTCTGCCGCGCCGGGCCCGGCCGGGCCCGGCGCGCTCGGCAGCGCGCGGCGATTCCCGTGGGCGTCCACGTCCACCGTGTCGGTACGCGAACCACCGGTGAAGCCACCCGCCGCCGGTGGCACGGCCCTGCCGACGCCGACCGACGCACCGGGCGCGAGGGCACCATGCCCGGCCGACGACACACCCGCCGGGGTGGCTGAGGGGCCACCCGCAGCCTGTGCGGCGACCGGGCTGCCCGCCGTGCCCGGCGCGTCGGATGCGAACGCCCCATGCCCGGCCCACGACACACCCGCCGAAGTAGTCCCGGAGCCACCCGCAGCCGGTGGCACGGCGCTGCCAGCCGTGCGCCCTGCCGTCGGCGCGGTCCCGTACGACCGGCCCGGCAGCGCGCGGCCACTCCCCTCGGCGCCCGGCGCGAGGGCCCTGTCCACGACGGACGACACGCCCTCCGGGCCGGGCCCGATGACCCCCGCTCCCGCCCCGGCGCGCCAGGCGCCGTCCGCGACGCCCCGCTCCCCCGCCGCCGTCCCGTCCGGAGCCCAACGGGCCAGCCGTGGCGCGTGGACGACGCCCGCGCGCACGGCCAGTTGGGGCTCGTCCGTCGTGAGGGCGGAGAGCAGGGCGCGGGCGGTGGCCGTGGTCATGTCGCCCTCCACGTCCGCGACAGCGAAGCCGTGCGGGTGTTCCGACTGGGCCGAGCGCAGCAGGCCCCAGACCGCCGCGTGCCACGGGTCGTCCACCCGGTCCCCCGTGGCGACCGCCATCGCGCCCCGGGTCAGGAACACCAGCCGGGACCCCGCGAAGCGGGCGTCGGCCGACCACGCCCGGGCGAGCGCCAGCGCCCACCGCGCCGCCTCCCCGCCGGGCGTCGTCGTCGCGGCGCACGGGGCGAAGACCAGCTCCGGGACCGTCCCCGAGGCCGCGAGCGCGGCCGGGTCGGGGGCGGACACGACGCGCACGCCCGCCGCCGACAGCGCGGCGGAGAGCGCCGGGGAATCGCCGAGGACCGCGCAGCGCCGCACGGCCGTACCGGCGGCAGCGGCGGACAGCTCCACCCAGTCGACCTGGAAGAACGAGCCGTCACCCGCACCCGTGGACAGCGGGCGCAGGGCCAGGGACTCGACGGTGACCACCGGCGCGCCCGTGACGTCCGTCGTCTCCAGGGTCACGGCGTCGGTCCCCGCCGGTGACACCCGTACCCGCAGCCCCACGACACCGGGAGCCGCGCGCAGCCGAACCCCGCTCCACGCGAACGGCACGTACGGCGTGCCGGGCGTCGTGAGGAAATCCCCGAAGGCGATCGCGTGCAGCGCGGCGTCCAGCAGCGCCGGGTGCACCCCGAAGCCCCCGCCCCCGCCCGCGTCGGCAGGACCGGGCAGGGCGACCTCGGCGTACACGTCCCGGCCCTGGCGCCACACCGCCCTCAAGCCCTGGAACAACGGGCCGTAGCCGAGCCCCGCCCGGGCCAGCCGCTCGTACGTCCCCGCGACCGGCACGGTCCGGGCACCGGCGGGCGGCGGCCAGGTCGCGCGGCCGGTGGAAGACGGTCCGGCGGCGGCCAGCACGCCGGTCGCGTGCCGCGTCCACGGCGCACCCTCCCGGGCGTCCTCCGGCCGCGAGTGGACGGCGAAACCCCGTCGGCCCGTGGCGTCGGCGGCGTCCGCCGAGACGCGCAAGGTGACGGCCGCGTGCGGTCCGGGCAGGGCGAGGGGGGCGGACAGGGTCAGCTCCTCGACCACGGGCACACCCATGCGGTGAGCGATGTGCGAGGCGAGGTCCACGAAGGCGGTACCGGGCAGCAGCACCGAACCGCCGATCACGTGATCGGCGAGCCACGGGTGGTCCGCCAAGGACAGCCGCGCCGTGAAGAGGTGCCCTTCGGGCAGTTCGACGGCCGTCCCGAGCAGAGGGTGGTCCGCGACGGGCACCCCCGTCGGAGGGCCGGCGCCGACGGCCCTCGTGACGGTCCCCGCCCCGGGCAACCGGGCGGCCACCGAGGACGCCGTCGCCCCGCCGTCGAGGAAGAAGCCGAGGAAGGAGGGGGACGGCTCGGCCCCCAGCTCCGCCGCCGCCCGCCGCGCGAACGCCGCCATGGCCGGGTAGTCCATGCCCAGTTCGGCGAACGTGTCGGTCGCGGTCACCCCTGCGGCGCCCACGCCGAGCAGCTCCCGCAGGACGCCCGTCAGCCGAGCGTCGAGCGCGTCCGCGCGTCCCCTCACCACCCCCACGGAGTGGACCCGCTGCGACGTGAGCCCGTGCAGCCACATCTGCCGCACCCCGTCCGCGTCATAAAAGTCCAGGTCACAGGGGTCCAGGACACAGGAGTCCAGGCCGCGGAAAGGCAGCCGCACCCGCACGCGGCTGTCCGCACCGACGGGCCCACGGGCGCGGAAGGACTCGATGCGGACCGGGACGTACGGCCCACGCGCCTCCGCAGCCGCCTCCCCGAACCCACGCCGGTCGGGCCGGTCGGCGAACCACGCGGGCAGGATCGCGGCAGCGTCCAGGCAGGCCGGGTGCAGAGGAAAGTGGCCGAGGTACTCCCGGGCGGACGGGCCGACCGACAGCTCCGCGAGCAGTTCGTCCCCGGCGACATGCAGTGTGCCGAGCCCCCGCATGAACGGGCCGTGCACGAGCCCGGCGCCGCGCGCCACCCGGTACGGCTCCGCCATGTCGACCGTGTGCGTGGCGCGGGCGCGCAGCGCTGCGAGGTCCACGGTGTGCCGGGGGAAGGGCTCGCCCGCGTACAGCTCGGCCTCCAGCACGGTGGCGGCCTCGCCCCGGCCACCGGCGCGCGGCAGCGGCACCCCGTGTACGACGATCCGGTGGCGGCCCACGTCGGCGGTGAAGGTGAACTCCAGCCCGGTGTCGAACTCCTCGCTCGCCACCACGGCCCGCCGGAACAGCACCCGCCGCAGTTCGGCGGTCTCGGTGTCCACGCCCCGGGCGCGCAGGATCCGGTGGATCAGATCGAGGAACGTCACCCCGGGCAGGACGCTCGTGCCGTGCACCGTGTGGTCCCGCATCACCGGGTCGGTGTGGCGGATCAGCACGGTGCACTTCAGCCCGTCCAGGGCGTCCAGGGTGTCGCTCAAGACACGACCGCCCGGGACCTCCGGCGAAGGCCGTCCGCGAAGGCCGTCACCGGATGCGTGCCGTGGCCGGCACCGCCACGGGCGCCGACGGCTGCGCGTACGCGGCCGGCTGTCCGCCACCCAGACCCAGCCGCTTCAGGAGGACGTCCTCGGCGGGCAGGGCGAGCACCTGCGTCTCCGGTCCGGCCAGGGTGCGCAGGACGGTGTCCCAGCCTTCGCGCGGCGAGATGGAACGGAAGCCCTGCCGGGTCAGCCACTCGCGATGGCCCTCACCGGAGACGGCGCCGACCGTGCCCCAGTAGCCCCAGTCGATGCTGCGGACGGGGAACGGCAGCCGCTGGTCCAGGGCGTGCGCGTAGGCGTCCTGGAACGTCGATCCGGCGGCGTAACCGGCGAGTCCGGGGTCGCCGAGGAAGGACTGCGCGGAGGAGAAGAACAGCAGGAAGTCCAGCGGTTCGGCGCGGAAGGCGGCGGCGAGCGCGACGCTGACCCCGCTCTTCGCGGCGAGCCCGGCGCGCAGCGCGCTGTCGTCGAGGTGGCGGACCAGGGCGGCGGTGTGGTCCAGCGCCGAGTGGAAGACGCCGTGCACGGGCCCGAACCGCTCATGGACGCGGGCGAGCCCGGCCCGCAGGCCGTCTTCGTCCGAGGCGTCGGCCCGTACGTACAGCAGCCGGGAGCCGTCGGGGTCGGCGTCGGCGATCCGGCGGCGCCGGTCCTCGTCCAGCGGGGAGCGGCCGATCAGGGCCACCCGCGCGCCGTGGTCGCGAGCCAGGAAGCGGGCCATCTCCAGGCCGATGCCGCCCGCGCCGCCGACGACGGCGTACGTGCCACCGGTGCGGATCACGGTGGCGTCGGCGGGCGGAAGGGTGACCGGGCGCAGCGCCTGCCGGTAGCGGACGCCGTCGCGGTGGGCGACGCGGGCGCCGCGTTCGGCCGGTTCGGCGATGACGAGGGCGGCGAGTTCGTGCCGGCGGGAACCAGCAGGCCCGGGGAGGTGGCCGGCGAGGCCGAGATCGACGACGGGGACGCTCCAGTGCCGGTGCTCGTTCTCCAGCACCCGGGCCATGCCGGCCAGGGCCGCCGCGTACGGGTTCACGACCCGGCCGCCCGCGACCGGCCAGGCGTCGTTGGTGACGATCCTCCAGTCGGTCGGCCGTGTGGCGGCCGCCGGGATCACGAGCTGCTGTGCGCAGCGGAACAGTGCCCGCACGCCGCTCTCCTCGGCCCGGTCCAGCTCCGCCGGGCCGTCCTCGGCGGCGGCGCGCAGCCCGCCGAGGAAGTAGACGGTGCGCGGCCTCGGGAGCGTGTCGCGCAGGGCGGCCGGTGCGTCGGGGGCGGTGGCGTCGAGCTCCCAGCGGCCGGGGGCCGACTGCCGGGTGACTGTCCCGAGTTCGACGTGGACGACGCCGTCGGCAATGTGCCGCACGGCGAGCGCGTCGGCCAGGGGGCGCCCGGCGGGGGTGTACAGGATCAGCACCGGGCCCGCCGGGGCATCGTCTCCCGTGGGCGTCAGGGGTGCGGGCCGCCAGGTGGCGGTGTACGTGAACTCGGCGGGGTGCGACGCGGCGTCCGGCCGCCGGGCATCCTCGCCGAGTAACTCCCCCTGCACCAAGGACAGTTCGCCGCAGAGCCGGCCCTTGGATATCCCGCCCGCCGCCGATCGCGCCGACGCGGGGCGCATGCTCCTGGAACCCACGATTTCCCCCTTGAAATCCTGTTCACCGCGTTCGTGGGGACGCACGACACGCCGAGCCTCCCCGGTTGCATTCGACCAGAGAACGCGCCCGGCGAATCCCCCGATTCCGGCGCCCGCAGGCCTGTCCGGCCCCGGAGGAAGGCGTCATCACGCCCGTTCGGGGGCGGCGCCGCGAGGCCGTGTCGCTCGTTGGGATGTATAGGAAAGGGGCGACGTCAGACGCCGCCGACCGGCAGGAGCGCCGCCGCGATCACGCCGATGACCTCGGACCGGTTCGACTCGATGAAGAAGTGCCCACCCGGGCAGACCCGCATCCCGAACGCACCGGTGGCGTGCGCCCTCCAGGCCCCGGCCTCCTCGATCGTGGTCTCCGGGTCGCGGTCGCCGACCAGCACGGTCAGCGGGCAGCCGACGGCCGCACCGGGCTCGCCCCGGTAGGAACCCGCGACCCGGTAATCGGCCCGCACCACGGGCAGCAGCATCCGCATGAGCACGGCGTCCGCCAGGACGGCCGCGTCCGTGCCGCCGAGCCTCCTCAGCTCCGCCACGATCTCCTCGTCCGTGGGCGGCCCGGCCTCCTCGCCCGCGGGCCGGGCTTCGAGGGCCTCGCGGTGCCGGGAGGGGGCCCGTCGGCCGGAGACGAAGAGCGCGACGGGGGCGCGGCCGCGCGCCTCCAGCCGGCGCGCCACCTCGAACGCGATCGCACCCCCCATGCTGTGCCCGAACAGCGCCAGCGGCCGGCCGGGCCGGTCCGCGAGCGCGTCCGCCACCCCGTCCGCCAGCTCGGCGACGGTGCGGCCCGGCGGCTCCCAGCGGCGGTCCTGCCGGCCGGGGTACTGCACGGCCAGCACCTCGACCGACGGGGCGAGTGCCTCCGCGAAGGCGACGTACGCACTCGCCGACCCGCCCGCGTGCGGGAAGCACACGAGAGGGACGGCGCGGTCCGGCGAGGGACGGAAACGCCGGATCCACAGCTCGTCGTCCTCGCTCCGGATGGTCAAGGCGTCCGTCCAATCCCGTCGCGGATCCCCGGCGTACGTCGGCGACACCCTGCCAGAGCGCCGGGGCGGGACACAAAGCCCGGACCGGGCCCGGATGCAAAAAAGACGGGCCCCGCACATCGAAATGATGTGCGGGGCCCGCCCAGATCCTTCGGCAACAATCGGCCCGGAGGCCGGGTTGTTACTTGTTGATCTTGACGACCTGGCCGGCGCCGACGGTGCGGCCACCCTCACGGATGGTGAAGCGCAGGCCCTCCTCCATCGCGACAGGCTGGATCAGGTTGACGGTCATCTCGGCGTTGTCGCCGGGCATGACCATCTCCGTGCCCTCCTTGAGGGTCACAACACCGGTCACGTCAGTCGTACGGAAGTAGAACTGCGGACGGTAGTTGTTGAAGAACGGGGTGTGACGGCCACCCTCGTCCTTCGACAGGATGTACGCCGTGGCCTCGAACTCGGTGTGCGGCGTGACCGTACCGGGCTTGATGATGCACTGGCCGCGCTCGACGTCCTCGCGCTTGATGCCACGGAGGAGCAGACCGACGTTCTCACCGGCCTGGCCCTCGTCGAGCAGCTTGCGGAACATCTCGATACCGGTGACCGTGGTGGTGGTCTTCTCGGTCTTGATGCCGATGATGTCGACGGTCTCGTTGACCTTGAGGACACCGCGCTCGATACGACCGGTGACGACGGTGCCACGACCGGTGATCGTGAAGACGTCCTCGATCGGCATCAGGAACGGCTTGTCGACGTCACGCTCGGGCTGCGGGATGTTCTCGTCCACGGCCTTCATGAGGCCGAGGAGCTTCTCGCCCCACTCCTTGTCGCCCTCGAGCGCCTTGAGAGCCGAGACCTGGACGACGGGGCAGTTGTCGCCGTCGAACTCGTACTCGGAGAGGAGCTCACGGACCTCGAGCTCGACGAGCTCCATGATCTCCTCGTCGTCCACCATGTCGGCCTTGTTCAGGGCGACAACGATGTACGGAACGCCGGACTGGCGGGCCAGGAGCACGTGCTCCTTGGTCTGCGGCATCGGACCGTCGGTCGCGGCGACCACGAGGATCGCGCCGTCCATCTGGGCGGCACCGGTGATCATGTTCTTGATGTAGTCCGCGTGACCCGGGCAGTCGACGTGGGCGTAGTGACGCGACTCGGTCTGGTACTCAACGTGAGCGATCGAGATCGTGATACCGCGCTGACGCTCTTCCGGCGCCTTGTCGATCTCGTCGAACGGCGTGAAGGGGTTCAGGTCCGGGTACGCGTCGTGCAGCACCTTGGTGATCGCCGCGGTAAGAGTCGTCTTACCGTGGTCGACGTGACCGATGGTGCCGATGTTGACGTGCGGCTTAGTCCGCTCGAACTTCGCCTTCGCCACTGTTCCTCCTACGGAGTGGTTCTGTACGCCTTACTTCAACGGCGCCAGGTGATCTTTGCTGGGGTGCCGTCCGCCGGGGCATCCGCCGCATTCCTTCGGATTGCTGCGGTATGCCCCGACAGTCGGTGTAAAGCCTAAAGCGTGAGCTTCGCGTGCGAAGACGCGGAGTTACTCGCCCTTGGCCTTCGCGATGATCTCCTCGGCGACGTTCCGCGGAACCTCGGCGTAGGAGTCGAACTGCATCGAGTAGCTTGCGCGACCCGAGGTCTTGCTGCGGAGGTCTCCGACGTAGCCGAACATCTCCGACAGCGGAACCAGGCCCTTGACGAGCTTGGCGCCGTGACGGTCCTCCATGGCCTGGATCTGGCCACGGCGGGAGTTGATGTCACCGATGACGTCACCCATGTAGTCCTCGGGGGTGGTGACCTCGACCGACATCATCGGCTCGAGAAGAGCCGGGGACGCCTTGCGAGCACCCTCCTTGAACGCCATGGAACCGGCGATCTTGAAGGCGAGTTCGGACGAGTCGACGTCGTGGTAGGCACCGTCGAGCAGCGTCACCTTGACACCGGTCAGCGGGTAGCCGGCCAGCACGCCGAACTCCATGGCCTCCTGGCAACCCGCGTCCACGGACGGGATGTACTCCCGCGGGATACGGCCACCGGTGACCTTGTTCTCGAACTCGTAGCCGTCGCCCTCGAGGGGCTCGATGGCCATCTGCACCTTCGCGAACTGGCCGGAACCACCAGTCTGCTTCTTGTGCGTGTAGTCGATACGCTCGACGGCCTTGCGGATCGTCTCGCGGTACGCGACCTGCGGCTTACCGACGTTCGCCTCGACGCGGAACTCACGGCGCATACGGTCGACCAGCACGTCGAGGTGCAGCTCGCCCATACCCGCGATGATGGTCTGGCCCGTCTCCTCGTCCGTGTGGACCTGGAAGGACGGGTCCTCCTCGGCGAGACGCTGGATGGCGACACCCAGCTTCTCCTGGTCGCCCTTGGACTTCGGCTCGATGGCGACCTGGATCACCGGGGCCGGGAAGTCCATGGACTCGAGGATGACCGGCTTGCCCGCGTCACAGAGGGTCTCACCGGTGGTGGTCTGCTTCAGACCCATGACGGCGACGATGTCACCGGCACCCACCGACTCGATCTCCTCACGCTTGTTCGCGTGCATGCGGTAGATCTTGCCGATGCGCTCCTTCTTGCCCTTCACGGAGTTCTGCACCTGGGTGCCGGTCTCCATGCGGCCCGAGTAAACCCGGACGAAGGTGAGCTTGCCGAGGTGCGGGTCGCTCATGATCTTGAAGGCAAGACCGGCGAACGGCTCGTCGTCGGAAGGCTTGCGCTTCACGACCTCGTCGGGGTTGTTGACGGCGTGGCCCTCAACAGCCTCGATGTCGAGCGGCGACGGCAGGTAGCGCACGACCGCGTCGAGCAGGGGCTGGACGCCCTTGTTCTTGAACGCGGTGCCACAGAACACCGGGGTGACGGTGACGGAGTCGGCGCTGCCACGCGAGGCCAGCGTGATGCGGCGGATGGCCGCCATCAGCTGCTCCTCGGTGGGCTCCTGGCCCTCGAGGAAGAGCTCCATCATGGCGTCGTCGTGCTCGGCGACACCCTCGAGGAGCTTG
The DNA here is from genome assembly GCF_017876625.1 of Streptomyces syringium. Lineage (NCBI taxonomy): Bacteria > Bacillati > Actinomycetota > Actinomycetes > Kitasatosporales > Streptomycetaceae > Streptomyces > Streptomyces syringium. The sequence goes on from NZ_JAGIOH010000001.1 coordinate 3,444,195, forward strand.
CCGCGCCATTCCTCGGCGGCCTCGGTGTGCGTGGCCGGGATGTCGACGACGTCGTACATCTCGCCCTTGGCGGCCTCGGCGGACCAGACCAGAGCCTTCATCTGGACGAGGTCGACCACGCCCTTGAAGTCGGCTTCGGCACCGATCGGGAGCTGCATGACCAGCGGCACCGCACCGAGGCGGTCGACGATCATGTCGACGCAGCGGTGGAACTCGGCGCCGGTGCGGTCGAGCTTGTTGACGAAGCAGATGCGCGGCACGCCGTAGCGGTCCGCCTGACGCCAAACGGTCTCGGACTGCGGCTCAACACCGGCGACGCCGTCGAACACCGTCACGGCACCGTCGAGGACGCGCAGCGAACGCTCCACCTCGACGGTGAAGTCGACGTGGCCCGGCGTGTCGATGATGTTGATCGTGTGGTCGACGTCGTTCAGCGGCCAGTGGCAGGTCGTCGCGGCAGACGTGATCGTGATGCCGCGCTCCTGCTCCTGCTCCATCCAGTCCATCGTGGCAGCGCCGTCGTGGACTTCACCGATCTTGTACGAGACACCGGTGTAGAACAGGATCCGCTCGGTGGTGGTCGTCTTGCCCGCGTCGATGTGGGCCATGATCCCGATGTTGCGGACCTTGGCCAGGTCAAGCGAAGTGGTGGCCATATGGCTCAGTCTTCTCTCGGTCTCGATGTGGGTAGCGACTACCAGCGGTAGTGCGCGAAGGCCTTGTTGGACTCGGCCATCTTGTGCGTGTCCTCACGCTTCTTGACCGAAGCGCCGAGACCGTTGGAGGCGTCCAGGAGCTCGTTCATGAGGCGCTCGGTCATGGTCTTCTCGCGACGGGCGCGGGAGTAACCGACGAGCCAGCGCAGCGCCAGGGTGGAGGCGCGGCCCGGACGGACCTCGACCGGCACCTGGTAGGTGGCGCCACCGACACGGCGGGACTTGACCTCGAGGGCCGGCTTCACGTTCTCAAGCGCGCGCTTGAGGGTGATGACCGGGTCGTTGCCGGTCTTCTCGCGCAGGCCTTCCATGGCGCCGTACACAATGCGCTCGGCGGTGGAACGCTTGCCGTTCAACAGGATCTTGTTGATCAGCGAGGTGACAAGAGGAGAGCTGTAGACCGGGTCGATGATGACCGGGCGCTTCGGGGCGGGGCCCTTACGAGGCATTCTTACTTCTCCTTCTTGGCGCCGTAGCGGCTGCGAGCCTGCTTGCGGTTCTTGACGCCCTGGGTGTCGAGCGAGCCACGGATGATCTTGTAGCGAACGCCCGGCAGGTCCTTCACACGACCGCCACGCACGAGCACGATGGAGTGCTCCTGGAGGTTGTGGCCCTCACCCGGAATGTAAGCGGTGACCTCGATGCCGCTGGTCAGACGCACACGCGCGACCTTACGGAGCGCCGAGTTCGGCTTCTTCGGGGTGGTCGTGAAAACGCGCGTGCAGACGCCACGACGCTGGGGCGAACCCTCGAGTGCGGGCGTCTTGTTCTTCTCGACCTTGTCCTGCCGGCCCTTTCGGACCAGCTGCTGGATCGTAGGCACCGTTTCTCCGGTTTCTGTGTGCCGATCACGATAAAACTAACCTGGGGTTTCGCCGACCCACGCGGTCGGGTGTGTCGAAGGCTGCAGACCCCCGCCGGACGACGGGTTGGTGCAGATTTCGGCGTCTCTGACCGCTACGGTCTGGGCCCCTCGTACGGTCAAAAGGCACGCACGAGAGCCCAGGGACACCCCAGGCACAAGGTCAGAGCGTACCTACCGCATGGGCTGCGGTCAAAACAAATGCACACGCGGAGGACACCCTGATGTGCAGCGTATGTCGCCGATCAGGGAGCCCGCGCGGCTCGGGTCCACCGCACCCCACCGTACCGCTGCCGCCCAGGCGCCCCAAGGGTCCCGGCCGGGTCCCGGCCGGCCGAGACCGGACGTTGCGGCTCCGTTCCGGGGCCGCGCACCGCCCGGACGACGGGCCGGGGACCGCGTCGGCGGGGCGGGCACGCGACACGGCTCACAGCGGTGCGCGCCGGGCGGGCGACGACACCCACGGGTGACGCACGGGGATGGTCACGTCAGGCGGCGTCGCGCAGCGGGCGAATCACCCTGAATCAGTCAATCGTGACAAACGACTACGCCCAACGGCTGACGCGAGCCGATCCGGGCCGACGTGGCCGACTCGGCTGACCGGGTGCGCGCTCAGCGACGGCGCTCAGCGACTGGCCGAGACACCCCGCTGGACGCCACCGTGCGCGTCGGCCGGGCGGACCCCGCCCACCGCGATGATCATTTCGGTCATCTCGACGAACTGCCGCCGGTGACTGTCGGGGATGCCGAGCAGGTCGGCCGCCTCGGCGGGCGTCACCCGTCCGGCGCCGGGGCCCGAGGCCGCCGCGCCGCTCCGGCCGGCGCCGGGCAGCGGCAGGTCGTCCGCCGTCACCCTGCCGGACTCGATCAGCATGTCGCGCAGCCCCACGCCGAGCACGCGCGCCAGCGCGCGCATCGTCTCCAGGTCCGGCAGGCTCTGCCGCTGCAGCAGCCGCGTCACCGCGGCCCGATGCACGCCGGCGTCCTCCGCCAGCCGGGACCTGCCGCCGCCCCGCGGGCTGTCGATGTCGTATCCGCGCTCACGCATCAGACCCTCGACCCAGCTCGCGAAACGCTCCATATCCGAGCCTTTTTCGCCCATAACACGCTCTCCCTCCGCAACAACAGACCCTACCGTCCGATCGCGCGCGCAATAACCAGAATGCGGTGCGAGCGCGCAACCCGCTACCCCGCAGCCCATAATTCGCGCCACTTGACTAGTAAATGCCCCCGTGGGGCCGTGGTGAGCAGCACATCCTGATCGTTTGTTGCGCTCCCGCACGCAAGCTCGGTAACGTTGATTGCGCAACCGCAACAAGGGTCACGGGGGCCTCCGCAACCCCTCCCCTGCCCTGAGAGGGACCACCTGCCATGCCCGCATCCGCGCTCGTCCACACCACCTTCCACGGGGACGCCTACCCCGCCGCCGCCCGCCCGGCCGACTGGCGCACCCACGCCGCCTGCGCCGGCCTCCCCGACGAGACGGTCTTCGCCCGCCGCCCCAAACCCGCCCTGCCCGCCCTGCGCGCCTGCGCCATCTGCCCCGTTCGCCGCCGCTGCCTGGAGACCGTCGCCCCGGCGGAGAGCTGGTTCGACGGGGTGAGCGGGGGGCGCCTGTGGCGCAACGGCAGGGAAGTGAGGATTCCCGCGGACCTGGACCCGGAGCGGGACCTCGCCGTCGACCACCCGGACCACCCGTAGGAGCAGCCATGACCCACAGCCCAGACCGCTCCGACCGCGCCGCCGTGCCCGACCGCGCGTCCCTGCCCGACCGCGCGTCCCTGCCCGATCAGCCGGATCAGCCCAACCGGCTCAACCGTCCCGACCCGGCGGGGGTATGGCTGGGCATCCTGCTCCGCCAGTTCCCCGAGCTGAGCCAGGAGCTCGCCCCCAGCCGCACCGCCCGCCCCTCCCTCACCGGCGGTGGCGGCCGGGGCGGAAGGCCGACGGCTCCCGGCGCGCCCATCCGCCTGTTCATCTCGGACACCATCCGCGACATCACCGACGGAGTGGTGGAGCTGGAGGAAGCGGTCTGCGAGAAACTGCGCGTCCCGCGCCCGCAGCGCGGCACGGTGGAGCAGCGGCTGACCAGACTGCTGGGCCTGCTCGACCGCGTCTCGGCCCAGCCGGTGCTCGCCGAACACGTACGGGGCGAGGCCCGCCGCATGGCCCGCCGCTGTTCCCTGGCCCTGGGCGACGCCGAGACCCCGGTCCGCGTCAGCGGCCGCTGCCAGTACTGCGACTCCGTCTCCCTGCGCGTCTTCCCCCACCGCGAGACGGTCCTGTGCGTCAACCCCGGCTGCCGCTGCGCCGACCCGGCCTGCACCTGCCGCACGGACGCCCGCCACCGGCATTCCTGGGTCCGCGCGGAGTGGCGGCAGCTCGCGGAGGCGACGGACGGCGACCTGGCGGAGCTGACAGCCGCCCAGGACGGTGCCGAGGACGAGGACACGACCACGGAGGGTTCCCGATGACGACAGCGCCTATGTACGTACCGGCGTCCGCTCTGGTGACGACGGCAATGGCGGCGGAAGAGGCGGCGGTGGTCCCGGACACCATCCGCAAGTGGGTCCAGCTCAAACACCTGACCCCGGCGGGCCGCCGGGGCCGGACACACCTGTTCCGCCTGGAGGACGTCTTCGCGGCGGAGCGCGCGACGCGCAGGGCACACGAGCGCCGCGCGCGGGCGTGATCCTGTCCCCGCTCCTGTCCCCTATATACGCAGGGCGTCTATATAAAGGAGCGCCCCGCAGCCGAGAAGGCTGCGGGGCGCTCCTTACGCACTCCGGGCCGGCCGCCCTAACGGACTCGGGGCGGCGGCGAAGAATCGTTCCCGCTGGGGCTGCCGCCGGAGGGACCGCCCCCGTTCATGGTCCCCCACGAGGCCATCCGCACCACCTGAGCACCCGCCGAGGCGTCCTCCCCTACCGCCTCGATGGCTTCCTGCCACCCACTGACGAACCCACTGAGCTCGGCGGCGTCGACGGCCCTGTCCGCCACCTTGCCGACGACGGCGGCCAGCGCCTGGGCGACCTCGCCGGTGAAGACCCCGGCGGACCCGGATTCGGCGGCCACCTCCACGGTGGCGGCCACGACCTCCGCGAGCCGCTCGCTGTGGACACTCACCGCGTGCCCCCTCCGCACCCCACGACCGACTCGCTCATGCCACCCCCAGGTGCTATTGGCCGACTCATATGCCCCTCCGTGACGCCTCCTGTGCATCTGTCGTGAGATACCCGGGAGTGTGCGCGATCGCCCATTAATCTAACCCGCCGGTCTGACACTCCGTCCCCTCAGGGGGACAGTCCGCGACATCGCCCGCCCACCCCGCTCGAACATGAGATCGTTTCATGCGTGCAGGGGGCACGCAGAGGGGTGGGGAGAGGATATGTGGGGACGCAGGCGCAACGCGGAGGCCCGGCTGCTGGCGGAAGCCGAGGAGACGCTGGCGTATGTGATGCAGGTGGCGGAAGATGCCCACCAACTGCTGCGGGACGCGCGCGTCGGGATCGAAGACGCCCACAACCAGGTCTCGGCGAAGCTCGGCTTCGGCGACGGGCTGCCGGTGAACACGGTGCGCACCCAGCTGGCACAAAGCCAGGCCACCTGGGACAGCGTGGACTCGATGATCGCCACGTACGAGGACATGCGCGCCTCGTGGTGCGACGTGGCAGACACTGACTTCGAGGCGATCAAGGCTGCCGCCGAGTTCTTCACGGAGTACAGCCAGAACTGCGCCTCCATGGTGCCGGACCTGGAGGGTGCCACGGAATCCCTCCTCGGCCTACGGAACACGCTTCTGGAGCTGCGCGACAAGGTGGCCCCGATCAGGGCACGCGCCCACGCCGCGATGGCGGCAGCCGCCAACGAACTCGCCTGGGACGGCCCGGCCGTCCAGGGCCGCTTCGCACTGGAGGCCAGGCTCAACGCGGTCGGCGACCGCCTGCGCGCCTTGGACGCGGGCCACATAGAGGTCGAGCCCGACCGCAAGGTCACCGACTGGTACCGCGACGTGGAGGCGGAGATCGCCGAAATCCGCGACGCGGTACCGCGGTCGGCGTACTGAGCGTGCGGCGCGGCTGGACAGCAGGCGAACGCCGGCAGAAGGGAAGAACGTTGGAAGACCTAGCCTCGTACGAGGGCTGGCGGAACCGCGACGTCGAGATACCGCGAACCCCTGGGGCGCCGACGCTCCTGGAGGTGCGCTCGATGGGCTGGTACAGCATGTTCATGGCGCACGGGGTAGAGAAGACCCCGCAACGCGAGGTGCGCGGTCCCGTAGCAGCGCTGGCGATAGGGAGGAGGCCACAGCGCCTTCTCCTCGGGCGGAAGTACACCCACGTGCACATTCAACGCCTCTCGTCCTCGAGCAGTGGAGGCGGATTCGCTCGCTGGCGAGTACGGGTTCTGCCGCTCGAAGCCGCTCGGGAGATCTCCGGAAGCGTCCGAGGTCGAACGAACGACGTCCTGTGGTGCCCGGCAGGGCTACGAACCGTCAACTTTGCATTTGATCGAAAGACCGCCGACGGCGGTTCGGTGATCACCCATATGGCGCCGGACGGAAGGACCGTCACCACGGTCATGCAGTTCGGAACGGTCCGAGGGAAGATGAGGATTCCCGGCCCTGGATATCTACGCATCGAATCACTCGGCCCCTGGGAAGTCTCGATCTAGACTCCGCCCGGCGGCACGGTGCGAGGTGTACTCATGGCTGTTTCGGAGCGGTTCTGACTTCCCTGCTGGCGGTGCCGTTGCTCCTCTTGCTCATGCCCCTCCTGCCGACGTGACGTCTACATCCCGGCCAACGTGCGCCTTCACCGAGCCGGGGTTCACCGGCTTGAGCGCACGCAGCCCTTACCCACTTCCCCTCCCGCCCCGAAGGCCCTCCACGCCACCGGGCCGAAGGTGAGGACGGGCCCGCCCGGGTCCTTCGAGTCCCGGACACCGATCACACCAGGGGCGCGGGCGACCTCCACGCAGTTGGAGTCGGTCCCGCTGTAGGTGCTCTTGAACCAAAGGGCACACGTCAGGTCAACGACAGATAACACGGCTCGTCAGTCCCCTAAGTCTCTGTAGTCGTAGCAGGCGCGGCGCAGCGGGTCCCGCGATGCCGGAGCGCCGCACCTGCACACACACTGCACCCACCCCTGGCTGGTCGCATACCGTGTGAAGCGGCAAGGGTGTGAAGCTCGACGGCCGGAGGGCAGACATCGTGAGCAACAGCCGGTGGATCAGCAGCTCGATGCCGTATCTGACGCCGCGCGGCGCCGGCGGAGGCGACGCCTGGAGGGCCGAAGCCGCAGCTCAGGGCCGACGCGGAAGCCAGCGCATCATCCACGCCGGGGAGGTCGCGGCACCACCGGATGTCGCCGAGCTGCTCGGGCTGCCTGACGGGGATTCCGTCGTCGTGCGCCGCCGGATGATGTATCTCGACGACCGGCCGAACGAGCTGACGGACACCTACTACCCGGCGGACATCGCCCGCGGCACTCGTCTCGCCAAGACAGCCAAGATTCCCGGCGGAGCAATCACCCTGCTCGCCGAACTCGGGTACGTGGGTGCGAAGGTCCGCGAGGACGTGATCGCCGGGATGCCGAGCGACGGAGAGCGGGAACTGCTTCAGACAGCGGCGGACGAACCAGTTCTGCGTTTGACGCGACTCACGCTCGACAGCCGGCAGCGGCCGTTTCAGGTCGACATGATGACCATGCCCGCCCATCGCCAGCGACTGCGTTACGAGATCACGATCGGATGACCGTGCCCAAGGCCGAGGCGGACTCGCAGGACGGGCGCTCTCTGCACGGGCGGATCGCCGCCGATCTGCGCGACGAGTGAGCGCCGTTCTCCACGCAGGCCTCGCCGCCCCGGCGGCGAGACCACCGAGCCCTGAACTCAGCTCATCTGCGAGTTCACGTGGTCGATCACCTCTTTGAACTTCTGCGTCGGCGAGAAGTCCACGAACTCGCAGTCCTCAAGCGCCTCCGGCGCATGGCCGGCGGCCCAGTAGAAGGCCTGGCCCGCTTCGTAGATCTCGTCACCGTGCTTCGTCTTCAGCTTCAGACGCCCCTTGAATATGTAGCCCCAGTGCGGGCACTGGCAGAGGTCGTCCGGGAGGCCCTTCAGGGCCGGCGCCATGTCCGTTCCCTTGGGGAACCGGATGAACGCGGCGCCCATGTCGCCGCCCAGGTCCTTCATGCGCAGTTCGACGCCGTCGCCTTCGAAGCCGACAGGGGCGTCTTCCCTTGTGGTCGAGGTCATCACTCCTCCCTTCCCGGCCCGGGAGGGGCCCGAGAAGCCTTCCTTCTTCCAGTCTGGTCCTGACGGCTGGGCCACGCGAGATCTGGGCCGCACCGCCGGCCGTCCGGTCCTTGGGGGTTTGCAGGGTTATGGACCGCCGGAGAAGGCATCGAAACCGCTTTATCGCAGGTCAGGCCTGTGCAGATCGGAATCCGGTCTGCATAATCGCTGCCATTCGACGGAGGGACGACGGTGACGGCACAGCGCTGCCCTGACTGCGGTACGGAGCGGGACGCGGACAGCGGCCCCGGCTGCGGGTGCGCGCTGCGCGCGGGCGTGGACGCGGACGCCGTGACCGGGGGCTTCGATCCGTTGCGGATCAGGCCGTACGTCGCCCAGCCGGGGGTCGGGCCGTATGAGGACACCACGGCCGTGAGCATCACACCGGATCACGAGGCCGGCGCCGCCCCGGAGGACCTGGGCCTGTTCGCCCACCCCGCTCCCGGCGAGAGCAGGCCGCAGCGCGCCGACAGCCCGCGCGGACGCCGACGGAGCCGGAAGCGCCCTCTGGCCGCCGTGGCCGGGGCGGCGGTGGCGGTGGTCGCCGTCTGCGGCGGCCTGCTCGCCGCCGGCCTGCTCGGCGGCGATGACGAACGCGATCAGGCACGGCCGAACGACCTCGCGGGCGGCCCCACGGCGAACGCCTCCACCGGGGATGCCACCAAGGGCCCGACGCCGTCGGGCTCGGCCTCCCGGGCGACCGCGAAGGCGTCCGCGTCGCCGTCGCCGGGCAAGAGCGCCGACGCGAAGACGAGCGCGTCGCCCTCGGCCTCGGGAGCCCACCCGGCCTCGGCACGGACGCCCGTTCTCGCCGACGCCTCAAGCAACGCCTCGGCACCGTCGGGTGCCACGGCCCGCACTGCCCCGCCGTCGGACAACACGGCGGCCACGCTGAAGCAGGGCATGCGAGGCCCGGACGTCCTGGAGATGCAGCAGCGGTTGAACGAGGAGGGCGGCTGGCTCCTGGCTCCGGATGTCGTCCGGGAGGACGGCCACTACAGCGGCGAGGACGGCCACGCCGTGGCGGACTTCCAGCGGGACAACGGCATCAAGGGTGACCCTTCGGGCGTCTACGGCCCGAACACGCGCCGGGCGCTGGAAGCGATGACCAGCGAGCCGTAGCCGTGACCCCACGGGCCGGTGATTGCGAGCTCGAAACTTCTAGTTGCGTGCTCGCGCGATCTCGTTCACAATAAGTGCAGCGGCGGAGCTGCGCCCACAACAGGGCGGCGGCTACCGCCGCTTCGCGTTGGGCGGCCGGTGCATACGGGCCGCATACGGCAGCCCGCTCTCCCTACCGCACCGCTCGCCTCCGCGCCGCGCCGCACGCGCCGGCCGCCCGACGCACCCGCCGCCCGCACGAAAGGAGACCGCATGTGAATGAGGCCCTGCTCTCGTTCCCCGATGTGGAACGCCTCATCGTCGAGAACCTGAAGTACCGGCCGGAACTGGCCGGGGTGGTTGTCGACAACCGTCCGCCCAACGGCTTCGACGGTACGCAGAAGGTGGTGCTGGTCTCCCGGACCGGCGGCGCCTGGGTCGACGATCTCCATCTCGACCAGCCCCTCGTCGAGTTGGAGGTCTACGGACCGGACAAGACGACGGCACACACCGTGTCGCTGTCCGTCCGCGCCGCGCTCCTCCAGCTCCGCGGCACCGTCTACGGGACCGCGGTCGTCACCGACGTCGTCGAGACCGAGGCCGTGCGCTGGCTGCCGGACTACAACCGGCCCGCCGGCAATCGCTACCTCACCACAGTGCGGTTCTCGCTCCGCCCGGCCTGACCGGACCGAGCACCCGCGCTTTCCCCACAGGCCCTGCCGCACACCGGCGGGGCCTTTGTCGTACCCCGCACCACCTCACACATCACTCTCATCAAGGAGAACCCCCATGCCCGGTATGAACCCGAGCGAGATCCGCGTTGCCGGCACCGGCCGCATCCTCGTCGCCAAGGTCGGCACCGACGCCCCCCTCGACACCACCACCGAGTGGAGCGCGGCCTGGCACGACCTGGGTTACACCAGCACCGACGGTGTGAAGTTCGGCCGCAAGGGCAAGACCGCCAACATCGACACCTGGCAGTCGCTCACCCCGGCCCGCACGATCTACACCGAGCGCGAGCTGACCCTGAAGTTCGGCATGCTCCAGCTCAACGAGGACACCCTGCCGTTCTTCTTCGGTGGCGGCGACGTCGCCGAGACCGCCCCGAACTCGGGCATCTACAAGTACGAGATCCAGAGCGACCAGGGCGAGGACGAGCGCGCCCTGGGTCTGGAATTCACCGACGGCGCCGACGTCCGCTACCGCTTCGTCGTGCCGCGCGGTCTGGTCACGGTCAGCGATGACATGGACCTCAACCGCAAGGGTGCGGTCAAGCTGGGCGTCACCTTCACGGCGATGGCCTCGAAGGCGGGCGCGCCGCTGGCGACCTGGCTGATGAAGGACAAGGCGTTCGCGGCCAAGTAAGGCCGTAGTCCGGCCTTTCCCGCGGATCTTTCCCGCGGACCACATGAACAGGGCCGCCGCCCCGCGCTCTCCCCGACGCGGGGCGGCGCCCGACCCTTTACTTCTCTTCTCTCAAGGAGCAGCACCATGTCCGGATTCGACGTCAACGCGGCCCGCGCCCAGCGCATGGAGGCCCACGGCAAGTCGTGGTCGTTCCAGCTCGACGGCGACACCTTCGAACTCCCCACCGAGATCGGCCACCGCACGGCGCGCGCGCTGCGCGACCTCGACGACAACGACGTCGACGGGCTGCTGGGGCTGCTGCTGGGCGAGAAGCAGTTCAAGCTCTTCGTCGAGCATGACGTGACGATGCAGGACATCGCCGCGATCCTTGAGGCGTACGGCAAGGAGACCGGGCTCGGCCTGGGGGAAGACTGAGCCTCGACGCGTTCGTAGAAGAACACGCCGAGGCTCTGGAAGCCGATCTGCTGCGGCATTACGGCGTGGACTTGCTGGACTGGCACCGGGGGTCGCTCTCGACGCGACGGCTTTCGGTGCTGGTCAAGCACATGCCACGCGATAGCGCCGTGAACCGTGATTTGCACGGGGAAGCCGTGGAGTGGGATGCGTCGACGCATTTGCTTGCGGCGGCGGTTGATCACCTGGCGGTGGCCAACTGGATCACTGCCACGATCAACAGTGGCGAGGACTCCGATGGTATGGAATACCCGGATCCCGTACCGAGGCCGAACCTCGCAAACTCGAACCCGGAAACGGATTCACTCCGTGACGAAGGCCTCGACTCTGACACGCTGCCGGCACCAGCCGATCTGGCACGATTCTTCGCTTGAGAAAGAGATTGACGGGCTCAGCGCCCCGCCCCTCGCTTTCCACTTGTCAGGAGATTACCCACCTGATGAGGACGTACAAGATGGGCAGCGCGCCGATCACTCCAGCAAGCACTTCACCCCTCAAATGCTCGAAGCGGGGATGATGGGAGGCGAGAAAGACCTGGTGCGGCCTCTTCAGGTCATAGGAAATCAAGACCGTGGACCCCACTTCGGCGACTACACCCTTGGCGCGCAGTAGAACCTTCCGGTCCTCGCCGGCTACAGGGCTTCGACTGAGCAGGTGCCGCACCACACCACCTGGCTCATCGTTCAGCGCCTGACAATCAGCAGGGACCGTCACTCTTCTGCGGTAAGCGAGGGTGTCGGCGAGAGCCAACACCGCCCCGAACAATAGCCACGCGCATCCGAACGCAAATATCAACCAGACGGCAGCCGACAGGGGACCTTCGAGTGCTTCAGCTCTCACTTGCGGTTTTCCTTGCCTCGCGAACAGCAGAAATCGGGCATATGTTCGCCAACACTAGAGCCTGGCCTGACCACCCGTCAACCCGATGCACACTCGCATGACTTCAGAATCCGAAAGGAGTGAACGCTCCGGTCATGACAACACCAACGATCGAGGATCGACTCAGCAAAGTCGAAAGCGATCTGGCCAATAAATCAGCCAAGCCAGCCGACATAAAGAACGACGCACCATCCGTAAACTGGACCGACTGGAAAGTAAACTGGAGCAAGTGGGTCGAAATAATCGTCGTTACCAAGATAACGGCGATATTCACGCTGGGCCTCCCCAAGCTCTTCAGCATCGACACCGCGATCGAGAAGCAGTTCAAGCTCGAGCGCAACAAATGGGGCTTCCTTTGGAAAAAGCCCGAGAACCCTCTGGACGAACAGGTCCTGCGCATAGACGCACTGGAACCCGAGGTGCGCCGAAACACGACAAACATACGTCTACTGCAGGGTGCCGACCGAAATATTCACCTACGCATCGACGGAATCGAAAGACGTCGGTCCGAAACCCGCAATCAAGTGAGTACCGGCGACCGGGCGCAACGCCGCCCGACGCCTGTCGGCGGAAATGAGGCTGCTCGAATACGCGACCTCGAACTGCGTGTCACGAACCTGGTGCGCGCACTGGGTTAACCGGGTAACCCACCAGTCGCCCGGATGACCAACTGAATTGGGGTAGAACGTGTCCCTAGTGCAATCCCTCGGCAGAGCCTCCGGCGCTGCCCGAGGTTTCAAAACCAACCTGGAAGGCGCCGGCCGCTCCGCCGGCACCCTCGGCAAGCAAGCCGGCACCGCCAACACCAACGTCGGCAAAATCAAGAACTCCGCCAAGCAGTCCACCCGCGAGCTCAAGGGCATGAAGACCGCCGCCGACCAGGCGGCGAAGTCGGTCGCCAAGGTCGGGAAGGAAGCCGGCAAGGGCGGGCAGTCCATGGGCAAGTTCCAGGGCGGGCTCAAGAAGGCCGACGGTGGGTTCAAGGGGCTCAACAAGTCCATGAAGGGCAACGTCATCGGGACGCTGCTCGAACTCTTCGCACCGCTCATCGAGAAGGTCGTCACCATGGCGTCCAAGTCGAAGGCGATGCAGAAGGTCATGAAGGTGGCGTTCGACGTCATCGGCAAGGTCGTCTCGACCGTCATGAAGGCCATCGGGCCCATCATGAGAGCCACCGGGAAGATCATCTCCGGTGTGTGGAACGGCATCAAGGCCGCGATCCTGCCCATCGCCCTGTGGATCGGCTCCGCCATCCCCGGTGCGTTCAACACCGTCAAGGACGCGCTGTCCAGCGCCTGGGGCGGGCTGTCCCGCTTCGCGGGTGGTGTCTTCGACGGGATCATGTCGGCGGTCAAGTCACCGCTCAACGGTGTGATCAGCCTGATCAACGGTGCCATCGGCGCGCTGAACGGCATCAAGGTCTCCATCCCCGGCTGGGTGCCCGTCGTCGGCGGCAAGACCTTCGGGGTCAGCATTCCCCGGATCCCGATGCTCGCCGAGGGCGGCATCGTCGCGCCGCGCAGCGGCGGCGTGCCCGCGATCGTCGCCGAGGCCGGTGAGTCCGAGGCCGTCATGCCGCTGTCGAAGCTCGACCGGCTGCTGACCCGTACCGCCGTGCAGTCCCGTCTCGCCTCCGCCGGCGCGCTCGGCAACGGCACGCAAGGCAATGGCTTCCACATCGAGAACTACTACGCCACGTCGTCCAGCGACCCCAAGGACACTGCCATGGCGCTGATGTTCCTCGCCAAGGCCCGCGGGTGAATCGCGTGAAGGCAGTCCCCGTTCCCGAGGGGAGGAAAACCCACCATGGCGGCAGCGATGGCCATCGCCCGAGCCCCGCGCAACCCACTCGCCAACTCCGCTGGAGCCTTCCGTAACTTCGGTACCGCCCTCAGCCAGGCCACCCGCGCGATCCGTACCGGCCAGACCGGCATCCGCAACGCCTCCCGTGCCGCCGACCGCATCAAGTCCTCCACCGGTCAGGCCGGCAAGGACGTCAAGCAGTTCGGCACCGGGGCCACCGCCGCCGGGCGTGCCGCCACCGCGCTCGGCAAGCAGGCCGGGACCGCCAACGCCGGCATCCTCAAGTCGAAGACCGGCGCCCAGCAGTCGACGCGGCTGCTGAAGAACATCAAGCGGCAGTCCGACGGCGCCACCAAGTCCATCGCCCTTCAAGGCAAGGGCGCGGGCATCATCGGGCGCATCACGGGGGTCCTCGGCGGCAATCTGAACATCGCCTCCAAGGTCATGACGGCCGTCAACCTCGTCATGAAGACCAACCCCTTCGTCCTCGTCGCCACGCTCCTCGCCCCGTTCGCCGTCCAGCTCATCGAGTTCGCGATGGATTCGGAGCTGGGTCAGCAGCTCATGGAGACGGTCTTCACCACCGTCGGCGACCTGATCGACGCGGCGCTGACCGTGATCGTCCCGGTCGTCACCGCCTATGTCACGGTGATCAAGGGCGTCTGGGACGCGGTCGGCAATGTCATCAAGCCCGTCGTCAAGTGGGTCACCAAGTCCATCCCGGACGGGTTCCACAAGGTCAACTCCGCGATGGAGAAGGCCCTCCACGGCATGGGCGACTTCCTCCAGACCGGGTTCCAGATGGTCGTCGGCGTCGTCAAGGGTCCGCTCAACGGGCTCATCGCCTTCGCCAACTGGGTGATCGACGGTCTCAACAGCCTCAGCTTCAGCCTCTTCGGCAAGAAGTTCGGGGTGCACCTGTCGAAGATCCCGATGCTCGCCCAGGGCGGCGTGGTCACCCCTCGCGACGGCGGTGTGCCCGTGATCCTCGCCGAGGCCGGCGAGGCCGAGGCCGTTCTGCCGCTGTCGGCGCTCGACCGGCTGCTCGCCCGCACCGCCGAGGCCGCCCGCTCGGTGCCCGGCGCCCGCCCGGCGCCCCGGCGCATCGAGAACTACTACGAGCCCGAGAACCGCGGCTCCCACGGCATCGCCGAGGACCTGCTGTTCCTGGCGCACACGACGTAAACGAGAAGGTGAGGGCCACGCAACCCATGCCCCCGACACAAATGAACACGGCCACCGCACCCCCCGGCTCACTGATCACCCGTGATGGGCAGATCCAGTGGGCCGGACTGCTTTTCGGCCCCGGTACCGACTACGAGATCGCCGACAGCGGGCTCACCGGCTGGGCCGACCTGCCCGGCCTCGACAGCGGCGACGTCCTGCGCCCCGACCAGCACGGCGCCTGGCCGGGCTCCCAGTGGTCCCAGGCCCGTACCGTCACCGCGCCCGTCTGGCTGCTGCCCGACCAGCCGTCCCGGGCGGCGGCCGTCGCCGCGCAGTTCCGGGCCGCCACCTCCGTGCACAGCGGCGAGCAGTGGCTGGCCGTGCGGCTGCACGGCGAGACCCTCGCCTGCCGGGCCCGGGTCAACCAGCGTTCCATCCCCCAGGACCGGATGTTCGTGACGCACGGCGCCGCCAAGGCCACCGTGCAGTGGGTCTGCGCCGATCCGCGCCGCTTCTCCGTCGACGAACAGACCGAACGGACCGGCCTGCCCACCCCCGAACGCGGCCTCGGCTGGGACCGGGAGCAGGGCCTGAAATGGCCGCTGAACTGGGGAGACATCACCTCCACCGGCATCGTCACCGCGGTCAACGACGGCGACGCCCCGGCGAACCCCGTGATCGAGTTCCGCGGTCCGGTGCGCCGCCCGTCGCTGACCCGCCTCAGTGACGGCCTGCGCATCGAGTACGACCTCAAGCTGGCCGCCTCCGATGTGCTGACGATCGACACCAACGCGGGCACGGTCGTGCTCAACGACTCCGCCTCCCGCATCCACACCGCCACCGCCTGGTCGACGCCCGAGCAGCTCTTCCAACTGGAGCCCGGCTCCACCGCGTTGGCGTTCCGCGCCGCGCCCGGACCGGTCGACCCCGCCGCCTCGGTGGCCGTCACCTGGCGCAACGCGCACTGGTAGGAGTCCGCCTCCTTCCACCACGGAGCCCGCCTCCTTCCACCACAGAGGCCGCCGCCTTTCCGACCACAGGGCCCGCCGCCTTCCACCACCCCGCACACCACCTGGAGAACGGTATGAACATCCGCAGTGCTTGGCTGCTCAACTCCACCGACGCCGACGGCGGCCAGACACGGGTCGACACCCGGCTCGCCCCGCTCGGCACCATGACCCCGAACGGCGTCCTGAGCTCGCGCGACGGGGTGATCCCCGGTTCCGTCGGCGGCAACGAGGCCATCTCCGGTCTGCGTGTCTTCGGTGACACCGCGGGCATGAGCGCCAAGGTGGCTCCGGGCCGCGCCGTCGTGCAGAGCACCGAGGTCGCCGGCGCCTACCCCGTCGTGTGCAGCGAGCACACGAGCGTCACCTTCGGGGACGGCGACCCGGGCTACCCCCGCGTGGACCTCGTCGTGCTGCGCATCTACGACGCCCAGCAGGACGCCTCGAACCAGACGGCCGCGGTCATCGAGGTCGTCCAGGGCATACCGGCGGCCAACCCCGTCGCACCGAAGACACCGCTCGGTTCGCTGGCCCTGGCCGAGGTCACGGTCCCCAAGGGCGCCTCGTCGGGGACCGGCGGCATCAACTGGGCGACCGCCGTGAAGGACCGGCGCCGGGCGACCGTCGCGGTCGGCGGCATCATCCCGCTCGGCTGGGGCCTGGGCTTCGACGGCGCCTACCCCGGTCAGTACCGCGACACGGGCGTGGGGCTGGAGCGCTGGGACGGCCAGAAGTGGATGCCCTACCCGCAGCGCCCGTCCTGGCAGGACTACACGCCGATCTGGCGGGCCACCCAGGGCCCGCCGGTGAACCTCGGCAACGGCTCCGTGACCGGCCGCTACATCCAGGACGGCCCCATCGTCCACTTCCGCGCCGAGCTCACCATCGGCTCCACCACCACGTGGGGCGGTTCCGGCAGCAACGGCAACTGGTACCTCAGCCTCCCGGTCCGTCCGGTCGCCAAGCCGGTCCACACGGTCAACTTCCGGGCCCGCATCGGCGGCGAGTCCAACGGCTACTTCCACGGCGGCGCCGAGATCAGCGCCTCGTACGAGGAGAAGGGCGTCGCCCGCAGCTGGTCCGCCGTCCAGGCCTCCGGCAAGCCCACCGGCTTCTGGGTCGACGGTGACGACCCGATGCCGCCCGTCGCCAAGAACTGGTACGAGGTGTACGGCACCTACGAGGCCGCCGTATGAGGCGGACGACGCCGGCGGCGGACGTGACCTACCGCGCCCTCTTCTGCGATCTCCGCACCGACCGGGTCATCGACTCGCTGCCCCTCACCGAGGTCGAGTTCGACGACTTCATCGGCAAGCCGGGGCAGCTGCGTGCCACGGTCCCGCTCCCCGACACGGCCCTCGCGCAGCGGGCCCGTGCCGCGCTCCAGCCCGGCCGCACCGCGGTCTGGCTGGAGCGCGGCTCCGACATCTGGTGGGGCGGCATCCTGTGGACGTGCACCCCGGCGGGTGACGAGCGGGGCCGGCTGAGCGTGCAGATCCAGGCGGGCACCTTCGACTCCTACCTCGACCACCGCATCCTGGGCCGGGACCGGAGCTTCTCGACCGTCGACCAGTTCGAGATCGTCCGTGCCCTCGTCCGGCACGTCCAGTCCCAGCCGGGCGGCGACATCGGCATCACCTACGGGGACGACTTCTCCGGCGTGGTGTGGAACCGCCGTTACGCCTATACGGACCTGGCGCGGGTGCGGGAGCTGATCGACCAACTGGCGGCCATGCAGGACGGGTTCGAGTGGCGCGTCCAGTGCTTCCGCGACCCCGAGACGGGCGCGCGGGTCAAGAAGCTCCAGCTCGGCCATCCGAAGATCACGACGGGTGACGCGGACATCGTGCTCGACCGGCCCGGCCAAGTCCTCACCTACAGCCTGCCGGCCGACTCGACCGTGCAGGCCAACGTCTGGATCGCCCGGGGCGAGACCGCCAACCGCAACCAGGCCTCCGACTCGCTCCCGGAGATGTCCGTCCCCGCCGTCGCGACCGAGGACCTCGACGCGGGCTGGCCCCGCCTGGAGAACTCCTCGGACCACAGCGGTGTCTCGGAGCAGGCGGTCCTGAACAGCGCGGCACGGGCCGAGCTGGCCCGGGCCCGCAGGCCGCAGATCATCCCCGAGGTGACCATCCGCGTGGACGGGCGGATCACCCCCGCGCTCATCGGCGCGTCCGTCCGGCTGCGCATCCGCGACGGCTGGCACGTGGACGGTCCGGACCTGCGCTACCGCGTCGTGGGCCTGACCGTCACACCGCCCGCGCGCGGCAGGAGCGAGACCGCGAAGCTCTATCTGGAAGAGGCATAGATGGCCGCGATCCCCACCGATCTCCTCGACCGCATCCGCTCCCTGGAGCGGCAGGTACGGGCGCTCATGGGCAGCGCGAACACCCGCCCCGCCATGGACCGGGTCAGCGGCGGCAACGTCGTCATCAGCGACGGCGGCCAGCTGGCCGTCCGCAACCGCGACGAGCAGAAGGGCGCCGAGCTGCTCTACATCGGGCAGGTCTCCCCCGCCCGGCCCGACGGGGAGCAGCAGGGCTTCTTCGTCCGCCGCGACGACGGCTCGAAGGCGCTCACCGTGCACGCCGAGGCCCCCGACCTCCAGCCGAGCCAGTCCGTGAAGGTCTTCGACCGCAAGGGCAACGCCCTCTTCGCGGACGACACCACGGGGGAAGGGCTGGCCCGGCCGTACATCCCGTATCCGATGCCGACGCCGGAGAACACCCGCCGCTGGGAATCCACCGACTCCACCGAGTGGACGACGCTCTACAGCGGCGAAGCCATCGCCCAGCACCCGAACCTCTACTGCCTGATCGCCGCCACGGCCGGCGGCGAGGTCCGGCTGCTGGTCAACGACGCCCAGGTCGGACCGGCCGGCCCGGGGCCGCTGGAGTTCACCGCGCCCATCGGGGCCGCGTTCGACAGCCGTGTGACCTTCCAGGTCCAGGCCCGCGCGACCGCCGCGGGCGGCGCCGTCTCCTGCCGCCCGCGCGCGCTGTACGGCGTCCAGTCCTGACCTTCTCCCCAATTCCCTTGGAGCCACCCACGTGTTGCCCGACACCATCCCCACGGTGACCGTCACCGCCCGCTACCTCACCCCGGACGGACTGGCCCTCACCGGCAACGTCATCTTCCAGGCGCCGACGCTGCTGACGCACACCGGCAGCGACGTCATCCTCGGCGGCCCGATCGTCGCCCAGCTCGACGCGGACGGCCGGATCAAGGCCGCCCTGCCCGCCACGGACGCCCCGGGCATGAACCCGGCGAAGTGGCAGTACACCGTCACCGAGCAGCTGTCCGGGCTGCCGGTGAACCGCACGTACAACATCGTGCTCCCGGCCTCCCAGGCGACCGTCGACCTCGCCGACATCGCCCCGGTCAACCCCGAGGCCCCCGAGTACGTCGCCGTCCCGGGCCCGCCCGGCCCGGCCGGCGCCCCGGGCCCGGCGGGTCCGGCGGGCGCGCCGGGGCTCGTCCGGTCCGTCAACGGCAAGAGCACCGCGGACATCACCCTCGCGGCCGCCGACGTGAAGGCGGTCCCGGCCGCGTCGGTCGGCGTGGCGAACGGTGTCGCGGGCCTCGACGCGACCGGCAAGGTCCCGGCCGCGCAGCTGCCGCCGGGCGCGGTCGCCCCGGTGTCGTCCGTCAACGGCAAGAAGGGCGCGGTCGTCCTGACCGCCGCCGACGTCGGCGCGCTCGACCAGGCGGCGGGTGACCTGCGGTACGCGAAGCCGGCGGACTTCCCCGTCCAGTCCGTCAACGGCGCGACGGGCAAGATCGTACTGACGGCCAACGAGGTCAACGCCGTCCCGGTGGACACGGCGGTGCTGCTGAGCGGCTCGCAGACCATCGAGGGCACGAAGACCTTCATGACGCCGCCGATGTCGATGGGCGCGCCGACCAATGGTGGTCACCTGGTCCGCAAGGACTACGTGGACCTGGTGTCCAGCCCCGGCACCTGGGGGCCGACGGACCTCGGCTTCAAGGCCTGGACGTTCGACCCGGCCACGGCGTCGATGTCGACGTCCACCGAGAAGACCCAGGCACCGCAGTACTGCTCGACCGGCAACGTGTACCTGATGGGTGTCGTCTTCCACACCCCCACGGAGATCAGCAAGCTGGCGTTCTACTGCCACGGCTACGTGGGCAACACCCTCAGCACCGCCTCGTACGCGGGCCTGTACAACGCCGCCGGCGCCCGGGTGGCCGTGACCCCGTCGCTGAAGGACATCTTCCCGGCGGTGCACGAGGGCTCCACCGTCGCCTTCCCCCTCACCGCGTCCTACGTCGCGCAGCCCGGGAAGTACTGGGTCGCCTTCGTCTTCAACGGGCCGGCCACCAAGACCGACGGACCGGGCTTCGCCGCCGGGTCCAACTTCGGCCTCCGCCCGTCCTGTGCCGCCCGCATGCCGGGCGAGTTCGTCCGGCACGGCCGCCTCCCCGCGACGGGCCAGACCTCGCTGCCCGCCTCCTTCACCCCGTCGTCCGTCATCGACGACGCCAACGCCATCTGGGCCGCGGTCGCCTAGGCCGCGTTGTGCCGCCTGCGGCGGCGAGCGTCGCCCTCCGGGCGCGTCCTCGAGCGCCGGACGGGCTTGATTCCGGCTGAGCCCAGCCGATGACAGCCGTCCGGCGCTTGAGGACACCACTCAGCAGCCTTCCCCCTACCCACACAGGAGTGAAACCGCATGGCTACTCCCCTCTCCGCCGACCAGTTCGTCGCCGCCCTCCGCGCCGAGGGGGTGAACGTCGTCGAGGTCGGCGGCTGGCGTGAGCACAACCGCAATCACAAGGGCGCCTGGGGGCCGGTCAACGGCGTGATCATCCATCACACCGTGACCAGCGGCACCCAGGGCAGCGTCGACCTCTGCTACGAGGGCTACGACGAGCTGCCCGGCCCGCTCTGCCACGGTGTCATCGACAAGGCCGGCACCGTCCACCTCGTCGGCAACGGCCGCACCAACCACGCCGGCAGCGGCGACAGCGACGTCCTCGGCGCCGTGGTCGCCGAGACCGCCCTGCCCCGCCCCACGGCGATGGACACCGACGGCAACGCGCGCTTCTACGGCTTCGAGTGCATCAACCTCGGGGACGGCGACGACCCGTGGCCCGCCGCCCAGTTGGAGGCCATCGAGCGGGTGTCCGCCGCCCTCTGCCGCGCGCACGGCTGGAGCTCCGCGTCCGTCATCGGGCACAAGGAGTGGACCAACGACAAGATCGACCCGGTCGGCTTCTCCATGGACGGCATGCGCGGCAAGATCGCGGGCCGTCTCGGCTCCGCGCCGGGCAAGCCGGCCGAGGGCAAGCCCTCCAAGGACACCCAGCCCTACACGGTCCAGCCCGGCGACACCCTCACCGGCATCGCCGAGTCCCACGCCACGAACGTCCCCCGCCTCGTGAGCCTCAATGGCATCAAGGACCCCGATGTCCTGCACCCCGGCCAGGAGCTGAAGGTCCCTGCCGCGGGCAACTCCTACGAGCCCTTCCCCGGCGCCGACTTCTTCAAGAGCGGGCCCGACTCCCCCGTCGTCACCGCCATGGGCCGCCGTCTCGTCGCCGAGGGCTGCTCCGCGTACGCCGAGGGCCCCGGCTCCCGGTGGACCGACGCCGACCGGGACTCCTACGCGAAGTGGCAGCGCAAGCTCGGCTTCAGCAGCTCCGACGCCGACGGCTGGCCGGGCCGGAACTCCTGGGACGCGCTCAAGGTCCCGCGCTCCTCCTGATCACGTCACCACACCTGAACACCCGGAAAGGCCGTCCCTTGTCCGACGCCACCAAGCGGACTCTCCGCACCGTTCTCCAGACCGCCGTCGGCCTCGCGGTCGTCCTTCCCGCGATCGTCGACGCCTCCGGTGTCCCCGCGACCCTCCCCTGGGTCGCGGGGGCGCTGGCCGCCGCGGGCGGCCTCGCCCGCGTCATGGCGCTGCCGGCCGTGCAGACCCTGCTCCCCGCCTGGCTCCGCACCGAGGGCACGCCCCCGAACGGCGACGCCGCGCTGCGCGCCCTCGCCGCCGAGGACGACCGGGGCCGCGCATGAACGACCCCGGCACGGAGGCGTCCGGCACCACCGCCACCGTCGCCCTGGAGCTGGAACGGCTCCGCGGCACGATGGAGGCCGGGTTCGCCCGGGTCGACGGCGCGCTCGCGCTGCTCGTCCAGCGCAGTGACCAGACCGACAAGCAGCTCGCCGACCACGAGTCCCGGCTCTACGCCCTGGAGCGGGCCCGCTGGCCGCTGGCCAGCATCGCCGCGCTCACAGCCCTGGCCGGGCTGGTGCTCTCGGCGTGGGGACTGGCGGCCCGCTAGCGCAGCAGCCCGCTGGGGGCACCTCCCAGCGGTAGCTGGGGGAGTTTGAGGACACCGCCGCGCAGCGGAGGCGCACACACCACGGCCGCCCGCCGGGACCTACGTGCCCATCCCGGCAGGGAACGCCGCAGGGCGGCCACCTCTTCCGAGGTGACCGCCCTGCGCGCGTGTTGTACCGGCTTACTGGTTGTACGGACCGTAGTCGTAGTCCTCCAGCGGCACGGCCTGACCCGAACCCGTCCCGAAGGGCGAGTAGTCGATGTCGTCGTAGCCGACGGCCGAGTACATCGCGGCCTTGGCTTCCTCGGTCGGCTCCACCCGGATGTTGCGGTAGCGGGAGAGACCCGTACCGGCCGGGATGAGCTTACCGATGATGACGTTCTCCTTGAGGCCGATCAGGGAGTCCGACTTGGCGTTGATCGCCGCGTCGGTCAGCACCCGGGTCGTCTCCTGGAAGGACGCCGCCGACAGCCAGGACTCGGTCGCGAGCGAGGCCTTGGTGATACCCATCAGCTGCGGACGGCCGGAGGCGGGGTGACCGCCCTCGGTGACCACACGACGGTTCTCGCCCTCGAAGCGCGTGCGCTCCACGAGCTCGCCCGGCAGCAGCTCCGCGTCGCCGGACTCGATGATCGTCACACGGCGCAGCATCTGCCGGATGATGATCTCGATGTGCTTGTCGTGGATCGACACGCCCTGCGAGTTGTAGACCTTCTGGACTTCGCCGACCAGGTGGACCTGGACCGCGCGCTGGCCGAGGATGCGCAGCACGTCGTGCGGGTTGGTGGCACCCACGGTGAGCTTCTGGCCCACCTCGACGTGCTCACCCTCGCTGACCAGCAGACGGGCACGCTTCGAGATCGGGAACGCCGTCTCGTCGCTGCCGTCGTCCGGAGTGACGACGATCTTCTTGGTCTTCTCGGTCTCCTCGATACGGATGCGGCCGGCCGCCTCCGAGATCGGGGCGACACCCTTGGGCGTACGGGCTTCGAAGAGCTCGACGACACGGGGCAGACCCTGGGTGATGTCGTCACCGGCCACACCACCGGTGTGGAAGGTACGCATCGTCAGCTGGGTACCGGGCTCACCGATCGACTGGGCCGCGATGATACCGACGGCCTCACCGATGTCGACGAGCTTGCCGGTCGCCAGGGAGCGGCCGTAGCAGAAGGCACAGGTGCCGACCGCGGACTCACAGGTCAGGACCGAGCGGGTCTTGACCGTCTCCACACCGTGCGCGACGAGCTGCTCGATGAGCACGTCACCGAGGTCGACGTTGGCAGGCGCGATGACCTTGCCGTCGACGACGACGTCCTCGGCGAGCATACGGGCGTACACGCTGGTCTCGACGTCGTCCGTCTTGCGCAGGACACCGTCGGCGCCCTTGGTCGCGATCGCCAGCTTGAGGCCGCGCTCGGTGCCGCAGTCCTCCTCGCGGATGATCACGTCCTGCGAGACGTCCACCAGACGACGGGTCAGGTAACCCGAGTCGGCGGTACGGAGCGCGGTGTCCGCGAGACCCTTACGGGCACCGTGGGTGGAGATGAAGTACTCCAGCACGGAGAGACCCTCACGGAACGACGCCTTAATGGGTCGCGGGATGGTCTCGTTCTTCGCGTTCGACACCAGACCACGCATACCGGCGATCTGTCGCATCTGCATCATGTTTCCTCGGGCACCCGAGTCAACCATCATGAAGATGGGGTTCGTCTTGGGGAAGTTCGCGTTCATCGCCTCGGCAACCTCGTTGGTCGCCTTGGTCCAGATCGCGATGAGCTCCTGCGTGCGCTCGTCCTTGGTGATCAGACCGCGCTCGTACTGCTTCTGGACCTTCTCGTCCTGGGCCTCGTAGCCCTTGACGATGGCCTTCTTGGCCTCCGGGACGACGATGTCCGTGACGGCGACGGTGACGCCGGAACGGGTCGCCCAGTGGAAGCCCGCAGCCTTCAGGTTGTCGAGCGTCGCCGCCACGATGACCTTGGGGTAGCGCTCGGCCAGGTCGTTGACGATCTCGGAGAGCTGCTTCTTGCCCACCGAGTAGTCGACGAACGGGTAGTCCTCGGGCAGCAGCTCGTTGAAGAGCGCGCGGCCCAGGGTGGTGCGCAGGCGGAAGGTGTCCCCCTGCTGCCACTCCGGCTCACCCTCCTCGGCGACCGGCGGGGTCCAGCCACGCGGCGGGACGGTGCCGATCGGGAAGCGGATGTCGACCTTCGCCTGGAGCGAGAGCTCCCGGGCGTCGAACGCCATGATCGCCTCGGCGACCGAGCCGAAGGACCGGCCCTCGCCGATGACCTTGCGCTCTTCCTCGTCGGTGGTGAGGAAGAACAGGCCCAGCACCATGTCCTGGGTCGGCATGGTGACCGGACGGCCGTCGGCCGGCTTGAGGATGTTGTTCGAGGACAGCATCAGGATGCGGGCCTCGGCCTGCGCCTCCGCGGAGAGCGGCAGGTGCACGGCCATCTGGTCACCGTCGAAGTCCGCGTTGAACGCGGTGCAGACGAGCGGGTGGATCTGGATGGCCTTGCCCTCGACCAGCTGCGGCTCGAAGGCCTGGATGCCGAGACGGTGCAGCGTGGGCGCACGGTTCAGCAGCACCGGGTGCTCGGCGATGACCTCTTCGAGCACGTCGTACACGACCGTGCGGCCGCGCTCGACCATGCGCTTCGCCGACTTGATGTTCTGCGCGTGGTTCAGGTCGACCAGGCGCTTCATCACGAACGGCTTGAAGAGCTCCAGCGCCATGGCCTTGGGCAGACCACACTGGTGCAGCTTCAGCTGCGGACCGACGACGATGACGGAACGCGCGGAGTAGTCCACACGCTTACCGAGCAGGTTCTGACGGAAACGACCCTGCTTGCCCTTGAGCATGTCGCTCAGGGACTTCAGCGGGCGGTTACCCGGACCGGTGACCGGACGGCCACGGCGGCCGTTGTCGAACAGCGCGTCGACGGCCTCCTGCAGCATCCGCTTCTCGTTGTTCACGATGATCTCGGGGGCACCGAGGTCAAGGAGACGCTTGAGGCGGTTGTTGCGGTTGATCACACGGCGGTACAGGTCGTTCAGGTCGGAGGTCGCGAAGCGGCCACCGTCCAGCTGCACCATCGGACGCAGGTCCGGCGGGATCACGGGGATGCAGTCGAGCACCATGCCGCTGGGGCTGTTGCGGGTCTGCAGGAAGGCGGAGACGACCTTGAGGCGCTTGAGCGCACGGGTCTTCTTCTGGCCCTTGCCGGTCCGGATGATCTCGCGGAGGCGCTCGGCCTCCTCGTCGAGGTCGAAGGACTCCAGGCGCTTCTGCAGCGCGGCGGCGCCCATCGCACCCATGAAGTAGGTGCCGAAGCGGTCGCGCAGCTCGCGGTAGAGCAGCTCGTCGCCCTCGAGGTCCTGGACCTTGAGGTTCTTGAAGCGGCTCCACACCTCGTCGAGGCGGTCGATCTCGCGCTGCGCGCGGTCGCGCAGCTGCTTCATCTCACGCTCGGCGCCCTCGCGCACCTTGCGGCGCACGTCGGCCTTGGCACCCTCGGCCTCGAGCTCGGCCAGGTCGGACTCGAGCTTCTTGGCGCGGGCCTCGAGGTCGGCGTCACGACGCTGCTCGATCTGCTGACGCTCGACGGAGACGTGGGCCTCCAGCGAGGGCAGGTCGCGCGTGCGGCGCTCCTCGTCCACCCACGTGATCATGTAGGCGGCGAAGTAGATGACCTTCTCGAGGTCCTTCGGGGCGAGGTCGAGCAGGTAGCCCAGCCGCGACGGAACGCCCTTGAAGTACCAGATGTGGGTCACGGGAGCGGCAAGCTCGATGTGGCCCATCCGCTCACGACGCACCTTGGCGCGAGTGACCTCGACGCCGCAGCGCTCACAGATGATGCCCTTGAAGCGGACACGCTTGTACTTGCCGCAGTAGCACTCCCAGTCCCGGGTCGGACCGAAGATCTTCTCGCAGAAGAGTCCGTCCTTTTCGGGCTTCAGGGTGCGGTAGTTGATGGTCTCAGGCTTCTTGACCTCGCCGTGGGACCAGGTTCGGATGTCGTCCGCGGTCGCCAGGCCGATCCGCAGCTCGTCGAAGAAGTTGACGTCGAGCACTGTTCGTCAATCCCTCTTTCAGGGTTTGTGCCCCCTCGCGCCAGCGAGTTAGTGGGCTCTACATCATGGTCTGGGGGTCCGGGGACGGCCGGGGCTCTGCTAGAGAGCCCCGACCAGACCCGTCAGACCTCTTCGACGCTGCTCGGCTCGCGCCGGGACAGGTCGATACCGAGCTCTTCCGCAGCGCGGAAGACGTCCTCGTCCGTGTCGCGCATCTCGATGGACATGCCGTCCGAGGACAGCACCTCCACGTTGAGGCACAGGGACTGCATTTCCTTGATGAGCACCTTGAAGGACTCGGGAATGCCGGGCTCGGGGATGTTCTCGCCCTTGACGATGGCCTCGTAGACCTTCACGCGGCCGGTGACGTCGTCGGACTTGATGGTCAGCAGCTCCTGGAGGGCGTATGCGGCGCCGTATGCCTCCAGCGCCCACACCTCCATCTCACCGAAGCGCTGGCCACCGAACTGAGCCTTACCACCCAGCGGCTGCTGAGTGATCATCGAGTACGGACCGGTCGAACGGGCGTGCAGCTTGTCGTCGACCAGGTGGTGCAGCTTGAGGATGTACATGTACCCGACCGAGATCGGGTCCGGGAACGGCTCGCCGGAGCGGCCGTCGAACATCCGGGCCTTGCCCGAGGGCAGGACCAGACGGTCACCGTCACGGTTGGGGATCGTGGACTCGAAGAGACCGGCGATCTCGTCCTCGCGGGCGCCGTCGAAGACCGGGGTCGCGACGTTGGTGCCGGCGGCGACATCGTCGGCGCCGATCGCCTGCAGACGCTTCATCCAGTCCTCGTCGCCCTCGACCTTCCAGCCGCGGCTGGCGAGCCAGCCGAGGTGGATCTCGAGGACCTGTCCCGGGTTCATTCGGGACGGGACACCGAGCGGGTTGAGGATGATGTCGACCGGGGTGCCGTCCTCGAGGAACGGCATGTCCTCGACGGGCAGGATCTTCGAGATGACGCCCTTGTTGCCGTGACGGCCGGCGA
This sequence comes from Streptomyces syringium, assembly GCF_017876625.1. NCBI lineage: Bacteria > Bacillati > Actinomycetota > Actinomycetes > Kitasatosporales > Streptomycetaceae > Streptomyces > Streptomyces syringium. Next base: position 3,471,234 of record NZ_JAGIOH010000001.1, read on the forward strand.
GCTTGTCACCATCGGTGATCTTGCGCTTCTGCGCCACGTAGACGCGGACCAGCTGGTTCACGCCCGGGGGCAGCTCGTCGCCCTCTTCGCGGTCGAAGACGCGGACGCCGATGACCTTGCCGATCTCGCCGTGCGGGACCTTCAGCGAGGTGTCACGGACCTCACGGGCCTTCTCACCGAAGATCGCGCGGAGCAGGCGCTCCTCCGGGGTCAGCTCGGTCTCACCCTTGGGCGTGACCTTGCCGACGAGGATGTCGCCGGCGACGACCTCGGCACCGATGCGGATGATGCCGCGCTCGTCGAGGTCGGCGAGGACCTCCTCGGAGACGTTCGGGATGTCCCGGGTGATCTCCTCGGGGCCCAGCTTGGTGTCACGGGCGTCGACCTCGTGCTCCTCGATGTGGATCGAGGAGAGGACGTCGTCCTGCACGAGGCGCTGCGACAGGATGATCGCGTCCTCGTAGTTGTGGCCTTCCCACGGCATGAACGCCACGAGGAGGTTCTTGCCGAGCGCCATCTCGCCCTCGTCCGTGGACGGGCCGTCGGCGAGCACCTGACCGGTGATCACGCGGGCGCCCTCGTCCACGACGACCTTCTGGTTGAAGGACGTGCCCTGGTTCGAGCGGGAGAACTTCGCGACCCGGTACGTGTTGTACGTGCCGTCGTCGTTGGCGACGGTGACGTAGTCCGCGGAGACCTCCTGGACCACACCGTCCTTCTCGGCCTTGATGACGTCACCGGCGTCGACCGCACAGCGGTACTCCATGCCGGTGCCGACCAGCGGGGCCTCCGCCTTGATCAGCGGAACGGCCTGGCGCATCATGTTCGATCCCATGAGCGCGCGGTTGGCGTCGTCGTGCTCGAGGAACGGGATCATGGCGGTCGCGACCGACACCATCTGGCGCGGGGAGACGTCCATGTAGTCGATGTCCGTGCCGGGCACGTAGTCGATCTCGCCGCCACGACGGCGGACCAGGACGCGGTCCTCGGCGTAGGTGTTCTCGTCCGTCAGCGGGGCGTTCGCCTGCGCGATGACGAAGCGGTCCTCCTCGTCGGCGGTGAGGAAGTCCACCTGGTCGGTGACGACACCGTCGACGACCTTGCGGTACGGGGTCTCGACGAAACCGAACGCGTTGACGCGGCCGTACGAGGCGAGCGAGCCGATCAGACCGATGTTCGGGCCTTCGGGCGTCTCGATCGGGCACATGCGGCCGTAGTGCGACGGGTGAACGTCTCGGACCTCGAAGCCGGCCCGCTCACGGGACAGACCACCGGGGCCCAGCGCGGACAGACGACGCTTGTGGGTCAGGCCCGACAGCGGGTTCGTCTGGTCCATGAACTGGGACAGCTGGCTGGTGCCGAAGAACTCCTTGATGGAGGCGACGACCGGCCGGATGTTGATCAGGGTCTGCGGCGTGATCGCCTCGACGTCCTGGGTGGTCATCCGCTCGCGGACGACGCGCTCCATACGAGCCAGACCCGTGCGGACCTGGTTCTGGATGAGCTCGCCGACGTTGCGCAGACGACGGTTGCCGAAGTGGTCGATGTCGTCGGTCTCGACGACGATCGTGGTGCCGTTCTGGCCCACGGTCTCCGTCTCGCCGGCGTGCAGCTTCACCAGGTACTTGATCGTCGCGATGATGTCGTCGACGGTCAGCACACCGGCATCGAGCGGCTGGTCCGCACCGAGCTTCTTGTTGGCCTTGTAGCGGCCGACCTTCGCGAGGTCGTAGCGCTTGGGGTTGAAGTAGAGGTTCTCGAGCAGCGTCTGCGCGGCCTCACGGGTCGGCGGCTCGCCCGGACGCAGCTTGCGGTAGATGTCGAGCAGCGCGTCGTCCTGGCCCTGGGTGTGGTCCTTCTCCAGGGTGGCGCGCATCGACTCGTACTCGCCGAACTCCTCGAGGATCTGCTCGGTCGTCCAACCGAGAGCCTTCAGGAGAACGGTCACGGACTGCTTGCGCTTGCGGTCGATGCGGACACCGACCAGGTCGCGCTTGTCGACCTCGAGCTCCAGCCACGCACCGCGGGAGGGGATCACCCGGGCGGAGAAGATGTCCTTGTCGGACGTCTTGTCGATGGAGGAGTCGAAGTAGACACCAGGCGAGCGGACCAGCTGCGACACGACGACACGCTCGGTGCCGTTGATGCAGAAGGTGCCCTTGTTGGTCATGAGCGGGAAGTCGCCCATGAAGACCGTCTGAGACTTGATCTCACCGGTCTCGTTGTTGGTGAACTCCGCGGTGACGAAGAGCGGGGCCGCGTACGTGAAGTCGCGCTCCTTGCACTCGTCGATGGAGTTCTTCGGCGGCTCGAAACGGTGGTCGCGGAAGGTCAGCGACATCGACCCGGAGAAGTCCTCGATCGGGGAGATCTCTTCGAAGATCTCCTCCAGACCGGACTTGGTGGGGACGTCTTGACCACTGTCCAGCGCAGCCTCGACGCGAGCCTTCCAGGCGGCGTTGCCGAGCAGCCAGTCGAAGCTCTCGGTCTGCAGCGCAAGGAGGTTCGGAACCTCGAGGGGCTCCTTGATCTTCGCAAAAGAGATGCGCAGCGGGGCGGTGCTGGCGCCGTTGTTCGTATTGGCAGTCGAGGCGTTGCGCGAGGCGGCCAAGAGGGGGTCCTTCCGAGGGCTCGGACTCACTACGCGCGTACCGGTCCCGCTCCGTGCATACGAGAGAAATCCCAGCTCAGTGGGTTTCCATCAGCAGTGCTCGACAGCGGGCATGCCCCTGGTGACGGGCAGGGAGCAGCTAACAGGCAGCGCAAAGGGTCAGTGTAGCCACTTGGCCCACTGATGTCCAGAGCGGAATTCCGGAGACCGGTGCGATACCAATCTCTCCCTCCGGGATCCTGTTGTTCCTCGCGTCTGGCACATCGCCTGACGCAAGGCTTCCCTCTTCGTCTTCGATCCATGCCTCGGCCTTTGGATCGATGTGACGCGCGTCCTGAGAATTGCGCGCGACGTGCCGTTCGTCAAGGCCCCTCGGCACCGGGCGGCCCCGTGGAAGCCCCTCAGCAGCCCCCGTGACCCCTCTGAGCGGCCACCTGTGGACCGCACGACGGGGACAACGAAGATCACCATACTCGTCCCCGGCCACAGGGCAAGGCATCTGCCGGGGGAACGCCCAAGGGCGACCACCCGCATGGGTGATCGCCCTTGAGTTCGCGCTACCGGAACGTGTCCGACGGCACAGGAGAGTCAGCAGACTCCGAAGGTCACTTGACCTCGACGGAGGCGCCGGCGCCCTTGAGGGCCTCGGCGGCCTTCTCCGCGGCGTCCTTGGCGACCTTCTCGAGGACCGGCTTCGGGGTGCCGTCGACGAGGTCCTTGGCCTCCTTCAGGCCCAGGGAGGTCAGCTCACGCACGACCTTGATGACCTGGATCTTCTTGTCACCGGCGGCGGTGAGGATGACGTCGAACTCGTCCTGCTCCTCGACGGCCTCGGCGGCGCCACCAGCGGCACCACCGGCGGCGGCAACGGCGACCGGGGCGGCGGCGGTGACGTCGAACTTCTCCTCGAACGCCTTCACGAACGCGGAGAGCTCGATGAGGGTCATGTCCTCGAACTGCGCGAGCAGGTCGTCCTGGCTGAGCTTCGCCATGATTGGCGGTCCTTCCACTAATTCGGCTGGTGCCGGATGTACATTTCGGCGGGCGTACTACGGGCCCGCTGCGACCGTGACGGACGCGAGGTCACACGCTTGCGCGTGATTACTCGGCAGCCTCGGCCTCGACGGGAGCCGGCGTACCGGCACCGCCCTGCTCGACCTTCGCGCGAAGCGCCTCCGCAGTGCGGACGAACTTCGACGGCAGGGCCTGGAAGAGCGCGGCAGCCTGGGACTGCTTGCCCTTCATGGCACCCGCCAGCTTGGCGAGCAGAACCTCGCGGGACTCGAGGTCCGCAAGCTTCTTGATCTCATCGGCGGACAGCGCCTTACCGTCAAGGACACCGCCCTTGATGATCAGGTTCGGGTTCTCCTTGGCGAAGTCACGAAGACCCTTCGCCGACTCCACCGGGTCACCGGTGATGAAGGCAACCGCCGTCGGACCAGTGAAGTGGTCGTCGAGCGTGGTGATCCCGGCCTCGTTGGCCGCAATCTTGGTCAGCGTGTTCTTCACCACGGCGTACTGGGCGTTCTCACCGAGCGAACGGCGCAGCTCCTTGAGCTGTGCCACGGTGAGACCGCGGTACTCGGTCAGCACGGCGGCGTTCGAGCTGCGGAACTGGTCCGTCAGCTCGGCAACCGCGGCAGACTTGTCGGGCCTCGCCATGAGCCTCGGCCTCCTTCCGGGTGATTCGGACCGCATAGACACGCGAAGGGACCTGGGCAAAACGAAACGCCCCGGCGCAGGCGCTCGGGGCGTGTACTCGACCGTCCGGACCAGAAGTCCTCACGGGAGTTCATCCTCAAATCACCTGCGCAGGTCGCCCGCAGCTAGCGGATCCTTCGGCCACCACACCTTCTTGCGAAGGCACAGCAACGACCAGCGGTCTTTGGCTTCTGGCTCAAGGTACGTGAAGGGGGCGCCCGGAAGCAAATCGCCTCCCGCGGGGTGGTTTGAGCGCTGCTCAGCGGGGGTGTGGCGGCCTCTCGTGAGAGGCGCTCCCTTTCGGGTGGCCCGCCGCCGCGAGACGCTCAGAAGGCCCGCCAGGCGCCTGTGCGGGCGCGCATACGAAAAGACCGGGCCCCGCACCCTCGAAGGGTGCGGGGCCCGGCCCGGTAACGATCGCCGCTCGCTACGAGAACGCGTCTATCAGACGGTCTCGTCCTCCGCGAGGAGGTTGCGGGTGCGGTTGGAGTCCAGCGGGATGCCGGGGCCCATCGTCGTGGTGAGGGTCGCCTTCTTGATGTAGCGGCCCTTGGCGGCGGACGGCTTCAGACGAAGGATCTCGTCCAGCGCCGCGGCGTAGTTCTCGACCAGCTTCGTCTCGTCGAAGGAGACCTTGCCGATGATGAAGTGCAGGTTCGAGTGCTTGTCGACGCGGAACTCGATCTTGCCGCCCTTGATGTCCGTGACAGCCTTCGCCACGTCCGGGGTGACCGTGCCGGTCTTCGGGTTCGGCATCAGACCACGCGGACCGAGCACGCGGCCGAGGCGGCCGACCTTGCCCATGAGGTCCGGGGTGGCGACGACGGCGTCGAAGTCCAGACGGCCCTTCGCAACCTCGTCGATCAGTTCGTCGGAGCCGACGATGTCGGCGCCGGCGGCTTCCGCGGCCGCAGCACGGTCACCGGTCGCGAAGACCAGGACCCGGGCGGTCTTACCGGTGCCGTGCGGAAGGTTCACGGTGCCACGGACCATCTGGTCGGCCTTGCGCGGGTCAACGCCCAGACGCATGGCGACCTCGACGGTGCCGTCGAACTTGGTGGCGGAGGTGTCCTTCGCGAGACGGACGGCCTCGAGGGGGGCGTACAGGCGCTCCGCCTCGACCTTGGCGTCCGCAGCGCGGAGAGTCTTGCTGCGCTTCACTGCTTCTCCTCAGTGGTTATGGAGTCGTGGTGCGGACCAGCGCTGGTCCTTCCACGGGTACTGCGGGGGGTGGAGGCTGATCAGCCCGCGCGTTTTCGCTCGGGCTTCCTCACTCGCTCGCTACGCGGTCGACCTCGCTGCGCTCGGCCGGCCACTGCGCGAACTCGTTCGTCAGCCCTCGACCGTGATGCCCATGGAACGGGCGGTGCCGGCGATGATCTTCTCGGCGGCGTCCAGGTCGTTGGCGTTCAGGTCGGGCATCTTCGTGGTGGCGATGTCACGAACCTGGTCGCGGGTGATCTTGGCGACCTTCTTGACGTGCGGCTCGCCGGAGCCCTTCTCCACGCCCGCGGCCTTGAGGATCAGCTTCGCGGCCGGCGGGGTCTTCGTCACGAAGGTGAAGGAGCGGTCTTCGTAGACCGTGATCTCCACCGGCACGACCATGCCACGCTGCGACTCGGTCGCGGCGTTGTAGGCCTTGCAGAACTCCATGATGTTGACGCCGTGCTGGCCGAGCGCGGGGCCGACCGGCGGGGCCGGGTTCGCGGCACCGGCGCTGATCTGGAGCTTGATAAGCCCCGTGATCTTCTTCTTCTTGGGAGGCATTGCTCTCTCCGGGTCCTAGTGAGAGTTTTTTTGCCTGCGCACAGAGCGCGCAGGCATACCGCACCACGATAACGGGTAACATGGCTCGGCCAAAAACCGAGCAGGTCAGACCAGCTGCAAGCAGCCAATCTGACCTGTTCGGAGGCTTGTGTCCCGGAAGAAACTAGTTCTTCTGGATCTGGTCGAAGCTGAGCTCGACCGGGGTCTCGCGACCGAAGATCTCGACGAGGCCCTTGACCTTCTTCGAGTCGGCGTTGATCTCGTTGATCGTCGCCTGCAGCGTCGCGAACGGGCCGTCGGTGACGGTGACCGAGTCGCCCACCTCGAAGTCCAGCACCTGGACCTCGACCTTGCGGGACGGAGCGGGCTTGCCCTCGGCCTCGGCGGCCTCGCGGGCGGCCTTCTCCTCGGCCTCCGGGGCGAGCATCTTGACGATCTCGTCCAGGGTCAGCGGGTACGGGTCGTAGGCGTTGCCCACGAAGCCGGTGACGCCGGGGGTGTTGCGGACGACGCCCCAGGACTCGTTCGTCAGGTCCATGCGCACCAGCACGTAGCCGGGGAGCTTGTTCTGGCGGACGGTGCGGCGGTCGCCGTTCTTGATCTGGACGACCTCTTCCTGCGGCACCTCGGCCTGGAAGATGTAGTCCTCGACGTTGAGCGAGACGGCGCGCTGCTCGAGGTTGGTCTTCACGCGGTTCTCGTAACCCGCGTAGGTGTGGATGACGTACCACTCGCCGGGCAGACCGCGCAGCTCGTCGCGGAGGGCGGCGACCGGGTCGACGGGGGCCTGCTCCTCGGCGGGCTCCTCGGTCTCTTCCCCGGCCTCGGCCGGGGCGGCTTCGGCGACGTCCTCGGCGGACTCGTCGGAGAGCTCGGCGTCCTCGTCCTCGACGTGGATGGCGTCCTGCTCGGCCGGCTCGCCGGCGGCGTCGTCCTCGGCGTCGAGCTCGTCGACGCCGTCGGCGTTCTCGACGATCTGAAGCTCGGTGTCGTCGCCGACCTCGTCCGAGGCAGCCGGCGCGTCCACGTCGGCCGTTGCCGCCTCGACGGGCTCGACGGCGTCGTTCAGGTTCGGGTCAGACACGTGGCTGCTTCTTCCTGGCTTCAAGGGGTGGAACGTGCGAAGGGGCGGCTCTCCTGAGAGCAGCCGCCCTACGCGCGGGTTCAGCCGAAGACGTACTTGACGGCGTTCTCGAACCCATAGTCAATCACGGTCACCAGACCAATGACGATGAGGACAAAGACGATCACCACGGTGGTGTACGTCGAGAGCTGGCTCCTGGTGGGCCAGACGACCTTGCGGAGTTCCGCTACTACCTGGCGGTAAAAGAGTGCGAGGCGCCCGATGGGGCCCTTCTTCCCGCGCTTCCCGCCGCGGCGGCCCTTCTTGGCGGCCACCTCGTCCTCGGGACGACCGCTCTCAGGCGTCGCGGTGGAGCCAAGGGCTTCCGTCACTACGTCCTCACCTGAATCCGGGTCGTGGCCGTGCCGCGCCCGGTTGAGCCGCACGGCGGTGCATTTCAGTACGTACGCATGCACGCACCCTGGTGACGATGCGTGTAGCAGGGCCGAAGGGACTTGAACCCCCAACCGCTGGTTTTGGAGACCAGTGCTCTACCAATTGAGCTACGACCCTTTGTGGTTCCCCCAACGTACCGCATCCACTCGGGTGCACGGTGTGTGCGGAGTGGAGTCGCCTGTGAGGGGCCAACGACGCATGAGTGTACGTGCTCCGGAGCCCAGCGTCGAACAGCCGGGGTGCGAGGCGCCTGGATGGAGCCGTGAGAGGGACGCGGGAGAGGGGTCCCGTACGTCGCCGCGGCCGTCCGTGAAACCCGTGTGCCCGGTTCGTTCCGGGTCTGGGACGATGCCCTCATGACCGCTGCCACTCCTCCCGCACAGTCCCCCACCGACCGTCGGGTGTCGGCCCGCATCGGGTCGATCTCCGAGTCCGCGACCCTCGCCGTGGACGCCAAGGCGAAGGCCCTCAAGGCCGCCGGGCGTCCGGTGATCGGCTTCGGCGCGGGCGAGCCCGACTTCCCCACGCCCGACTACATCGTCGAGGCCGCGGTGGAGGCCTGCCGCAACCCGAAGTTCCACCGCTACACCCCGGCCGGCGGGCTCCCCGAGCTCAAGGCCGCGATCGTCGCGAAGACGCTGCGCGACTCGGGCTACGAGATCGACGCCTCCCAGGTGCTCGTCACCAACGGCGGCAAGCAGGCCATCTACGAGGCCTTCGCCGCGATCCTCGACCCGGGCGACGAGGTCATCGTCCCGGCCCCGTACTGGACCACCTACCCCGAGTCGATCCGCCTCGCGGGCGGTGTCCCGGTGGACGTCGTCGCGGACGAGACGACCGGCTACCGCGTCTCGGTCGAGCAGCTCGAGGCGGCCCGTACGCCGAACACGAAGGTGCTGCTCTTCGTCTCCCCGTCGAACCCGACCGGCGCGGTGTACACCCGGGCGCAGGTCGAGGAGATCGGCCGCTGGGCCGCCGAGCACGGCCTGTGGGTGCTGACCGACGAGATCTACGAGCACCTGGTCTACGGCGACGCCGAGTTCTGCTCGCTGCCCGTCGTGGTGCCGGAGCTGCGCGACAAGTGCGTCGTGGTCAACGGTGTCGCGAAGACCTACGCGATGACCGGCTGGCGCGTGGGGTGGATCGTCGGCCCGAAGGACGTCGTGAAGGCCGCCACGAACCTCCAGTCGCACGCCACGTCCAACGTCTCCAACGTGGCGCAGATGGCGGCCCTGGCCGCCGTCTCGGGCGATCTGACGGCCGTCGAGGAGATGAAGGTCTCCTTCGACCGCCGCCGCCGCACGATCGTCCGGATGCTCAACGAGATCGACGGCGTGCTGTGCCCCGAGCCGGAGGGCGCGTTCTACGCCTACCCGTCCGTGAAGGACCTGCTCGGCAAGGAGATCCGCGGCAAGCGCCCCGCCACGTCCGTGGAGCTGGCCGCGCTGATCCTCGACGAGGCCGAGGTCGCGGTCGTCCCCGGTGAGGCCTTCGGGACGCCGGGCTACCTGCGCCTGTCCTACGCCCTGGGCGACGAGGACCTGATCGAGGGCGTCTCGCGGATCCAGAAGCTGCTCGCCGAGGCCAAGGCGTAACGCCTGACGGCTGTGCGCGGACAGAACGCGGGTCTCCGGCTGTGGCCGGGGGCCCGCGTTCTGCTTTCGGCTTTGCATTCGCCTCAGCCCTCGTTCAGGTAATTCCCCTACCGCTTGTCACACGTATACGGCAAGATCCTGGGATGCGGCAGTCTTCCGGGGAGCAGCCCCCGTACCCCAGCGAATCCTTCCGTGACGTCCGTTTGCTGCCGAAGGCCCATCTGCATCTGCACTTCACGGGCTCGATGCGCCCCTCGACCTTGATCGAGCTGGCGGACAAGTACGGCGTGCACCTGCCCGAGGCCCTGAGCGGCGGCGAGCCGCCCCGGCTGCGCGCCACGGACGAGCGCGGCTGGTTCCGCTTCCAGCGGCTGTACGACATCGCCCGGTCCTGTCTGCGCTCCCCCGACGACATCCGGCGCCTGGTGCGCGAGGCCGCCGAGGAGGACGTCCGCGACGGCTCGCGCTGGCTGGAGATCCAGGTCGACCCCACCTCGTACGCACCGCGGCTGGGCGGGCTGATCCCCGCGCTGGAGATCATCCTGGACGCGGTGGACAGCGCTTCGCGGGAGACCGGGCTGGGCATGCGGGTGCTCGTCGCCGCGAACCGCATGAAGCACCCGCTGGACGCCCGCACCCTCGCCCGCCTCGCGGTGCGCTACGCCGACCGCGGCGTGGTCGGCTTCGGTCTCTCCAACGACGAGCGGCGCGGCCTCGCCCGCGACTTCGACCGCGCCTTCGAGATCGCCCGCGAGGGCGGTCTGCTGGCCGCCCCGCACGGCGGCGAGCTGTCGGGGCCCAGCAGCGTGCGCGACTGCCTGGACGATCTGCACGCGGGCCGCGTGGGCCACGGCGTCCGCGCCGCCGAGGACCCGCGCCTGCTGCGCAAGCTCGCCGAGCGCGGCGTGACGTGCGAGGTCTGCCCCTCGTCGAACGTGGCCCTGGGCGTCTACGAGAAGCCCGCGGACGTGCCGCTGCGGACCCTGTACGAGGCGGGCGTGCCGATAGCGCTGGGCGCGGACGACCCACTGCTCTTCGGCTCCCGCCTGGCCGCCCAGTACGAGCTGGCCCGCGAGCACCACGGCTTCACGGACGCGGAGCTGGCGGAGCTGGCGAGGCAGTCGGTACGGGGGTCGGCTGCGCCGACGGGTGTGCGGGAGAAGCTGCTCGCGGAGATCGATCAGTGGCTGGATGGGTCCAGCCCGTCCGGCGTTTGAGGAGCCGGGGGCCCGGGGGGCGGAGCCCCCGGTTACGGGAAGGGGCGGGTAGGGGAAAGCGTCCCTACAGACTGACGCCCACGGTGACCGGCTCGTTCACCAGCGTCACGCCGAACGCCGCGAACACCCCGTCCCGGACCTCCCGCGCGAGCGCGAGCAGGTCCTCGGTCGTGGCCCCGCCCCGGTTCGTCAGCGCGAGCGTGTGCTTCGTCGAGATCCGGGCCGGCCCGGCCCCGTACCCCTTCGTGAAGCCCGCCTTGTCGATGAGCCACGCCGCCGACGTCTTGGTGAACCCGTCACCCGCCGGGTAGGCGGGCGGCGTGACGTCCGGTCCCAGCCGCTCCGCCGCGCGGGCCAGGAAGGCCGCGTGCTCGGCCTCGGTGAGTATCGGGTTGGTGAAGAAGGATCCGGCGGACCAGGTGTCGTGGTCCTCGGCGTCGAGGACCATGCCCTTGCCCGCACGCAGCTTCAGCACCGTCTCGCGGGCCGTGGCGGCGGGTACGCGCTCGCCGGCCTCGACACCGAGGGTCCGGGCGGTCTCGGGGTACTTCAGGGGCGCGGACAGGCCGCCCGCGTCCTCCAGCTCGAAGCGGACGCGCAGCACGACGAAACGCGTGGGGTCCTGCTTGAAGCGGCTGTGGCGGTAGGAGAAGCCGCAGTCGGCGTTGGGGATGGTGACGACCTCGTCGGCACGGCGGTCGTAGGCGACGACCTCGGTGATGGTCGCCGAGACCTCCTGCCCGTAGGCGCCGACGTTCTGGATCGGGGTGGCACCGGCGGAGCCCGGCACGCCGGCCATGCACTCGATGCCGGCCAGACCGGCCTCGACGGTGCGGGCCACGGCGTCGGACCAGTTCTCGCCGGCGGCCAGCTCCAGGCGGGTGCCGTCGAGGCGGAAGCCGGTGGTGGCGATGCGCAGGGCGGTGCCCTCGAAGCCCTTGTCGGAGATGACCAGGTTGCTGCCGCCGCCGATGATCAGCAGCGGGGTGCCGCTCGCGTCGGCCTCGCGGACGACCGCGATGACCTCGTCGTCGGTGGTGGCCGTGACCAGACGGGTCGCGGGGCCGCCGAGGCGGAAGGTGGTCAGGGGGGCGAGGGGGGCGTCGTGGAGTTCCTGCACGAGCACAAGAGTACGGGGGCGCTGCGCCGGGCCCTGCGGGTCCCTGGACGCCGGGCCCCCTGCGAACCCGTCACCGTCCGTAGCGGGCATGCGTAAGGGGCACCCGCAATCGCGGGTGCCCCTTACGTCTCGTGTTCAGGCGAGGCGGACCGTGGCGCGGGACATGCCCAGCACCTTCTGGCCGTCGCTCTTGGCCACGAGATCGACGCGGACCGTGCGGGCCTCGTCGTCCTTGGCCGCGACCTTGGCGCTGACCTCGATGACCGCGCCCTGGTCGTCGTTCGGCACGACGACCGGTTTGGTGAAGCGCACGCCGTACTCGACCACGGAGGCCGGGTCGCCGGCCCAGTCGGTCACCACACGGATCGCCTCGGCCATGGTGAACATGCCGTGCGCGATGACGTCCGGCAGCCCGACCTCCTTGGCGAACTTCTCGTTCCAGTGGATCGGGTTGAAGTCGCCGGAGGCGCCCGCGTACTGCACGAGCGTGGCGCGCGTCACCGGGAAGGACTGGGCGGGCAGCTCGGTGCCGACCGCTACCTCGTCGTACGAAATCCGGGCGGTCATCACGCCTCCTCGGCGGCGCGGGCCACCAGCATCGTGTGCGCGGTCACCACGTGCTCGCCGCTCTCGTCGTGGACCTCGCCACGCACCGACAGCACGTCGTTGCCCGCCAGGGACTTGATCGACTCGATCGTGGAGGTGACCGACAGCCGGTCACCGGCGCGGACCGGGCGGGTGTAGGCGAACTTCTGGTCGCCGTGCACCACGCGGTCGTAGTCCAGGCCCAGCTGCGGGTCCTGGATGACCTGCCCGGCCGCCTTGAATGTGATCGCAAACACGAAAGTCGGCGGGGCGATCACGTCCGAATGACCGAGCGCCTTGGCGGCTTCGGGGTCGCGGTACACCGGATTGGCATCGCCGACGGCCTCGGCGAATTCGCGGATCTTCTCCCGGCCGACCTCATACGGGTCGGTGGCCGGATAGGTCCGTCCGACGAAGGACTGGTCGAGCGCCATCGGCTCGGCACCTCCAGAGTGGACTGGGTGGGGATACGCCGTGAGGCCGCCCCCAAAAAATGGGGACGGCCTCACGAACGAGCCTGAGTGTTATCGCGTTTCGCGGTGCGCGGTGTGCGCCTTGCAACGCGGGCAGTGCTTCTTCATCTCCAGTCGGTCCGGGTCGTTACGCCGGTTCTTCTTGGTGATGTAGTTCCGCTCCTTGCACTCCACGCAGGCCAGCGTGATCTTCGGGCGGACGTCGGTGGCAGCCACGTGAGTGCTCCTTGACGGAATGGACGGATGAACGCATAAAAGAGTAGCCGATCGGAGGACCGACCCCACAATCGGCTACTGTGTGTAGCGGTGACCGGACTTGAACCGGTGACACAGCGATTATGAGCCGCTTGCTCTACCGACTGAGCTACACCGCTTTGATGCGAGAGAGATCCTCGCCCTCACAGGCGAGGAACCTCACACACCAGAGCCCCAATACGGAATCGAACCGTAGACCTTCTCCTTACCATGGAGACGCTCTGCCGACTGAGCTATTGGGGCGAGCGAGGAAGACATTACACGGTCTGCGGCCGAAGGTGAAATCCGTATCGGACCGCCGTACGCAGGGCCTTCTCGCGGCTCTCGCCGGGCCCCTCCCCGAGGGCCCCAGGGGCCACAGCAGTACGACTATTGGCCGCCTCCTCGAAGCCGCCCCACCTGCGCCCTAGGCTCGTTCCAGCTGCGTGATCATGCCTCGCCACCGGCCCGGAGGAGCGCCATGCCCGACAGCCAGCCGCAGCCGCCGAGGAAGCCCGACGGCGACGCCGTCGGCCCGCCCCCGCACGGCGGGGGTGCCTTGGTGCTCTGCGGCGCCCGGCTCGCCGACGGCCGCACCGTGGACGTCCGGCTCAGCAACGGCCGCATCGAGGCCGTCGGAACGGCCGGCAGCCTCGTGCCCGGGCCCCGCGTCGACCTCTGCGGCTATCTCCTGCTGCCCGCCCCCGCCGAGCCCCACGCGCACTGCGACACCGCGCTGACCGCGGACATCGGCGGCCCCGTCTCGTACGCCGTCGAGGACGTCCAGCGGCGCACCACGGAGGCCGCGCTGCTGCAACTCGGCCACGGCGCGACCGCGCTGCGCTCCCACGTCCGGATCGGTGACGTCCAGGGCCTGCGGTCGCTGGAGGCGGTGCTCCAGGCGCGCCGGGCGCTGCGCGGCCTCACCGACCTGACCGCCGTCGCGGTGCCCCGGCTGCTGACCGGCGCCGCCGGGGCCGACGGGCTGGCCATGCTGCGGGACGCCGTGAAGATGGGCGCGTCCGTCGTCGGCGGCTGCCCCGACCTCGACCCCGACCCGACGGGTTACGCCGAGGCCGTCCTGGACATCGCCGCCGAGCACGGCTGCGCCGTGGATCTGCACACGGACGGTGACGACCCGGCCCGGCTCGCCCGGCTGGCCGCCATGGCCGGGGGCCTGCGGCCCGGCGTCACCCTGGGCCCGTGCGGCGGTCTGGCCCGGCTGCCCCGCGAGCCGGCGACGCGGGCGGCCGAACAGCTCGCGGCGGCCGGCGTGACCGTGGTCTGCCTGCCCCAGGGCGACTGCTGCGCGTCGGGCCCGCAGCGGGGCCGGGTCTCGACCTGCGCGCCGGTGCGGCTGCTGCGGGCGGCGGGCGTCGAGGTGGCGGCGGGCAGCGGTGCGCTGCGGGACGCGGCCAACCCGGTGGGCCGGGGCGACCCCCTCGAGGCCGCGTTCCTGCTGGCCTCGCGCGGCGAGCTCCGCCCCGAGGAGGCGTACGCGGCCGTCAGCGACCGGGCGCGGGCGGCGATGGGGCTGCCGGAGGTGCGGGTGGAGGCGGGCTTCCCCGCCGAGCTGCTGGCCGTGCGGGGCAGCGGGGTCGCGGGGATGCTCTCGCTCGCGTACAGCCGCCTGGTGGTCCACGAGGGGCGGGTGGTGGCCCGTACGAGCGCGGTGCGGGAGTTCCGGGACTCCCGGGCGATGGTGGCCCTGGACCTGCCCCGGCAGTCCTCACGGGGCGGCGGCGAGCCGGGCTGACGGGCCGCCCGGGGGGAAGTGGCCGATCTTGTCCGTGCGTCCGATGGCGGCCCGGTGCGTACGGCGTACGGTCGAAGACATGCGCATTGTCATCGCTGGTGGACATGGTCAGATCGCGCTACGGCTGGAGCGTTTGCTCGCCGGGCGCGGTGACGAGGTAGCGGGTGTGATCCGCAAGCCGGGGCAGGCGGGCGCGCTCCTCGCGGCGGGCGCCGAGCCGGTCGTGTGCGATCTGGAGTCGGCGACGGTCGAGGAGCTCGTCCGGCATCTGGAGGGCGCGGACGCCGCGGTCTTCGCGGCCGGGGCCGGGCCGGGCAGCGGCATCGAGCGCAAGGACACCGTGGACCGGGCCGCGGCTTCCCTCTTCGCCGACGCGGCGGAGGCGGCCGGGGTCCGCCGCTACGTGATCGTCTCGTCCATGGGCGCGGACCGCGAGCCGCCGGAGGGCACGGACCCGGTCTTCGCGGCCTATCTGCGGGCGAAGGGCGCGGCGGACGACGACGTCCGTTCCCGGGCCGGGCTGGACTGGACCGTTCTGCGCCCGGGCCGGCTCACGGACGACCCCGGCACGGGCCGGGTGACGCTGGCGGAGTCGACGGGCCGGGGCGAGGTGACCCGCGACGACGTGGCGGCGGTCCTGGCGGCGGTCCTCGCCGAGCCGGGCACGGCGGGCCGCACGCTGGAGCTGGTCGGCGGCGACGTCCCGGTGGAACAGGCGGTCAAGACGGTCGCGGCGGGGTAGCGGGCCGGCTGCCGCCGATTGGCTTCCGCCGGTCTTCCGCCGGTCTGCCGCCGGAAAACGAAAGGACCCCCGACCAGAAGGTCGGGGGTCTCGTTCCGTGGCGGCGCCAGGGTTCGAACCTGGGTAGGCTGAGCCGGCAGATTTACAGTCTGCTCCCTTTGGCCACTCGGGCACACCGCCAAGGGTTGCTGCCTGGATTCCCACCTCGCGGCGGTTGTCCGTGGCAACGACGTAAACCATACCCGATGACCAGGGGTGGTCCGCCACTCGATTCGCGGCCCCTCGATCGGGCCCCGGGTGGCTAGGCTGGCAGCGGCCCTCCGGGGCCGTACCCCTGATGGATCTACGTACGAGGAGCCAACTCAATATGGCCGACTCCAGTTTCGACATCGTCTCGAAGGTCGAGCGGCAGGAGGTCGACAACGCCCTCAACCAGGCCGCCAAGGAGATCTCGCAGCGCTACGACTTCAAGGGCGTCGGCGCCTCGATCGCCTGGTCCGGCGAGAAGATCGAGATGCGCGCCAACGCCGAGGAGCGGGTCAAGGCGGTTCTCGACATCTTCGAGACCAAGCTGGTCAAGCGCGGTATCTCGCTGAAGTCGCTGGACGCGGGCGAGCCGCAGGCCTCCGGCAAGGAGTACAAGATCTTCGCCTCGATCGAGGAGGGGATCTCGCAGGAGAACGCGAAGAAGGTCGCCAAGATCATCCGCGATGAGGGCCCGAAGGGCGTCAAGGCGCAGGTCCAGGGCGACGAGCTGCGCGTCAGCTCCAAGAGCCGTGACGACCTCCAGGCCGTCCAGGCGCTCCTCAAGGGCAAGGACCTGGACTTCGCGATCCAGTTCGTGAACTACCGGTAATCACGCGGCAGTTCAGACCGCCTCGGCGCGGGCTCCGGCCGCGACCGGTTCCGCGCCGGGCAGTCTGGTTATGATCACCGCAAGGCGGGGTCGTAGCACAGAGGCAGTGCGCCTACACGTCATGGAGGAGGACGCCGGTTCGAATCCGGCCGCCCCGCCCCTTCGGACTTCGCGCACGCCGGCGCCTGTGTCTGTCCGTCCGTACGTTTCGAGGTGACGGCCTCGACACGTTCACGGGCAAGGTGGTGCGGACGGGCCAGGAATGGCGCTTCCGCCGCCTGACCGCCCAGGCGGTGTGGACAACGGGCCAGGGCAGGCGGTTCGAGCAACCAGGGCCCGCCCGGCGGGCCTTCGCGGTGTCGAGTGCGCGTCCGCTGACGATTCATGACGCGCCCGCAGGGCGTCCGCTGCCGCACGGCGGCAAGACGCCAGCCCGCGGTCGGCACGACAAACCGCTCAGCCGTGGCCGGTGGACAGCTCTTCGGCGACCTGCCAGACGACGTCCGCCCACCTGGCGGCCGTTCGCGCCGCCCCCGCATCCCCCACCTGCTCGAACAGGCCGGCGGCCAGCAGGAAATTCTCGAACGCCTCGGCCAGCAGGCCTTGGGGTGCCAGCGCCTGGGCCAGGTGCTCCAGCTCCATGGCGAGACCGTGGTCGTCCCCGGTCTCCGCGAACAGCTCGGCCGCCTCGGTGTGGGCCTCGGCGGCCTTGGTCCACTTCTCCTGCTTCTGCCGGACCAGGCCGATATTTCCCTTGACCTTCGCCTGGCCGTGGCGATCACCCATGCGCTCGAATATCTCCAGGGCCGCCTCCTGGGCGGCGCGCGACTCCTTGTACTTCTCGACCATGAAGAGCCCGACCCCGAGGTTGCCCAGCTCGATCGCCAGCGGATGCGGGGCGTCCAGCTCCCGCATGAGGGAGACCGCCTCGGTGTGGGCGGCGACGGCCTTGTTCAGCTTTCCGTCATTGCGCAGCGCCATCCCCAGGCCGCCCAGCGCCTGGGCATAGCCGAGCCGGTCACCCGACGTGCGGTAGATCTTCGCCGCGCGACGGTGGATCGCGGCCGCTTCCCCCGTCCTTCCCACCGCGGTCAGCGTTTCCCCGATGTTCGACAGTGCCTGCGCGGCCCCGTGCTCGTCAGCCAGACGTCGGAAGATTTTTTCGGCTTTCGCGTGGGCGTCGACCGCCTCATCGAAACGCCGCAGGTCGTACAGCGTCAGGCCGAGATTGTTCAGGGCGCTGGCCCGGCCGCTCAGGTCTTTGTGCTTCCGGGACAACGCGATCGCCCTGGCATGCGCGCGCATGGACTTCTTTAGCTTCCGAAGGTCGCGGTAGACGAGACCGAGCCTGGTCAGGAGGATGGTCTCATCGCCCGGCTCCTTGAGTTTCCGGCTCGACCTGACCGCGGCGTCGAGGACGGCGACGGCGTCGTCAAGGTAGCGAAAGTCCCGCAGGAACGGCGAAATGTGCAGGGCGATCGCCACGCACACCACGTCGTCACCGCCCCGGTGAGTCGACAGCGCCACGGCCATGAGCGAATGGCGCTCGGCATCCAGCCAATCCAGTGCATCGGCACGGCACTTGAAGCGGCTCTCCGCAGGCTGCGCGTCATCCCCGTTGACGAACGCGCGGTCCTTCGCATCGAGACTGACCCCGCAGTAGTGGAGCCAGAGGCGATGCAGGCTGTCACCCCCGTCACGCTCATCGCCCTCCGCCCGAAGGCAATCGGCGGCGTACAGGCGGACGAGGTCGTGCAGGCGCCAGCGACCGTCCGTGCGGCCGAGCGCGACCAAGTGCATGCGGGCGAGGCCGTCCAGGAGCCGGTCGGCCTCGGGGATGCCGGAACCGTTCAACTGGGCCGCGGCCTCTGTCGAGAAGTCCGGGCCGGGGTTCAGGCAGAGCAACCGGAACAACCGCGCCTGGCCCGGGGAGAGCTGTTCGTAGGAGAGGTCGAAGGCCGCCCGTACGGCACGCTCCTCGCGGCTCAGAGTGTCCAGCCGCGAGCGACCGTCCTCCAGGGCCTCGCGAATGGACGACAACGGCCGGTTGGGCCTGTCCACGAGGAGCGAGGCCACGATGCGCAGCGCCAAGGGCAGACCGTCGCAGAGCTCGGTGAGCCGCTTCGCGTCCTGCGGTGCGTCACTCACCCTCGTATCGCGCTCGCAGGCCTGCCGGAGCACGTCCCGGAGCAGCGTGACGCCGGCGTCGGCGGGAAGCAGCCCGAGCCTGTGCGGTCGGGCATCCAGCCCGGCCAGTGTGTGGCGTGAGGAGATGAGGACGGCGGTGCCTTCGTCGCTCGGCAGGAGGTGCCGTACGTCCTCTTCGCTCGAGGCGTTGTCCAACACCATCAGCACGCGTCGACCGGCTTCGGCGCGTGTGGCGAGCACGGTACGGAAGAGCTGCGCGCGCTCGGGGAGTTCGGGTGGGACGTGTTCGCTCGGCACCCCGAGGGCGTGCAAAAGGGTGACGAGCGCCTGGGACGGTGCGACCCGCCGCGCGCTGTCGTATCCGAAGAGGTCGACGAACAGGACCCCGCCGGGAAACCAGCCGGGCTGCCGCAGGGCATGCCCCGCGGCCTGGAGCACCAGCTCCGTCTTGCCCACGCCGGCCGGCCCCGTCACGACCGCCACCGGCACCTGGCCTTCCGTGGACGGGGCCAAACCCTCGATGAGATCCCGGACTTGCCGGTCGCGCCCCACGAAGGTGGTGGAACACGGAGGCAGCCCCGCGAGCGCCGGCGGCGGCCGGTCCGGAAGGCTGAACGTGACGCCGATGTCGCGGCCCTGGATCACATGCTCGGCGCGCCCACCGAACTCGTTGTGTGTCGTCACCTCGGCCTCTCAGCCGGCCGGGGCGAGGTCGAACTGCCGCAGCCAGGCCGTGTCCCCGCCGCCGGCCGTGGCCACGACGCCGGCGACCAGCCAGATGGCCGCGGGGAGGAACGCGTCTCCCAGCTCGTCCATGGCGTCGTCGACCGTGCCGTCCCAGGCGTCGGCGTGGCCGATGAGACCGGCCAGGATCAGCACCGCCCGCTCGGCGTCGGCACCGCATGCGTCCCGGATCCACTCCACGGCCCGCCCGGCTTCCCGTGGCGTGAGCCCGGCCTCACGCGCGCCGACGAGCCAGCCGAAGACGACGGCCAAGAGGGTCGCCCCGAAGTAGCCGGCCGCCTCTGGGCCTTCCAGGTCGCTGATGCGTTCCAGACCGACGTGTACGCGCAGGGCGATGCGCGGGTCCTCGGCCTCGACGATCGCGCCGACAAGCGGCTCCAGAAGGTCCGCGGCATCGGCCTGCGGGTCGACGTCCTGCGGGGCCTCGGCGGCGGCGCCCACGCCCCCGACGTCCGGCCCGGTCCTGCGCGCCGGTTCCTGGAATGTCTCCCGGAAGGCGGCCAGTCGGCCTTCCAATGCCCGGGATATCTCGTGCCCCTCCTCCCCGGCTGACCGAGAGCGCCCTTTCCGTACCTTGCGCAGCGCCTCTTGCCGCACGAGTCGACGACGCTCGGCCCAGCCCGCCTCGTCCCGGACAGCCGCCTTCTTCCGAGCGTTCTTCTTCTTGGGCACCGCGGCCCCCCTGAGCCGTACCGATCGAACAGGCACGACCCTTCCACAAGCCGTCGGCTTGCGCCTGGGACTTCGCCGGCCTCGTCAGCGCGTCGCGAACGGGGCGTTCGTGGGGACGATTTCGCGGCCGAGCGGCATCAGCGAGATGGGGATCAGCTTGAAGTTGGCGATGCCCAGCGGGATACCGATGATCGTGACGCACAGGGCGATGCCCGTGAGGATGTGGCCGAGCGCCAGCCACCATCCGGCGAAGACGAACCAGATGACGTTGCCGAGCAACGAGCCCGCGCCGGCGTCACGCCGCTCCACCGTCGTACGGCCGAAGGGCCACAGGGCGAAGGCAGCGATACGGAACGAGGCAATGCCCCAGGGGATGGTGATGATCAAAACACAGCAGATCAGGCCCGCGAGGACATAGGCGAGTGCCATCCAGAGGCCACAGAGAACCAGCCAGATGACATTCAGGACAAACTTCATATTCAACAGCCTTCCACGCAACTGGCTCCTTGGCCACTGAGACGCCTGGGCGCTGGCCTGTGGTTGCCGCTACCCGCAGGCGATGGCCTTACTCGCCGGCCACGCAGTGGACACGCTGCGCGTCAGGCGCGCCTGGCCCGTCGGCCGGGGCGCCGCCGGGCCTACCCCCGGTGGCCCGCCATCCGCTCCAGGCGGCTGATGCGCTCCGCCATCGGCGGGTGGGTGGAGAACAGCTTGGACATGCCCCCGCCCGCGCGGAACGGGTTCGCGATCATCATGTGGCTCGCGGTCTCCAGGCGCGGCTCGGGCGGCAGGGGCAGCCGCTTGGTGCCGGCGTCGAGTTTGCGGAGGGCGTCGGCGAGGGCGAGGGGGTCGCCGGTGAGGCGGGCGCCGGAGGCGTCGGCCTCGTATTCGCGGGAGCGGCTGACGGCGAGCTGGATGACGGACGCGGCGATCGGGCCCAGCAGCATGATCATGACCATGCCGATGAGACCGGGGCCCTCGTCGTCGTCCGAGCGGCCGAAGGGGATCAGCCAGGCGAAGTTGACCAGGAACATCACCACCGAGGCGAGCGCGCCCGCCACCGAGGAGATGAGGATGTCGCGGTTGTAGACGTGGCTGAGTTCATGGCCGATGACGCCGCGCAGCTCGCGCTCGTCGAGGAGGCGCAGGATGCCGTCGGTGCAGCAGACGGCGGCGTTGCGCGGGTTGCGGCCGGTGGCGAAGGCGTTGGGGGCCTCGGTCGGGGAGATGTAGAGGCGGGGCATCGGCTGGCGGGCGGCGGTGGAGAGCTCGCGGACCATGCGGTAGAGCTGCGGGGCCTCGAACTCGCTGACCGGCCGGGCGCGCATCGCGCGCAGCGCGAGCTTGTCGCTGTTCCAGTAGGCGTAGGCGTTGGTGCCGAGCGCCACGAGGACGGCGACGATCAGGCCCGTACGTCCGAAGAGGCTGCCGATGACGATGATGAGTGCGGACAGCCCACCGAGGAGTACGGCGGTCTTCAACCCGTTGTGCCGGCGGTGCACGGTACGCCCTCCAAATGGTGCGGCAGGGGAACCCTTTGCTCGGTGCTGCCACCTTGCGCTTCCGCTTCCACGTTCCAGTGGAACCTTCCGAACTGGTCAACGCCAGATGAAGGTGGCTGGTTCCCTCACGCGCACCGCGCGCGCCCCGGCCGGGCACCGGGCAGCGCGCCGCCCGCCCGTAGGGCCGTACGGGTGACCGTGCGGCCCGCCTGCGGGCGGTTCGGGAGCCGCGTTACAGCAGGGCGCCGGAGGCGAAGCGCAGGACGAGCTGCGGGGCGCCGGAGAGGGCGATGCCGAGGACGGCGGCGAGGGCGATCGCCGTCGCCAGGGGGGCCGGCACCCGCAGCCGCTGCTGTCCGCCGGGCGAAGCGGTCTCCGAGTCTTCCGGCGCGGCCTCCTCCGGCGCGCGGAAGAGGACCGCCGTCCACTGGAGGTAGTAGTAGAGCGCGATCACGACGTTGACCGCCATGACGACCGCCAGCCAGCCCAGGCCCGCGTCGACCGCCGCCGAGAAGACGGTGACCTTGGCGAACAGGCCGATGATCCCCGGCGGCAGCCCGGCCAGGCAGAGCAGGAAGAAGCCCATGGCCAGGGCGGCGAGCGGACGGCGGGCGTAGAGGCCCCGGTAGTCCGTGATGCGGTTGGCGGGGCGCGTACGGGCGACGAGCGCGGCCACGGCGAAGGCGCCGAGGTTCACGACGGCGTACATCAGGGCGTACGCGACGGTGGAGCCGATGGCGTGGGCCGGGTCGTCGGTGTACGCCGCGGCGGCGATCGGCACCAGCAGATAGCCCGCCTGGCCGACGGAGGACCAGGCCAGCAGGCGTACGGCGCTGTGGGCGCGGTCCGCGCGCTGGCGCAGCGCGGCGGCGTTGCCCACGGTCATGGTGAGGGCGGCGAGGACGGCGAGGGCCGGGCCCCAGATGTCGGAGTACGAGGGGAAGCCGACGACGGTCACGAGGATGAGGCCGGTGAAGCCGACGGCCTTGCCGATGACCGACAGGTAGGCGGCGATGGGCAGCGGGGCGCCCACGTAGGTGTCGGGTACCCAGAAGTGGAAGGGCACGGCCGCGGTCTTGAAGGCGAAGCCGACGAGGGTGAGGGCGACGCCCGCCTGGGCGAGGGTTTCCAGGCGCGGGTCGACGTCGGTGAGGGCCCTGGCCACCTCGGTGAGGTGCAGGGTGCCGGTGGCCGCGTAGACGAAGCTGACGCCGAGCAGCATGACGGCGGTCGCGGTGACCGAGGAGAGGAAGAACTTGAGCGCCGCCTCCGAGGAGCGGCGGTCGTCGCGGCGCAGGCCGACGAGGGCGAAGGCGGGCAGCGAGGCCACTTCGAGCGCCACGACGAGGGTCGCGAGGTCCCGGGAGGCGGGCAGCAGGGCGGCGCCGGCGGCGGAGGACAGCAGCAGGAACCAGTACTCGCCGGAGGGGAGTTTGAAGTCGGTGAGCGTACTGACGGACAGAAGCGCCGTCAGCAGGGCGCCGCCGAGCACCAGGAACTGGATGACGAGCGTGAAGTGGTCCGCCGAGTAGCTGCACGCGCGCGTGCCGGTGCTCAGGCAGAACGTGGAGCGGTCACCGTCGTGCAGGGGCAGCAGGGAGAGCCCGGCCAGCAGCAGTCCGCCGATCGCGATCCCGCCGAGGAGGGGTTTGCGCTCCTGGGGCAGGAAGAGGTCGGCGACCAGGATGACGAGCGCCACCACGGCGGTGATGGTGGGCGGGGCGATGGCGAGCCAGTCGACGGACTGGACCAGGGAGCCCATCAGTTGCCTCCTCGGAGGAGCTGCTGAACGGCCGGGTCGGTGAGGCCGAGGAGGGCCGCGGGCCAGAGTCCGGCGAGGACGGTGAGGGCGACGAGCGGGGTCCAGGCGGCGAACTCGTACGTCTGGACGTCGGGGAGCGACGTCGGTGCCGGTGCGGAACCGCCGCCGTGGCCGCCGGGGTGGCTGCCGGTCTCGCCGTCGCCCCCCATGCAGACCCGGCGCACGACGATCAGCATGTACGCGGCGGTCAGCAGGGTGCCGAAGCCGGCGATGACCATGAAGGTGAGGTAGGCGGGGCGGCTGAGCCCCTCGGCGGGCTCGAAGGAGCCGAACATCGCGAGCATCTCGCCCCAGAACCCGGCGAGGCCGGGCAGGCCGAGCGAGGCGACGGCGCCGAAGGCGAGGAGCCCGCCGAGGCGGGGCGCCTTGCCGTAGAGCGCGGCGCCGCTCGCGCCGGAGAGCCGGTCGAGGTCGCTGGTGCCGTAGCGGTCCTTGACGGCGCCGACGAGGAAGAACAGCAGGCCGGTGATGAGGCCGTGGGCGATGTTGGCGAACAGCGCGCCGTTCACACCGGTGGGGGTGAGGGTGGCGATGCCGAGGAGCACGAAGCCCATGTGGCCGACGGAGGAGTAGGCGATCAGGCGCTTGAGGTCGCCGCCGGCGCCGCTGCGGGCGAGGGCGAGGCAGACCAGGGAGCCGTAGATGATGCCGACGACCGCGAAGGCGGCGAGGTAGGGCGCGAAGGTGTGCACGCCGTCGGGGGTGATGGGCAGCAGGATGCGGACGAACCCGTAGGTGCCCATCTTCAGCAGGACGCCCGCGAGGAGGACCGAGCCGACGGTCGGGGCGGCGGTGTGGGCGTCGGGCAGCCAGCTGTGCAGCGGCCACATGGGGGCCTTGACGGCGAGGCCGACGCCGATGGCGAGCACCGCGACGAGCTGGGTGGTGTGGCTGAGCCCGGACCCGTTGTCAGTGGCGAGTGCCACCATGTCGAAGGTGCCGCCCTTGATGCCGATGAGGAGGAGGCCGAGCAGCATCACGACGGAGCCGAGCAGGGTGTAGAGGATGAACCGCCAGGCCGCGCGCTCGCGGCCGTCACCGCCCCAGCGGGCGATGAGGAAGTACATCGGGATGAGCACCATCTCGAAGGCGAGGAAGAACAGCATCAGGTCGAGGACGGCGAAGGACGCGAGGGTGCCGGACTCGAGGACGAGGATCAGTGCGACGAATGCCTTCGGTGACGGGCCGTCGGGCATTTTGAAGTAGCTGTAGAGCGCGCTGAGGAAGGTCAGCAGCGCGGTCAGCACGAGGAGGGGGAGCGAGACGCCGTCCACGCCGAGGTGGATCCGGATGCCGAGGGCCGGGATCCAGCTGATGTCGGTGGTCGCCTGCATCCGGGCGGGGTCGTCGTGGTCGAAGCCGGCGGCGAGGGCGACGGACAGCCCGAGCACGGCGCCCGTGACGGTGACGCCGTGCCGGAGCACGGCCTGGCCGGGGCTCTTGCCCTTGAGGCCGGGAGGGGCCGGGAGCAGGGCGGCGACGGCTCCGAGGAGGGGGAGGACGACGATCGCAGCGAGGAGGATCTGCATGACGGTATGACTCACGGTCAGGCTCCGGTGGCTACGAGAACGGCGGCGACGGCCAGGACGACGGAGCCGGCGAGCAGGGCGCCGAGGTAGGTCTGCACATTGCCGGTCTGGGCCCGGCGGACGGCCCGTCCCAGCAGGCCGGGGGCCGCGCCCGCGCCGCGTACGTAGGTGTCGACGACCTCGCGGTCGAGGAAGTGCGCGAGGCGGGCGCCCGCGCGCACGGGCCGGACGAACAGGGCGCTGTACGCGGCGTCGAGGTGGAAGCCGACGGCGGCGTGGCGGTGCAGGGGGCCGAGGAGGAGCCGGCCGGGGTCGGCCGGGTCCTGGGCGGAGGCGATGTTTCCGTAGGCGGCCGTGTGGCTGGCGACGGCCTCCTCCTCGGAGACCGCGGGGGCGGCGTCCGGGTCGGCGGCGACGGCGCCCATGGGCGTGCCGGCGGCGAGCGCGGCGGTCCGCCGCCAGGCCGCCCAGACGACGAGCGCGCCGATGAGGGCGCAGCCGGTGCCGAGGACGGAGGTGGTGAGGGTCGGGGTGAGGGAGTGCCCGTCGAACCAGTCGGGGAGCTTCCAGGCGGCGAGGCCGAGCCCGAGGGCGGGGACGAACAGGACCCAGAGGGTGACGTTCATGACGGCAGGCTGCTTGCCGTGGTCGGCGGCCTCGGTGCCGCGGCCGTGGAAGGCCAGCAGCCACAGCCGGGTGGCGTAGCCCGCGGTGAGGAGGGCGGTGAGCAGTCCGGCGACCAGGACGATCCAGCCGACCGTGCCGGGGATGCCGCTCGCGTCGCCGGTGGCGGCGTGCTCGGCCGCGCCGAGGACGGCTTCCTTGGAGAAGAAGCCGCTGAACGGGGGGATCGCGGCGAGGGCGAGGAGGGCGACGGTCATCGTCCAGTAGGCGTCGGGGATGCGCTTGGTGAGGTGGCCCATGCGTGCCATCGCGGCCAGCGAGTTGGTGCCGGCGGCGTGGATGATCACGCCTGCCCCGAGGAAGAGGAGCGCCTTGAACGCACCGTGGGTGATCAGGTGGAAGACGGCGGCACCGCGGTCGCCGACGGCGAGGGCGCCGGTCATGTAGCCGAGCTGGCCGACGGTCGAGTAGGCGAGGACGCGTTTGATGTCGTCCTGGGCGAGGGCGGCGAGCGCCGAGCCGATCATGGTGATCGCGGCCATCGCGGCGAGCACGACCAGCGCCGCGGTGGAGGCGGCGAAGACGGGCAGGAGCCGGGCGATGAAGTAGACACCGGCGGCGACCATCGTCGCGGCGTGGATCAGCGCGGAGACGGGCGTGGGGCCGGCCATCGCGTCGGGCAGCCAGGTGTGCAGCGGGAACTGCGCGGACTTGCCCGCGACTCCGGCGAGGAGCAGCAGCGCGATGACGGTCGGGTGGTCCAGCCCGTCGCCGGAGACGGCGGCGGTCAGGATGCCGTTGATGCGGAACGTTCCGGCGTCGGCGGCCAGCGCGAGGATGCCGATCAGGAAGGGGACGTCGCCGAGCTTGGTGACCAGGAAGGCCTTGAGGGAGGCGGCGCGGGCGGCCTCGGTCTCCCAGTAGTGGCCGACGAGGAAGTACGAGCAGACGCCCATGATCTCCCAGCCGACCAGCAGCACCATCAGGTCGCCGGAGTAGACGACGAGCAGCATCGCGGCGGTGAAGAGGGAGACGAGGGCCGCGTAGGAGGGGTAGCGGGGGGCGTCGCGCAGGTAGGCGGTCGAGTAGAGCTGTACGCAGGACGCGACGACGCCGACGAGGACCGCGACGAGCACGGCGAAGCCGTCGAGGTGCAGGGCGAGGTCGATGGGCACGGACCCGGTCGGGGTGAGCCGGGTGGCGGCGTCGATGTCCTCGCCGCCGCCCTGCTGCCAGGCGACG
Organism: Streptomyces syringium; assembly: GCF_017876625.1. Taxonomy (NCBI): domain Bacteria; kingdom Bacillati; phylum Actinomycetota; class Actinomycetes; order Kitasatosporales; family Streptomycetaceae; genus Streptomyces; species Streptomyces syringium. The sequence goes on from NZ_JAGIOH010000001.1 coordinate 3,497,693, forward strand.
ACGACGGCGAGCACGGCCGCGGCGAGGGTCGGCAGGATGGCCAGCGGTCGTACGAAGCCGGGGGCGCGGCGGCCGAGCAGGATGCCGGCGACGGCACCGAGGAAGGGCAGCAGCGGGACGAGGACGGCGGTGGTCGTGGTCGTCACGCGACGGCCTCTGCCTTCTTGTCGGGGCCGTTCGGCCGGTCACCGTCGGCGCGGGCCGGGTCCACGGGGATGTCCGTGTCGGCCGCGTAGCGCTCGGCGTCCTCGCCCTCGTTGAGGTCGCGGAGCCGGTCGACGTCGGCGGTGCCGCGGTTGCGGTAGACGAGCAGCACGATCGCGAGGCCGATGCCGATCTCGGCGGCGGCGATGGCGATGGTGAAGAGGGTGAGCGCCTGCCCGGCGTGGAGCGTGTCGCGCAGCCACACGTCGAAGGCGACGAGGTTGAGGTTGACGGCGTTGAGCATCAGCTCGACGGACATCAGGACGAGGATCGCGTTGCGCCGGGCGAGCACGCCGTAGAGGCCGACGGCGAAGAGGAGGGCGGCGAGGACGGCGGGGTAGACGAGGTGCATCAGCGCTCGCCCCCCTTGCCGGCCTTGCCGGGCTGCTTGTCCGAGCCGCCTTCGATGTCGCGGCGGGAGAGCACGATCGCGCCGACGAGGGCGGCGAGCAGCAGCACGGACAGCGCCTCGAAGGGCAGCACCCAGTACCGGAAGAGGCTCTCTCCGGAGACCTTCGTGGAGCCCTGGACGGCGCCGTCGAGATCGATCCAGGTGGCGCGGAAGGCGTCCACGACCACCCAGACGAGCGCGGCGGCCGCGGCCGCCGCGACCGCGAGGGCGGCCCAGCGATTGCCGGAGTCCGCGTCCGGGGAGCGGCCGATGGGGGCCTTGGTGAGCATCAGCCCGAAGAGGAGGAGGACGACGACGGAGCCGACGTAGATCAGCACCTGCACCCAGGCGATGAACTCCGCCGTGAGCAGCAGGTACTCCACGGCGAGCCCGCCGAGCGCCGCCACCAGCCACAGGGCGGCGTGCACCAGCTGCTTGGTGGTGACGGTGACGACGGCGGCGCCGAGGGTCACGATGCCGACCAGCACGAAGAGGATCTCGACGCCGGTCGGGGAGAGGAAGCCGTGGGCGTTCGCGGCGAGCGCGGTGACGTCGGCGGTGCCGGTCATGCCTCGTCCTCCTGCTGCTTCTCCGCCTCGGCGGCTTGTTGCGCGGCCAGCTTCTCGGCCGTCTTCCGGGCCGCCGCGAGCTCCTTCGGCTCCTCGGCCGCCGGGTCGAGCGCGGGCGGCTCCGGCACGGTCCACATCCATTCGCGGAGCTTGTCGCGCTCATGGGTCAGTTCGTGGATGTCGGTCTCGGCGTACTCGAACTCCGGCGACCAGAACAGCGCGTCGAAGGGGCACACCTCGATGCAGATACCGCAGTACATGCAGAGCGAGAAGTCGATCGCGAAGCGGTCGAGCACATTGCGGCTGCGCTCCCGCCCGCCCGGCGCGGCCGGGGGCACGGTCTCCTTGTGGGAGTCGATGTAGATGCACCAGTCGGGGCACTCACGGGCGCACAGCATGCAGACCGTGCAGTTCTCCTCGAACAGGCCGATCACTCCGCGGGTGCGGGGCGACAGCTCGGGCTGGACGTCCGGGTACTGGTCGGTGATCGAACGCCGCGTCATCGTGCGGAGGGTGACGGCGAGGCCCTTGGCGAGGCCGGAACCGGGAATCCCCATTACTGGATCACCACCTTGATCACGCCGGTCAGTGCGATCTGCGCGAGAGCGAGCGGAATGAGTACGGTCCAGGCCAGCTTCTGCAGCTGGTCCTCACGGAGCCGGGGGTAGCTGACCCGTAGCCAGATGACGACGAAGGCGAGCAGCGCCGTCTTGAGCAGGGTCCACACGGGGCCGAGGCCGTCGGCCCCGAAGGGCCCGTGCCAGCCGCCGAGGAAGAGGACGGTCGTCAGCACGCAGAGCACGACGATGCCCACGAACTCCGCGAACAGGAAGAGCGCGAAGCGCAGGCCGGTGTACTCGGTGTACGCACCGAAGATGATCTCGGAGTCGGCGACCGGCATGTCGAACGGGGGCCGCTGGAGTTCGGCGAGCCCGGCGGTGAAGAAGACGACGCCGCCGACGATCTGCCAGGGCACCCACCACCAGTGGAAGGCCTCCAGGATGCCGGGCAGCGACAGCGTCCCGGCCGCCATCGCGACGGAGGCCGCGGCGAGCAGCATCGGCAGCTCGTAGGCCATCAGCTGCGCGGCGGTCCGCAGACCGCCGAGCAGGGAGAACTTGTTGGCCGACGCCCAGCCGGCCATCAGCGAGCCGAGCACGCCGATGCCCAGGACGGCGAGGACGAAGAAGATCCCGGCGTCGATGAACTCACCGACGGCGTTGCCCGGCCCGATCGGGATCACGACGAGCACGAGGAGGTAGGGCAGCAGGGCGACGGCCGGCGCGAGCTGGAAGATCCGCCGGTCCGCGCCCGCGGGCACGATGTCTTCCTTCTGCGCGAACTTCACGGCGTCCGCCATGAGCTGCGCCCACCCGTGGAACCCACCGGCGTACATCGGCCCGAGCCGGCCCTGCATATGGGCCATCACCTTGTGCTCGGTCTGCCCGAGGACGAGCGGCAGCACGAGGAAGGCGACGAACACGGCGGCCAGGCGGACGGCCACGTCGAGGATGTCGCTCATGCGGGGGCGCCTCCTGCCGGGTCGTCGTCGTCTCGGGTGTCGCGATCGCGACCGCCCTTGGGCGGGCGGGTCGTGGGGGCCTCCCCCTCGGGGCGCTCGGCTTCGCCGGGCGGCGGTTCGGCGGCGGCTTCGGCTGCGGCTTCGGCTGCGGCTTCGGCTGCGCCGGGCTCAGGCTTGCTCCCGGGAGCGGGTTCGGCTGCGCCGGGCTTGGCCACCGGGGCCGGTGCTGCGGGTTCGGCTGCGCCGGGCTTGGCCTCTGGGGCGGGCTCGGCAGCTGCCGGTGGTGCTGCGGGGGCTGTCGGGGTCGGCCCGGCCGCAGGCCCGGCCGCAGGCCCGGCCGCAGGCCCGGCCGCAGGCCCGGGGCCCTCGGCGGGTGCCGACGGGGTGGCGCCCTTGGGGGATCCGGCCTCAGGGCCTGGCTCCCCCGGTGTGCCTTCGAACGCGGGGCGGGCGTGGTGCCACGGGGCGTCGGCCGAGCGCGGTGCCGGGCGCGGGCGCTCGGCAGCGGGCGTCCCGGCCTCGGCAGGCGGCGCGGCCTGGCTCGCAGAGCCCTCGCTCGCGCTGCGGCTGCGACGGGCAGGGCGCGCCGGGGCGTCCGCACCGGACGCCTCGGCCGAGGGTGCGGCCTGGCTCGCAGAGCCCTCGCTCACGCTGCGGCTACGGCGGGCAGGCCGCTCGGGAGCCGCTGCCGGAGTGTCGGCCGCCGGTTCCGCCTGGCTCGCCGAGCCGGCGGCCACGCTGCGCGTGCGGCGGGCCGGGCGGTCGGCGGCTGCGGCGCCCGCCGCACCCGCGGCGCGGGGGCCGCGGGCCGGGCGGGCGGGTGCGGGCGGGAGCTGGCCCTTGAGGGGGCCCCACTCGTTGGGGTCGGGGACGCCCGGCGGGAGCATCTGACGGCGCTTGGGGCCACCGCCCTCCGTCTCGCCCGGTTCCTTGGCCCCGGGCCACGCCTTCGCGACCCGCGCGGCGAGCACGAAGTCCTTGCGCAGCGGGTGCCCCTCGAAGCCCTCGGGCAGCAGCAGCGGCACCAGGTGCGGGTGACCGGTGAAGTCGACGCCGAACATCTCGAACGTCTCGCGTTCGTGCCACGCCGCTCCGGCGTAGACGCCGATCGCGCTGGGCAGCGCGGGGGCGTCGTGCGGCACGGTGGTGCGTACGACGAGCCGCCGCATGCCACCGGCCGCGCCGGGCCCCACGGGCAGGGCGACGACGTGCGCGCAGATGCGGAAGCCCGTGCCGGGCTCGTCGACCGCGCTCAGCCAGTCGAAGTAGGTGCAGCCGAGGGTGTCCCGCGCGGTCTCCAGCGCGGTGATCCACGCGGCGGCGGGTACGTCCACGGTGAGCAGCCCGTACGACTCCTCCGCGCTCGCCCCCTCGCCGAACAGCTCGGAGGCGCCACTCGGCAGCCACCCGACGACGGGCTCGGGAGCGGGGGCCTCCGACGGTCCGGCGGACTCGGCGTCGTCCTCGGTCGGCTCCGGGGCGGTCGCCCCGGCCGGGCGGGCGGTGCGAGCGGTCCCCTCGGAGACCTTCCCCGCCTTCGGGGCGGATTCGGCGTCCCCGCCCGAGGTCGGCTCGGCCGCGCCGGAGGCCGGCCCCTTGGCGGACACGGGGCCCTCGCCGGGAGCGGCCCCGGACGTCGGCTGCCCGGCCGCGCCGGAATCCCCGTCCGGGCTCCCCGCCGGGCTCGTCGGATCGGTCGTCATCGGTCCGTCTCCTCCGCGCCACCGGCGCCAGTCGCGCCACCGGCACCGGCCGCACCGCCGGAGGCGCCCGCACCCGCACCGGAGGTGCCGGGCGTCGGCGGCGGCGTCACCAGATCGCTGCGCAGCGCCGCGACGGACGCGCCCGCGCCGGAGGCGGGCCCGTACCGGTCGCTCAGCGACTCCTTCGCGATCTTCTCCTGAAGCTTGAGGATGCCCTGCAGCAGCGCTTCCGGCCGGGGCGGGCAGCCCGGTACGTAGACGTCGACCGGGATGATCTGGTCGACGCCCTTCGTGACGGAGTACGAGTCCCAGTAGGGGCCGCCGCAGTTCGAGCAGGCGCCGAAGGAGATCACGTACTTCGGCTCGGGCATCTGCTCGTACAGCCGCTTCACGGCCGGGGCCATCTTGTCCGTCACCGTGCCGGAGACGATCATGAGGTCCGCCTGGCGGGGGCCCGGGGCGAAGGGGATGACGCCGAGGCGGATGAAGTCGTGCCGGGCCATCGACGCGGCGATGAACTCGATCGCGCAGCAGGCGAGGCCGAAGTTGAAGACCCACAGGCTGTAGCGGCGGCCCCAGTTCAGGACCACCTTCATGGGTTCGGGCGCGAGGCGGGACAGCACCCCGAGCCGGCGCGGCTCGGGAAGGTCAACCGGGGGTGTCACGTCCATTCGAGGACGCCCTTCTTCCATGCGTACAACAAGCCCACGGCGAGGAAGCCGAGGAAGATGAACATCTCGACGAGCGTCGCGCCGCCGAAGCCCGGCGCGGCGAAGACCGTCGCCCAGGGGAACAGGAAGATCGAGTCCACCGCGAAGATGACGTAGAGGAAGGCGTAGACGTAGTAGCGCACCTGGGTGTGCGCCCAGCCCTCGCCGACGGGGTCCACGCCGCATTCGTAGGTCAGCAGCTTCTCGGGGGTCGGCACCACGGGCCGCAGCAGTCGCCCGGCCACGAAGGACACGGCGACGAACAGCACGCCGACGACGGCCAGCAGGCCGACCGTCGCGTAGCCATCGAAGTAGTCGGCCGCGAGCCGGACGTCGGCACTCGCGGTGCGCACGGTCGCCTCCGGCACGTCCGCCCCTCGCTCCCTGTGCGGCTGTTCTTCCGGTTTGTCCCGGTCACCCGCGTTCGACGATCTGTACGCACGGGAGTCTAGGCCCTGCCGCGCCTGGAGTGAGCAGCGCTACCGGCCTGTGGTGGGGTTATCCCTACACCTTCGCACCCACGGCCCCCATGGCGTCGTGCCCGGCCGCCCGGCAGTCTTTGCCCTATGAACGCCAGCAGTACGGCCCGCGAGGCCGCCCCGGGCACCTCCCGTCGGTCCGGTTTCGCCGCCCACGACACCCATGACGACCCCGGCGGCGGCACGGGCGAGCGGCTTCCGCCCGCCCGCCCGGCCTTCGGCGGGCAGACGTGGCGGGAGATCGCGCATCTCCTGCTGAACCTGCCCGAGGGCATCGTGGGCTTCGTCTATGTCTCGGTATGGCTGTATGTGGGCGTCGGTCTGTCGATCACCGTGATCGGGCTGCCGCTGCTGGCGCTCGGGCTGATGGGCGCCCGGTACGTGGGCCGTTTCGAGCGGATGCGGGCGCGCAGGCTGCTGGGCGTGCGGATCGAGGAGCCGAGTCCGCTGCTGCGGGGGCGGCGCGGGACCGCCGGTTTCTTCCCCTGGCTGTGGATGACGCTGAAGGACCCGGTGGGGTGGCGGAGCACGCTGTATTCGTTCATCAGACTGCCATGGGGCGTTCTCACTTTCGCGGTCACGCTCTGTTCGCTCTTCGTGCTGTGGCCGGTTCTCGGCTATCTGGCGCGTGCCATGACCAATGTCGACCGGGCGATGGTGCGCGGCCTGCTGAGCCCGTCCGACGAGCTGGAGCGGCGGGTCGCCGAGCTGGAGTCGGACCGGGGGGTCGTCGTCGACACCGCCGCCGCCGATCTGCGCCGCATCGAGCGCGATCTGCACGACGGCGCCCAGGCCCGGCTCGTCGCCCTCGCCATGGGGCTCGGGCTGGCGAAGGAGAAGGTGCTGGAGGATCCGGCGGCCGCCGCGCAGATGGTCGACGAGGCGCACGGCGAGGTGAAGCTCGCCCTCCAGGAGCTGCGGGACCTCGCCCGCGGCATCCACCCGGCGGTGCTGACGGACCGGGGGCTGGACGCGGCGCTGTCGTCGGTGGCGGCGCGCTGCACCGTGCCGGTGAGCGTGACCGTGGAGCTGGACGCCCGCCCGGCGCCGGCGATCGAGGGCATCGCGTACTTCACCGTCTCCGAGCTGCTGCAGAACATCAGCAAGCACAGCGGCGCCCGCACGGCCGGCATCGAGCTGTGGCGGACGACGGACCGGCTGCTGATCCAGGTGCGCGACGACGGGCGCGGCGGCGCCTCGACGGCGACCGGGAGCGGGCTGGCGGGGCTGGCCGAGCGCCTGGGGTCGGTGGACGGGCTGTTCGTCGTGGACTCACCCGTGGGCGGCCCGACGGTCGTCACGGCGGAACTGCCCTGGCGCGACCGCTAGGGCCTGTCCGGCGGATCTTCACGGGTCCCGATGCCCGGCACGCCCTGCGGTCGTCACGGCGGAACTACGCCGACGCCACCGCCCGGCGGGCCGGCTCGCCATCGCGCCACCGCCGGCCTGCTGGTCCGCCCGGCCCCTGCGGGCACATCCCGCGGCTGCCGTCGCCGGCCCGCCCGCCCCGGAGGGGTAGGGCTGGCCCCACCCCCAAGACACCCACTCACCACATGGTTCCCGGGCCCGCGTTCCCGGAGTCTTGAGTCATCAGGCGAACCCCCGGATGCTCGGAGATCGGAAGAGAAATGGCCATCGATTACGGACGGCAGCCGGCCCCCCGGCCCCACCGTGTGCCCGTCGTGCTGCGCGCGCCGTTGGCGGGCCGCACATGGCGCGAGTTCCTCTATCTGATGCTCAGCCTCCCGATGGCGGTCCTCTTCTTCTCGTACGCGATCACCATGACCAGCCTCGGCGCCGGTCTGCTGATCACCTTCATCGGGGTGCCGGTACTGGCCGGCGCGCTCCTCGGGGCGCGGGCGCTGGGCGCGGTGGAGCGGACCCGGGCGCGGGGGCTGCTGGATCTGGAGATCGCCGACCCGGAGCCGATCCGGCCGCGGAAGGGGCACAGCGGGCCGATGGCCTGGATGGGGGCGGTCCTCAAGAGCGGTGCGTCCTGGCGGCACCTGCTGTACGGGGTGCTGCACTTCCCGTGGGCGGTCGGCGCGTTCTGCGTGTCGCTGACGCTGACGATCGTCGGCTGGGCGCTGCTGCTCTACCCGGCCTACTCCTGGGTCTACCCGAAGTACTGGGACCAGCCGGGGATGCAGCTGTACGGCGACGCGAGCGGCACGGCCGTCTACCTCGACAACCCCTTCGAGGTCGGCGTCACCTGCGCCGCCGGTCTGCTCCTGGTGCTGGTCAACCCGTGGATCATCCGTGGGCTGACGCAGGTGGACCGGCTGATGGTGGCGGGGCTGCTCGGGCCGTCCCGGCTGGCGAGCCGGGTGTGGGAGCTGGAGGAGGACCGCGGGGTCGTCGTCGACACGGCCGCCGCCGATCTGCGCCGCATCGAGCGCGATCTGCACGACGGCGCCCAGGCCCGGCTCGTCGCCCTCGCCATGGACCTGGGCCTCGCGAAGGAGAAGCTGGAGGAGGACCCGGAGGCCGCCGCCAGGATGGTGGACGAAGCGCACGGCGAGGTGAAGCTCGCCCTCCAGGAGCTGCGGGACCTCGCCCGCGGCATCCACCCGGCGATCCTCACCGACCGCGGGCTCGGCCCGGCGCTGTCGGCGCTGGCCGCGCGCTGCACGGTGCCCGTGCGGGTCGACGTGGACCTGTCGCTCCGGCCGGCCGCCGCGATCGAGGGCACGGCCTACTTCATCGTCTCCGAGCTGCTGCAGAACATCAGCAAGCACAGCGCCGCCCGTACGGCCCGCGTCGACGTGTGGCGGTCGGCGAACCGGCTGATGCTCCAGGTCTCCGACGACGGCCGCGGTGGTGCGTCGACGGCCGGCGGCAGCGGCCTCGCGGGGCTGGCCGAGCGGCTGGACGCGGTGGACGGCCTGCTGGTGGTGCACTCCCCCGCCGGCGGTCCGACGACGATCACGGCGGAGCTGCCCTGGCGCGGCTGACGCGCCCTGCCCCGGGCGGCCCGCGTCCGTCCCACGCCTGACCCCGCCTGATCACGTCGCCCCGCCGGTCGCCGGCGGGGCGACGTGCTGCCGCGTGGCAGGCGGGTGCGGGCGCGGGGCCGGGAAAGGTCCGGGCGCGGGCGGCATCGCGCGCCCGCTGGGGGGCCGGATGCTGACATGCTGGGCGGTGACAATTGCCTACAGCGTGAACCGCTCGGCGTGCGCGCCGGGCCTGGGGGGCCGTAAATCGTGGAGGACAGGGTGCGGGTGGTCATCGCCGAGGATTCGGTGCTGCTCCGGGAGGGGCTGACCCGGCTGCTGACCGACCGGGGGCACGATGTCGTGGCCGGGGTCGGCGACGCCGAGGCGCTGATCAAGACCATCACGGAGCTCGCCGCCGAGGACGCCCTGCCGGACGTGGTGGTCGCGGACGTCCGGATGCCGCCCACCCACACCGACGAGGGCGTCCGGGCGGCGGTGCGGCTGCGCCGGGACCATCCGGGCCTGGGTGTGCTGGTGCTGTCGCAGTACGTGGAGGAGCAGTACGCGACGGAGCTGCTGGCCGGCAGCAGCCGGGGCGTGGGCTATCTGCTCAAGGACCGCGTCGCCGAGGTCCGCGAGTTCGTGGACGCGGTGGTGCGGGTCGCCCGGGGCGGCACCGCGCTGGACCCCGAGGTCGTCGCGCAGCTGCTGGGCCGCAGCCGCAAGCAGGACGTGCTGGCCGGGCTGACCCCCCGGGAGCGGGAGGTCCTCGGTCTGATGGCCGAGGGACGGACGAATTCCGCGGTCGCCAAGCAGCTGGTGGTGAGCGACGGGGCGGTCGAGAAGCACGTCAGCAACATCTTCGCGAAGCTGGGCCTGTCGCCGAGTGACGGGGATCACCGTCGGGTTCTCGCGGTCCTGACCTACCTGCGGTCCTGACCGGCGGCTCCGCGGCCCTGACCGGCTCCCGCCGCTGTCGTCCGCATTTGATCCGGATTCCCTCGTTCCGACCCGGCTCACCGTTCTGACGTGCTGTCATCCGCCCGGCGCGACCCTGCCGCACCCCTGATGTACTCCGGTCGGGGTGCGGCGCGGGCCGCGTCGGATACGTGGCCCCCGAAACAAAGTCCTAGCAGTAACCCTCGTAAATGAGAGGGCGCGGGGGCGGATGACCATGACATACAAGGGCATAAGGGGGTCACATCCGTGGGTTCATCCTGTGGTACCTCCGGAGGAGGAAACCCTTCCCCACGTACGATGGCCGTGGGAACGCCGGTCGGCACCACCATGTGCGGACCGCCGCCATGAGGGAGGTCCGAAGCAGTGACCAGCCAGGTCAGTAGCCCGGCCGAGCAGGCCGATCCAGCCGAGCAGCGAGGCGAGCCGTCACACCTCGCCGGACAGCGCAGCCCCTCCGGGGGCCCGGGCGGCGCCAAGGAGGTGCGCCGACTGGACCGGGTGATCATCCGTTTCGCGGGTGACTCCGGTGACGGTATGCAGCTCACGGGTGATCGGTTTACTTCCGAGACCGCGTCGTTCGGCAACGACCTGTCGACGCTGCCGAACTTCCCCGCCGAGATCCGAGCCCCCGCAGGCACCCTGCCGGGGGTTTCGTCGTTCCAGCTGCATTTCGCCGATCACGACATCCTCACCCCCGGTGACGCACCGGACGTTCTGGTGGCGATGAACCCGGCGGCACTGAAGGCGAATCTCGCGGACGTGCCGCGCGGCGCGGAGATCATCGTCAACACCGACGAGTTCACCAAGCGCCCGATGGCGAAGGTCGGCTTCGCCACGAGCCCGCTGGAGGACGGCTCCCTGGACGCCTACAACGTCCATCCCGTCCCGCTGACGACGCTCACGATCGAGGCGCTGAAGGACTTCGGGCTGTCGCGGAAGGAGGCGGAGCGCAGCAAGAACATGTTCGCGCTCGGCCTGCTGTCGTGGATGTACCACCGGCCGACGGAGAACACCGAGAAGTTCCTGCGGGCGAAGTTCGCGAAGAAGCCGCAGATCGCGGAGGCCAACGTCGCCGCCTTCCAGGCCGGGTGGAACTTCGGCGAGACGACCGAGGACTTCGCCGTCTCCTACGAGGTCGCCCCCGCGACCTCCGCCTTCCCCGCCGGCACCTACCGCAACATCTCCGGAAACCTGGCGCTGTCCTACGGGCTCATCGCCGCCGCCCGCCAGGCCGACCTGCCGCTCTACCTCGGCTCGTACCCGATCACTCCGGCCTCGGACATCCTGCACGAGCTGTCGAAGCACAAGAACTTCGGCGTGCGGACCTTCCAGGCCGAGGACGAGATCGCCGGCATCGGCGCCGCCCTGGGAGCCGCCTTCGGCGGTGCCCTCGCCGTCACCACCACCTCCGGCCCCGGCGTCGCGCTCAAGTCCGAGACCATCGGACTGGCCGTCAGCCTCGAACTGCCGCTGCTGATCGTCGACATCCAGCGCGGCGGGCCCTCCACCGGTCTGCCCACCAAGACCGAGCAGGCCGACCTGCTCCAGGCGATGTACGGGCGCAACGGCGAGGCCCCCGTGCCGATCGTGGCGCCCCGGACCGCGGCGGACTGTTTTGACGCGGCGATCGACGCGGCGCGTATCGCGCTGACGTACCGGACGCCGGTGTTCCTGCTGTCGGACGGCTATCTGGCCAACGGCTCCGAGCCCTGGCGGATCCCGGAGGTCGACGAACTCCCCGATCTGCGGGTGCGGTTCGCCTCCGGGCCGAACCACGAGCTGGCCGACGGGACCGAGGTCTTCTGGCCGTACAAGCGCGACCCGGAGACCCTGGCCCGCCCGTGGGCGGTGCCCGGCACCCCCGGTCTCGAACACCGCATCGGCGGCATCGAGAAGCAGGACGGCACGGGCAACATCTCCTACGACCCCGCCAACCACGACTTCATGGTCCGCACCCGCCAGGCCAAGATCGACGGCATCACCGTCCCCGATCTGGAGGTGGACGACCCCAGCGGCGAGGCCGACACCCTCGTCCTCGGCTGGGGTTCGACCTACGGGCCCATCACCGCGGCCGTGCGGCGCACCCGCGCCGAGGGCCACCGCATCGCCCAGGCCCACCTGCGTCACCTCAACCCCTTCCCCGGGAATCTCGGGGAGACGCTGGGGCGTTACGACAAGGTGGTCGTGCCGGAGATGAACCTCGGTCAGCTCGCGACCCTGCTGCGAGCGAAGTTCCTGACCGACATCCGCTCCTACACCCAGGTGAGCGGAATGCCGTTCAAGGCCGAGCAGCTCGCCGATGTGTTCAAGGAGGCCATCAATGACTGAGACGATCTCGGAGGGCTTTTCCTCGATCGAGGCGCTCTCCCTGGTGCCGAAGGCCGACGCCAAGCAGTCCATGAAGGACTTCAAGTCCGATCAGGAAGTGCGCTGGTGTCCCGGCTGCGGTGACTACGCCATCCTCGCCGCCGTCCAGGGCTTCATGCCCGAGCTCGGCCTCGCGAAGGAAAACATCGTCTTCGTCTCCGGAATCGGCTGCTCCTCCCGATTCCCCTATTACATGAACACCTATGGGATGCACTCCATCCACGGACGCGCACCCGCCATTGCCACCGGCCTCGCCACCTCGCGGCGCGATCTGTCGGTCTGGGTCGTCACCGGCGACGGCGACGCCCTCTCCATCGGCGGCAACCACCTCATCCACGCCCTCCGCCGCAACGTCAACCTCAAGATCCTGCTGTTCAACAACCGGATCTACGGGCTCACCAAGGGCCAGTACTCCCCCACCTCGGAGATCGGCAAGGTCACCAAGTCCACGCCGATGGGGTCACTGGACGCACCCTTCAACCCCGTCTCCCTCGCCATCGGCGCGGAGGCCTCCTTCGTGGCCCGGACCGTGGACTCCGACCGCAAGCACCTCACCGAGGTGCTGCGACAGGCGGCCGCCCACCCGGGCACCGCACTGGTGGAGATCTACCAGAACTGCAACATCTTCAACGACGGTGCCTTCGAAGTCCTCAAGGACAAGCAGCAGGCGGAGGAGGCCGTGATCCGTCTGGAGCACGGCAAGCCGATCCGCTTCGGCACCGACCGGAACAAGGGCGTCGTCCGCGACCCGGCCACCGGCGACCTCAAGGTCGTCGCGGTGACGCCGGAGAACGAGGCCGACGTGCTGATCCACGACGCGCACGCCACGTCCCCGACCACCGCGTTCGCCCTCTCCCGCCTCGCCGACCCCGACACCCTCCACCACACCCCCATCGGTGTGCTGCGCAGCGTCGGCCGGCCGGTCTACGACACCCAGATGTCGGACCAGCTCGAAGCCGCCATCGAGCAGAAGGGCAAGGGCGACCTGTCCGCGCTGCTCGCCGGCAACGACACCTGGACGGTCGTCGGATAGCTCTTCGTACTGGTACGTACGGGCACAGACGGGTGCCCGGCCGGGGCGTCTGACGGCGCCCCCGCCGGGCACCCGCTCTGATGGGGCCCATGGCCGACACCGAAGCCGCCCTCGTTCCCCGTGATCCGCTCGGCTACCGGCTCAAGCGCCGTCTGCTCGGCCCGCCGCTGGTCACCGAGCAGCTCGCGCGCGAGAAGCTGTCGAACCCGATGGCGCTCGGCGTCCTCGCCTCCGACTGCATGTCCTCGACCGCGTACGGCAGCGAGGAGATGCTGCGCATCCTGGTGCCGGTCGTGGGGGTCGCCGCGTTCACCCTGCTGCTGCCGGTGACCGGGGCGATCCTGCTGGTCCTGCTGATGCTGACGCTCTCCTACCGTGACGTCGTCATGGTCTACACCCGCGCCGGCGGCAGTTACGTCGTCGCCCGGGAGAACTTCGGGCCGCGCGTCGCGCAGATCGCGGCGGTCGCCCTGCTCGTCGACTACATCGTCACCGTGGCCGTGCAGACCGCCGCCGGAACCGATGCCCTGATCTCCCTCGCCCATCTCGTCGGGGAGGGGTACACGGGCATCGACCATCTCAAGGTCCCCCTGTCCGCCGGCATGGTGCTGCTGCTGGCGTACGGGAACCTGCGCGGCATCCGGGAGGCCGGGCGGGCCTTCGCCGCGCCCGCGTACCTCTTCGTGCTGGCCGTGGCGCTGATGCTGGCCTTCGGTCTCGTCCGGGCCCTGACCGGGGGCCTTCCGCGCGCGGACGTGCACGCGGCCGGGGCGGTGCCGCTCGGCGAGGCGGGCGACGGCTGGCTGTACGGCGCCTCGCTGTTCATGGTGCTGCGGGCCTTCGCCAACGGCGGTTCCTCGCTGACCGGCCTGGAGGCGATCTCCAACGGCGTCTCCGCCTTCCGCCGCCCCCAGGGCCCCAATGCCCGCCGCACCCTCACCGTCATGAGCTGCCTGCTGGGCGGCATGGTCCTCGGCGTCTCCGTCCTCGCCCACTACACCCACGCGATCCCCTACGCCGACGGCAACCCGACCGTGCTCGCGCAGGAGGCGCGGCTCGTCTTCGGCGACAGCCCGCCGGGCACGGCCGGGCTCGTCTTCGTGCAGCTCGCGACCGCGCTGATCCTCTATACGGGTGCCAATACGCCGTTCACCGGCTTCCCGTTCCTCGCCAGTTTCGTCGCCGGGGACAGCTTCCTGCCGCGTCAGCTGACGCGGCGCGGGCACCGGCTGGCCTTCTCCAACGGCATCGTCTGCCTCGCCGTCGTCTCCCTCGCGCTGCTGCTGGTGACGCGTGCCAACGTCGACGAGCTCGTCGCCCTCTACGCCATCGGTGTCTTCACGGGCTTCACCATGGCCGCCGCCGGGCTGACGGCCCACTACTGGCGGCGGCCCGGCGAGCCGCACCGCCACTGGAAGCTCACCGTCAACGTCTCCGCCGCCGTGGTCTCCGCGCTGGTCGTGGTGGTCTTCGCGGTCACCAAGTTCACCGAGGGCGCGTGGCTCGTCGTCGCGGTCTTCCCGCTCGGGGTGTGGGCGCTGATCCGCGTCAACGAGCAGTACCGGGCGGAGGCGGAGGCCCTGGAGAACCTGCCCCCGTTCGCCACGGACCGCCCGCGCTGGCGGCGGCACCTGGTGCACGTCCTCGTCGATGGCTTCGATCTGGCCACCCTCAAGGCACTGGCCTACGCGCACGAGCTGCGGCCGGACGAGGTAAGGGCCCTGCATGTCGTGGTCGACGAGGCCCGCGCGCACCGGCTCGTGGAGCGGTGGGAGCGGTCACCCGCCACGACGGTGCCGCTGGAGCTGATCGACTGCCCCGACCGACGGCTGCGGCACACGCTCGTCGCCCTCGCGGCCCGGACGACGGCCGACGGCACCACCGCCCTGACCCTGCTGATCCCCCGCCGTGCCTATCGGCCACCGCTCGGCCGGCTGCTGCACCCGGGCACGGGCGACGAGTTGGCGAAGGCCCTGGAGCACCTGCCGGATGTCGCCGTGACGATCCTGCCGTTCGATGTCGGCCGGGCCGTCGAGCGCTTGCGCTCCGCGCGGGTGTAGGTGCCGCCTGCGGCGGCAAGCGCCCTGCGGGCGTGTCCTCAATCGCCGGACGGGCTTGATGTTGCTGAGCTCAGCAACATCAAGCCCGTCCGGCGATTGAGGACACCTGTCAGGACCATCATGCGATACGCGCATGACAGTCGGGCCACGGCGGCGCTACCTTCCGAAGGTCCACTCATCGAAACCTCCGGAAGGAGCCCCGTGGAGTCGCACGAGTCGAAGACCGAGACCCGCACCGGGATGTTGTGCGGCGTCCTCGCCTACGGGATCTGGGGGCTCTTCCCCCTCTACTGGCCGCTGTTGGAGCCGACGGGCGCGGTCGAGATCCTCGCCCACCGCATGGTGTGGTCGCTGGCCGCCGTCGCCGTCGTGCTGGCCGTGACCCGGCGCTGGGACTGGATACGACCGCTGCTGCGGCAGCCCAAGCGCCTGGGGATGATCGCGGTCGGCGCGACCGTCATCTCCCTGAACTGGGGGGTCTACATCTGGGCCGTGAACTCCGGGCACGTCGTCGAGACCTCCCTCGGGTACTTCATCAACCCCTTGGCCACCATCGCCCTCGGCGTCCTCGTGCTGCGTGAGCGGCTGCGGCCCGCGCAGTGGGTGGCCGTGGGGGTCAGCGTGACCGCCGTGATCGTGCTGGCCGTCGGCTACGGCAAGCCGCCGTGGATCGCGCTCGCCATCGCGGCCACCTTCAGCACGTACAGCCTGGTCAAGAAGAAGGTCGGGCTGGGCGGCCTGGAGTCGATGGCCGCCGAGACGGCCGTGCAGTTCCTGCCCGCGCTCGCCGTGCTGGTCTTCCTCGGCTCGCGCGGCGAGTCCACCTTCACCTCTGAGGGCAGCGGCCATCTGCTGCTCCTGATGGGCACCGGGGCCATCACCGCGCTGCCGCTGATCTCCTTCGGCGCGGCGGCGGTCCGGCTGCCGCTGTCGGTGATCGGGATGCTCCAGTACCTGGCCCCCATCTTCCAGTTCGCCCTCGGGCTGCTGGTCTTCCACGAGGCGATGCCGGCCGAGCGCTGGGCGGGCTTCGCGCTCGTCTGGCTGGCGCTGGCGGTGCTCACCTGGGACGCGCTGCGGACCGCGCGGATCTCGCGGGCGGAGCTGCGGAACGCGCGGGCCAAGGCGGCGGAGGCGGCAGTGGAAGGTGGGGCCCCGGGCGTGTCGGAGAGCGTCAGCGACACGCCGACAAAAGCCACGACTTAGGCATCACGCCCCACGAAACACAGAAATAACAAAGAGCGCAGTGGTCCCTGAAACCACAGATCAGCGTGGTTTTCCGCTGCCCGATATCCGGAAAGCGGTGCTCGGTGTCCGAAATCCGCCCTTGACGCACCATCAGGGCGCCCTCAACATCATGGCCACGTCAAATGGAGTTGGGAGCCCCCCATGCTTGGACTCAACGGACCCACCCTGCCCCGAAGATCTCGTGCCACCGCGCTGCTGGCCACCGGCGCGGCCCTCACGGCCACCCTGCTCGGCGCCTTCCCGGGCGCGGCGCACGCGACTCCCACCGTCGCCGCCGCCGCGCCCGACATATCCGTCGCCAACGTCAAGGGCCATCTGAACCAACTGCAGTCGATAGCCACCGCCAACGGCGGCAACCGCGCGCACGGCCGCGCCGGTTACAAGGCCTCGATCGACTACGTGAAGGCCAAGCTGGACGCCGTCGGCTACACGACCAGCATCCAGCAGTTCACCTCCGGCGGCTCGACCGGCTACAACCTCGTGGCCGACTGGCCCGGCGGCGACGCCAACCACGTGATCTTCGCCGGATCGCACCTCGACTCGGTGGGCTCCGGCCCCGGCATCAACGACAACGGCTCCGGCTCGGCCGCCGTGCTGGAGACCGCGCTCACCGTCGCCCGCGAGGGCTACAAGCCCGACAAGCACCTGCGGTTCGCCTGGTGGGGGGCCGAGGAGCTGGGCCTGGTCGGGTCGCGGCACTACGTCAACAACCTCCCCGGCACCGAGCGGTCGAAGATCGACGCGTATCTGAACTTCGACATGATCGGCTCGCCGAACCCGGGCTACTTCGTCTACGACGACGACACCCAGCTGGAGAAGGTCTTCAAGGACTTCTTCGCGGCGAAGAACATCTCGACCGAGATCGAGACCGAGGGCGACGGCCGCAGCGACCACGCCTCCTTCAAGAGCGCCGGCGTGCGGGTCGGCGGTCTGTTCACCGGTGCCAGCAGCCGCAAGACCTCGGCCCAGGCCGCCAAGTGGGGCGGCACGGCGGGCCAGGCCTTCGACCGCTGCTACCACTCGGCCTGTGACACCACGGCGAACATCAACGAGACGGCGCTGGACAACAACAGCGACGCCATCGCCAACGCCGTCTGGACGCTGAGCGCGGGTGCCACCAACCCGCCCGGGCGCACCTTCGAGAGCACCACCGATGTCGCGATCCCCGACGCGGGCTCCCCGGTCGACTCCCCGATCGCCGTCACCGGCATCACGGGGAACGCACCCTCGTCCCTCCAGGTCGGGGTCGACATCAAGCACACCTGGCGCGGTGACGTCGCCGTCGACCTGGTCGGGCCGAGCGGGCGGGCGTACCGGCTGAAGGGCGCCAGCGGCAACGACTCGGGCGACAACATCGTCGCGACCTTCGCCGTCGACGCCTCGGCCGAAACGGCGAACGGCACCTGGAAGCTCCGCGTCCAGGACACGGCCGCGCAGGACACCGGCTACATCGACAGCTGGAAGATCACCTTCTGAGCGCTGCCACCCCGGTAAGGCCACGGTGACGTGGCCGGCCCCCGCCGTGCGGGACGGGGGCCGGCCACACCGTTCATGGCCACAAACAGCTCAGACGGCTCCGACGGCTCCGACGGCTCCGACGGCTCGGACGGCTCAGACGGTGATGTCCTTCGTGGTGAACCGGGCCCACGCGGCCGAGCCGAAGACCGCCGCGTAGAGCGCCTGAAGGCCGAGGTTGCGCTGGAGCTGCTCCCAGTAGACCGGCTCGCGCAGCAGGTCGGCGAAGCTCAGCCAGTAGTGCGGGAACAGATACGGCTGGACGGCGTGCAGCTGCGGGAACTGGTCCAGGATCTGCACCGTGATCAACAGCCCCACGGTGGTGGCCATCGCCGCGATGCCGCTGTTGGTGAGCGTCGAGACGAACAGCCCCACCGCCGCCACCCCGACCAGGGACGCGGCGACCACGCCCGCGATCGCCACCGCGCGCAGCAGCCCCTCGCCGAAGGAGATCTGTGTGCCGCTGATCAGCGTGACGTCCCCGACGGGGAAGAGCAGCATCCCCACCGTCAGCGCCGAGACGGCCACGACCAGGGTGGCGGTGAGGCAGAAGACCAGCGTCGAGGCGTATTTGGCGAGCAGCAGCCGACTCCGCCCGGCGGGTGCGACGAGGAGATAGCGCAGCGTGCCGGAGCCGGCCTCGCCCGCCACGGCGTCGCCCGCGACCACGCCGACGGCCATCGGCAGGAAGAACGGCAGCGTCGCGGCGAGGGACGCGAAGACCAGGAACAGGCCGTTGTTGCTGATCTGGCTGATGAACGCCGGGCCGTGACCGTCGCTACCGGACGAGCCGCCGTCGCCCGTCTCCATCTTCACGGCGGTGCCGACCAGCACGGGGACCGCCGCGAGCACCCCGAGCAGCGCGAGCGTCCGCCATCGGCGCAGCACGGTGGTGACCTCGCTGCGGAAGAGGGACAGCTGCCACAGGGGGCTCGGGGCCGGCCGCGCGCCCCGGTCGTCCGCCACATCAGCCCGCGACATCGAAGCCCTCCCCGGTGAGCGCGACGAAGGCGTCCTCCAGTGAGGCCCGTTCGACGCCGAAGGACCGCACCCGCACGTCCGCCCGGACCAGGGCCGCGTTGAGGTCGGCGAGGTCGAGGGGGGCGGAGGGAGAGCTCAGGGGCAGCTCTCCGGTGACGCCCGTTTCCAGGACGACGAGATCGGTCAGGCCGTGCTCCTTGAGGACGCGGGCGGCGTCCACGGGGTCGGGGGTGGTGACGGCCAGCCGGCCGCGGGTGGAGGAGGCCAGCTCGCCGACCGTGCCCTGGGTGAGCAGCCGCCCCTGGGCCATGACCGCGGCGTGTGTGCAGACCTGCTCGATCTCGTCGAGGAGGTGGGAGGAGAGGAAGACGGTGGTGCCGTCGGCGGCGAGCTCGCGCACGAGGGTACGGATCTCCCGCATGCCCTGCGGGTCGAGGCCGTTGGTCGGTTCGTCCAGCACCAGCAGCTCGCGGGGCTGGAGGAGGGCCGCGGCGAGGCCGAGGCGCTGCTTCATGCCGAGGGAGTACGCGCGGGCCTTCTTGCCCGCGGCGGCGGCGAGACCCACCCGGTCGAGCGCGGCGGCGACCCGGGCCGCGCGGGTGCGGGGGTCGGCGGTGGGGTCGGCGGCGTCGTAGCGCACGAGGTTCTCGCGACCGCTGAGGAAGCCGTAGAGGGCGGGGCCCTCGATGAGCGCTCCCACCCGGGGCAGCACGCGCCGTCCGGCGCGCGGCATGGGCTCGCCGAGGACGTGGGCGGTGCCGGAGCTCGGTTCGATCAGGCCCATGAGCATGCGGATGGTGGTGGTCTTGCCGGACCCGTTGGGCCCGAGGAAACCGAAGACGCTGCCGCGCGGGACGGTGAGGTCCAAGCCGTCGACGGCGAGCTGCCCACCGCGATACCGCTTGGTGAGCCCCCGCGTCTCGATGACGGCGGCGACGGCGGGGGCCGTGGCGGCGGATGCGGCGGACGCGGCGCTGTCGGCGGGGCCCGGGCCGGCGGGTTCGCCGGACGCTTCCGGCTCGGAGTGCACGGCGGCCCCGGCGGCCCCGGCGGGCGCGGGAGCGCCTGACGGGACGGTCGCGGCGCAAGCCGCAGACGCGGCGGGCGCACCCGGGTGACCGGGCGCCTTGACCGGCCCGACGGGTGGCGTTGTCATCCGGCCCCCGCCGGAGGCGATCCGCTGCTCCTCCACCGGTTCCCCTTTCGTCATCCCCCGCCCCCGTACCGCGTGCCCTGCGCCAAACCCGCTGCCCGGCGGCACCGTGGTGCCGCCGGGCAGCGGGGGCCGAGCGGGCCGAGCGGGAGGGCCGGCAGCCTGCCTACTTCGCGCTGTTGGCGGCCTTGACCAGCGCGTCCTTGGTGACCGCGCCCGCGTAGACCCTGCCGTCGTCCGTCATGAGGACATTGACGATGCGGGTGCTGAACACCCGGCCGGAGCCGAAGTCGCCCGAGACCTTCTTGCCGAAGCTGTCCAGCAGGGCCGCGGCGTCGCCGCTCTTGCCCTTGCCCTTGGCGTCCTCGCTCAGCTTGCCGACCGCGTCCTTGGGGCCCTTGATCTCGGCGATCGAGGACCAGCCCTTGCCGATGACCTTCATGCCGGACGCGTCGGAGGCGCCGTCCAGACCGGGCAGACCGGTCAGGCCCGGCAGTTCACCGGCGCCGGGCAGCTTGCCCTTGAGCTTCGCGGCGTCGTCACCCTTGCCCGGCTTCCCGGAGTCCTCGGTGACCTTGGTGCCCTTCGACGGGGTGAAGGTGAAGTTCTTCGCGGCGGGCTTGCCGAAGTCGACCTTGGTGAAGCCGGCGTCGACGATGGCCTTGCCGCTCTTCGGAGCGAGGGTGAACTTCAGCGGCACGCCGTTCTTCGCGTCGACCGCGATCCGGACGGCACCGACCGTGGAGTCGCCGCCCTTCGGCTTGATCACCAGCTGGTACGCGTCCCGGCCGGCCACCTTGGCGGTGCCGTCGACGGTCACCGAGGTGGTGTCGTCCACGGTGGCCAGGGCCCGCTTGGCCAGCTCCTGCGGCGAGGCACCGGCCAGGTCCTTCGGCACCTCGTGTCCGTCGCCGCCCTGCTGCTTCGGCGCCTTGGACTTCGGGGCCTTGGAGTGGTGGGCGGAGTCGCTGGCGCTGTCGTACGCCCAGACGTCGTCGCCGTTGCGGATCACGCTGTACTCGGCGGCGCGCTCGACTATGGAGAGCCGCTGCTTGTCGGGGCCGTCGACGGCTATGCGCAGGGTGTGCGAGCCGGAGAGGAGCTCGGTCAGCTTGGCCTGCGGGTCGGCGGCGTCCCCGCCCTTTCCGCCGCCCGAGCCCTTGCCGGCGTCACCGAGCGAGAAGCCCGAGGGCAGCGACGGCAGGCCGAGGTCGGTGGAGATCTTGACGGTGCCGGAGGCCTGCTGCACATCCGACTTCGCCATCTTGGCTATCAGGTCCTGCGCACTGATCTTCGGCAGGTCCGGGTCTCCGGTGCTCGCCAGCGCCGGTACGACGAACCCGATCGTCGCCGCCGCGACACCGGCCACCGCGACCGGCACCACGTAACGGGCGGCCTTGCGGCGGCCCGTGCCGGGCGTCCCGGCCTCGTCGGCGCCCTGGGTCGGTTGGATCCGTGCCATCTGCTCTACCTCCGTCGTCGGCGGCGGTCATACGCGTCGTGCACTCGCCCACCCCTAGGCTCATTGTGGCCCGACCGCTCGGTGGTGGCGCGGGAGTCCGGGGGTTTCCCCCGGGGAACGACACTGTCAATTCCACCAAACCGGCCACGCGACGTCGTCAGCCGACGGGATCACTTTCCCGTAGTTCTCGGGTATGACACCCCTTAAGGGCCGTCCCACCACAGGGGAATCGGCCGAGACCGAGCGGTCCCTCCGGGGCGGGCCGGGGCGCGCGGGCCCCGGCGCGGCGGGCTCAGCCCGCCCGGTGCACGACCGCGTCGCAGAGGTCCTCGAGCGCGGACTTCGCGTCGCACTCGGGCAGCGGCGCGAGGATCGCGCGGGCCTCCTGCGCGTAGCGGACGGTGTCGCGGCGCGCCTGCTCCAGGGCCGGATGGGCACGCAGCAGGCGCAGCACCTCGGCGTGCCGGGCGTCGTCGGTGAGGTCGCCGTCGAGGAGTTCGCACAGCCGGCGGTCGTCGGCCGAACCGCTGGCGGCGGCCTGCGCGCGCAGGTGGAGCACGGGCAGGGTGGGGATGCCCTCGCGCAGGTCGGTGCCGGGGGTCTTGCCCGACTCATGGGAGTCGCTGGCGATGTCGAGGACGTCGTCGGCGAGCTGGAAGGCGGTGCCGAGCCGCTCGCCGTAGTGGGTGAGGATCTCGACGGTGCGCTCGTCGGCGCCGGACATCATCGCGCCGTACCGTCCGGCGACGGCGATCAGCGAGCCGGTCTTGCCGGCGATGACGTCGAGGTAGTGCTCGATGGGGTCGCGGCCGTCGCGCGGGCCCGCGGTCTCCAGGATCTGGCCGGTGACCAGGCGCTCGAAGGCCTCGGCCTGGATCCGCACGGCCTCGGGGCCGAGGTCGGCCAGTATGTGCGAGGCCCGGGAGAAGAGGAAGTCGCCGGTCAGGACGGCCACGGAGTTGCCCCAGCGGGCGTTGGCGCTGTCCACGCCGCGGCGCACATCGGCCTCGTCCATGACGTCGTCGTGGTAGAGCGTGGCCAGGTGCGTCAGCTCGACGACGACGGCCGACGGCACGATGCCCGGGGCGTAGGGGTCGCCGAACTGGGCGGCGAGCATCACCAGCAACGGCCGGAACCGCTTGCCTCCGGCCCGGACGAGGTGCTGGGCGGCCTCGGTGATGAAGGGCACACCGCTCTTGGTGGCCTCCAGGAGGCCCTCCTCGACGGCGGCCAAACCGGCCTGGACATCGGCTTCAAGAGCCTGGTCCCGCACGCTCAGCCCGAAAGGCCCGACGACGGTCACGAGGGGTACTCCTGTCTGCCTGCGAACACGGGGATTGTCGATGTGTCGCTGTCTCCACCAAAAGTCAGCGTATCCGGTCGACTGTGGATCACCGTGGGCGCCTGCCCGGCTGGCACTCTCCCGGGGCTCCCCGGCTGCCTTGGAACACGCGTCGGCCTCCGCCGTCACACTGCTCGACGTCTGCCCCGCCGTGTCCTTGATCACCCGGTTGTTTCCGCACAGACGTACTGGCCGGCTCCGCCACCCGTGGCAGACCGGCCAGTACGGATTCCTCTGTGGAGTGCGGGGCGCCTTTGCCGCCTGCGGCGGCGGGCGCCCCGCGGGCGCGTCCTCGAGCGCCGGACGGGCTCGAATGAGCCCGTCCGGCGCTCGAGGACACCGCTACGCAGCGGAGGTGCACACGCCTAGAGCGCAGCCACCGCCCTGGCCAGCCGCGGGGAGGCGTATTCGGTGCCGCAGACGAACCGCATGACCGGGCCGTAGCTGGCGGCGGCAGGGAGCCCGGTGAAGAACAGGCCGGGCACGGACGAGTGGTAGCCGGGGCCCAGGCGCGGGCCGCCCGCGCCGACCGCGAGCTTGGCGCGCAGGCCGTGGCCCAGGAAGTCCAGGGCGGCGAGGTCCACCCGGTAGCCCGTCGCGGCCAGGACATGATCGGCGGCCAGCTCACCGGCCGCGCCGCCGTCGCCGACGAGGGTCAGCACCGGACGTCCCGACTCCACCCGGGCCCGCGCGATCCGCTTGCCCTCGGTGACCTGCACCCGGCCGACGAAGCGCTCGCGCAGCCACCAGGCGCCGAGCGGCCCCAGCACCCGCCCCACCAGGAACCGGCGGGCCGGGGCCGGAAGATGGCGGAAAGCGTCCGCGTAGTAGGAGAAGGCGTACAGCGACCAGGCCCGCCCGAAGGGGGACGAGGGACGCAGCGGAGGCTGTCCGTCCGGTGCGGCTCCGAAGCGCACCGCGCCCCGGGTGCGGGCGAGGACGCGCACCGAGGCGGCCCCGGCGTCGGCGAGCAGCACCGCGCTCTCCAGCGCCGACTGCCCGGCGCCCACGACGACGACGTCCTGGCCGCTGAAGCGGTCGAAGTCACGGTGCTGCGAGCTGTGCGAGACGGGGCCGCTCGGGGAGGGGCCGTCGGGGACGGCGGTGGCCAGCTGGGGCGGCAGGTGGGCGAAGCCGCTCAGCCCGGTGGCGACGACGACGGCACGGGCGGTGAACTGCTCCCCGGAGTCGAGCTTCAGCTCGAAGCCCGGCCGGGCGCCGCGCCGGTCGACCGAGACCACCCGCACCTGCTCCAGCCCCGGCACCAGCCGCTCCTGGAACCACAGCCCGTAGCGGGCGAAGGTCTCGACCGGGATGGGGTCCCAGTCCGATTCGTAGCGCCGCTCCCCCGTCGCGCGGCAGAAGTCGAGGAGGGTGTGCCCGGGCTGGGGGGCGTCGATGTTGGAGGCGTCGGGGGTGGATTTCAGCAGCATCCCGGCGGGCATGTGCGCACGCCAGCTCACCATCGGCGAGCCCAGGACGCGCACGGGTATGCCGCGTGCCCGCAGATGGGCGGCGGTCGAGAGACCGTACGGACCGGCCCCGATGACTGCTACCGGAAGTGTCACGAGTCCCCTCCCAGGGCGTTACTCGACGACGGCAGCGGCACGGCGACGGGATCGCCACAGCTGCCACAGGTGCCGCGCGCCCGGTCGTATGAACCGGGCGAGCATGGTGAAGAACGGCTTCATGTCGTCCGCCGCGGCCCAGGCCAGCTCGGTGCCGCTGGCCCGGACGGGTGCGTGGGGGGTGGTGTAACCGCTGCGGCGGTAGGCGGCGAGCGCGGGCAGGTCGATGTTCTCCACGACGAAGCGGCGGCCCGCGCGCTGCTCCCCCTCGGGGACCTCACGGCCGGTGAGGTCCAGATGCTGGGCGCGGACGACGTCGATGCCCGCCACGCTCTCGAAGAGACGGAACTGCGCACCCATGCGGGGGTTGAAATCCAGGAGTTTGTAACGGCCGTCGCGGCGGTCGTAGCGCCAGTCCAGGTCGATGATGCCGCTGAAGCCGATCTGCTTGATGAACTGCGCTGCCATCGCGGCGAGTTCGGGATTGTCGACGACGTAGGCGTTGGCCGTCATGCCCGCGTGCGGGGGCCAGGAACGCACCTTGACCCCGGTGAACATCGCCAGCGGCGCGCTCTCCGCGTCGAAGTACGCGTGGACGATCCAGTCCTCGGCGTCCTCGCGCGGCAGATACTCCTGGAGGATCACCCCCGGCATCCGCCCCCAGCCGCGTGCCAGATCCAGCAGCTCACGGGGGCCGCCTATCCGCGTCGTGCCGTGCACGGCGGGCTGCCGGCGGCGTTCGAACGCCTCCCGGTTCTTGGCCACCAGGGGGAAGCGGGCGGTCGTCGCATACTTCTCGATCTCCTCGTAGGAGGCGGGGAAGAGGGACGCCGGGGCGGGCACCCCGTGCTCCACGCACAGCTCGTACAGCCCCTGCTTGCTGGCGAGCCGGCGGGGTAATCCCCGCTCCACCGGTGGGAAGAGGAACGGCCCGGACAGTGCCTCGGCGTGCTCGGCGATGAGCACCGCCGCCTCCTCGTCGGTCGGCACCAGGACCGTGGGGCGCCCGATGGACCGCCCGATCGTCAGCAGCCCGTCGACCAGCTCCTCGGACCGCTCGGTGCCGGTGGTGGGCCAGACGAAGGCACGGTCCAGATAGCGGGAGAGCGCGGCGGGGGTCCAGCGGTCCTCGGTGATGGCGTACATCGGGATCCCGAGCCGGCCGAGACTGCGGATCGCGCCGACGCCGCCGTGGTGCAGGGGATAGCCGCCGATCTTCACCATCAGCCCGGGCACCGACCGGTCCGCCGCGATGGGCGTGCTTCTGCTCGCCACCAGCACCCCCCTCGGCCACTCACCCGCAGCGGCCCCCCACTGTGTGTGACTCGACACAGGACGCTACTTCGGAACTACCGCTTCCAGCAAGGCAATCCGGGACATTGCCAGCTCTTTGGCGGGTGTACGGACGGCGCGCGACCAGCGCTTGCGCAACCGTTCGAGCCGCCTGCGGCGGCGGGCGCCCTGCGGGCGCGTCCTCGATCGCCGGACGGGCTGTTTCGGCTGAGGTCAGCCACATCCGGCCCGTCCGGCGATCGAGGACACCGCCGCGCAGCGGAGGTGCACAGCCGAAAGCCGCCGGGCAGGCTCCACGCGGCGGCCAGCACGTAATGTGGTGCCCAGTTCCCACCGGCCCTCCAGGAGCGTCCCGGAGAAAGCGAGGCAGCGTCCCATGCCCGAGCACCGCCCCCGCGAACTGTCCGAAGGCGACCCCTTCGGCGCGGCCACCCTCCCCTACGGCGTGTTCACGACGCCCGACGCCCCGGACCACCCCCGGATCGGTGTCCGTTACGGCGACTTCGTGCTCGACGCGGCGGCCGCCGCGGCCGCCCACGGCTCCGCGCACGCCGCGCTGCTGGACCAGCCGACGCTCAACCCCCTGCTCGCCGCCGGACGCCCCGTGTGGCAGGCCGTGCGCGCCGAGGTCCGCTCCTGGCTCACCGGGGAGCACTTCCACCCGCTCGCCGAGGTGACGCTGCGGCTGCCGTTCGAGGTCGCCGACTACGTCGACTTCTACGCGAGCGAGCACCACGCCACCAACGTCGGCAAGATCTTCCGGCCCGACGGCGAGCCGCTCACGCCCAACTGGAAGCACCTGCCCATCGGCTACCACGGCCGCGCCGGGACGATCGTGGTCTCCGGCACCGACGTCGTGCGCCCCCAGGGCCAGCGCAAGACCCCCGCCGACGCCACGCCCGTCTTCGGGCCGTCCGTGCGGCTCGACATCGAGGCCGAGGTGGGCTTCGTCGTCGGCACCCCGGCACCGGAGAACACCCCGGTCGGCCTCGACGGCTTCCGCAAGCACGTCTTCGGCGTCTGCCTCGTCAACGACTGGTCGGCGCGCGACATCCAGGCCTGGGAGTACGTGCCGCTCGGCCCGTTCCTCGGCAAGTCCTTCGCGACCTCCGTCTCCGCGTGGATCACCCCGCTCGACGCCTTCGACGAGGCCCGCACCGCGCCGCCGGAGCGCACCCACCCGCTGCTGCCCTACCTCGACGACACCGACAGCGAGCCGGGCGGCATCGACCTGCGCATCGAGGTGCGCATCAACGGCGAGACCGTCGCCCGGCCGCCGTTCGCCGCCATGTACTGGACGGCGGCCCAGCAGCTGGCCCATATGACGGTCAACGGCGCCTCGTTGCGCACGGGCGACTTCTACGCCTCCGGCACGGTCAGCGGCCCCGAGCCCGACCAGCGCGGCTGCCTCCTCGAGCTCACCGAGGGCAAGGGCCCGTACCTGGCGGACGGCGACGAGGTCACCCTGACGGCCTGGGCGCCGGGTCCGGGCGGCGCCCGGATCGGGCTCGGCGAGGTCACCGGCCGTATCGTCCCCGCGCACGGCACCACCGCGCCATGAACCACGGCACGCCGGACCTCACGCTGCCGGAAGAGCTGCTGCTGCTCGCCCTCCACCCCGAAAAGGGCAACAGGCTGTGCAGCGCCCGGTATCTGGGGTACGGCATGGCCGGGGCCGTACTGGCCGAACTCCAGCTGGGCGGGCACATCAGGGAGGACCGGGTGCGCCCGGTCGTGCTCCCGGGCGCACCGCCGGCCGACCGGCGGCTGGCCGGGGCTCTGCGGAGCCTCGGTGAGCCCGGCGCCAAGGCGCCGAAGACATACCGCTGGGTGCGGACCGCCGCCCGGCACGTGGAGGAGCCCTGGCTCACGGGGCTGGTGGAGCGGCGGGCCGTGCGCGCGGAGCGGCGGCGGGCGCTCGGCCTCTTCCCGTACACGCGGTATCCCGTCGGGCCGGTCGATCTGACCAGCGAGACCCGGCGGCGGTTCGAGGCGGCGCGGACGGCGGGCTGGCCCGACCCGCGCTCCCGGGCGCTGGCCGCCCTGGTGTTCGCCATAGGCGTCGGCGGTGTCCTCTACCCCGGCTGGGGCGCGCGGCACCAACGCTCGGCCATGCGGGACGCCCTGGACCATTCCTGGACGGCCAAGGCGGTGCGCCGCAACGTCCAGGCCGACAAGTCCAGCGGTTCCGGTGGCTTCGGCGGTGACGGTGGCGGCGACGGCGGAGGGGGCGGAGGCGGGGGCGACTGAACGCCCCGGCCCGCCGGAACGGGGCTGCTAACTTGGCATGTCCTGTTCGACGTCTGAGGAGTAGTACGTGCGCAAGGCAGCGCAGTTCACGGGGGCGGCGCTCATCGCCGCTGTGCTGATGACCGGTTGTGGCAGCGGAAGCGACGACGGCAAGAAGAAGGACAAGGAGACCGGGGCCACGGCCCCGGCGTCCGACAAGCCGGGCGCGGGCGGGGAGTCCGCCAAGCCCGGCGCCGGGGACCCCGCCAGGATGGACGGCATGTGGAACCGCCAGAAGGGCACCGAGATCGTCCGGGTGACCATCATGAGCACCACGGCCATCTCCGCCTCCGCCGGTGCGGTGTGCAACGGCCCGGCGACGAAGTCCGGCACCACGGCGAAGCTCGACCTCAAGTGCAACGCGAGCGACAACACCCGCGCCAAGGGCACCGCCACCCTGTCGGCCGACGGCAAGAAGCTCACGGTCAGCTGGGACAACGGCCCGACCGAGGACTTCACCAAGGACCCCATCAAGGTCGAGATGCCGAAGATCGAGATGCCGAAGATCGACACCCCGACCATCCCGGCGGGCTGACGGCTCCGGTACCCGGACGCGCCGCTGCCCGGCACCCCGTGGGGTGCCGGGCAGCGGCGTGACGTCCGTACCGCGTCCGTGGCGGCTAGCGCACGAACGTGCCCGCCTGGCCCGCGAGATCCAGGAAGTACTGCGGGGCCACCCCGAGGACGACGGTGACGGCGACGCCGACGGCGATGGCCGTGGAGGTGAGCACGCTGGGCACGGCCACCGTCGGGCCGTCGGCCTTCGGCTCGCTGAAGAACATCAGCACGATCACCCGGACGTAGAAGAACGCGGCGATGGCCGAGGACAGCACACCCACGATGACGAGCGTCCCGGCGCCGCCCTGCGCCGCCGCCTTGAAGACGGCGAACTTTCCGGCGAAGCCGCTCGTGAGCGGAATGCCCGCGAAGGCCAGCAGGAAGACCGCGAAGACGGCTGCGACCAGGGGCGAACGCCGCCCGAGACCGGCCCACTTCGACAGGTGCGTGGCCTCGCCGCCCGCGTCGCGCACCAGCGTCACGACCGAGAAGGCGCCGAGCGTCACGAAGGAGTACGCGGCGAGGTAGAACAGCACGGAGGAGACGCCGTCCGGGCTGGCCGCGATGACACCGGCGAGGATGAACCCCGCGTGGGCGATGGAGGAGTAGGCCAGCAGCCGCTTCACATCCGTCTGCGTCACGGCCACGATCGCGCCGAGCAGCATCGTGACGATCGCGACGCCCCACATGACCGGCCGCCAGTCCCAGCGCATCCCCGGCAGCACCACGTACAGCAGCCGCAGCAGGGCGCCGAAGCCGGCGACCTTCGTCGCGGCCGCCATGAAGCCGGTGACGGGCGTCGGGGCGCCTTGGTAGACGTCGGGGGTCCACATGTGGAACGGCACCGCGCCGACCTTGAACAGCAGGCCCATCAGCACCAGCGCCCCGCCGATCAGCAGCAGCGCGTCATTGCCCATGGTGGAGGCCAGGGCGGGGTCGACCGTGCGCGTGGTGCCGCTCACCACCTCGGCGATGCCGGAGTACGTGACGGTGCCCGCGTAGCCGTAGAGGAGGGCCACGCCGAAGAGCAGGAAGGCGGAGGAGAAGGCACCGAGCAGGAAGTACTTGACGGCCGACTCCTGCGAGAGCAGCCGCTGGCGGCGGGCCAGCGCGCACAGCACGTACAGCGGGAGGGAGAAGACCTCCAGCGCGACGAAGAGCGTCAACAGGTCGTTCGCCGCGGGGAAGACCAGCATCCCGCCGATCGCGAAGAGCGCGAGCGGGAAGACCTCGGTGGTGGTGAACCCGGCCTTCACCGCGGCCTGTTCGGCCTCTCCGCCCGGGACGGCGGAGCCCTGCGCGGCGAAGGAGTCGACCCGGTTGCCGTGCGCGGCGGGGTCGAGCCGGCGCTCGGCGAAGGTGAAGACGGCGATCAGTGAGACGAGGAGAATGGTGCCCTGGAGGAACAGCGCCGGACCGTCGACGGCGACGGCCCCCATGGCGGCGATCTGCGCCTTCTCGCCCGCGTGACCGCCCGCCGCCAGGGCGACGACGGCGGCGAAGGCGGCGGCGAGGCCGACGACGGACAGCAGGAGCTGTGCGTGGTACCGGGCGCGGCGCGGCAGGAACGCCTCGACGAGAATGCCCAGGACGGCGACGCCGAGCACGATCAGCGTCGGCGCCAGCTGGGCGTACTCGATGTGCGGCGCGGGGATCTCCCTCGGGGGGTCGGCCGCCAGTGTCCACAGGCTGTGGACGGGTGCTGCGTGGCTCACTTCGCGGCCTCCACATCGGTCACGGGCAGATCGGGCTTGGGGTCGACCTTGTCCACCTGGGTCATCGTGTGCTCGACGGCCGGGTCGACGATCTCGGTCACCGGTTTCGGATAGACGCCGAGGAAGATCAGCAGGGCGATCAGCGGAGCGACGACGACCAGCTCACGCACCCGCAGGTCCGGCATGCCCCGGACGGAGTCCTTCACCGGGCCGGTCATGGTGCGCTGGTACAGCACGAGGACGTACAGCGCGGCGAGCACGATGCCGAACGTCGCGATGGCCCCGATGACCGGATACCGGCTGAACGTGCCGGCCAGGACCAGGAATTCGGAGACGAAGGGCGCGAGCCCCGGCAGCGACAGGGTGGCCAGTCCGCCGACGAGGAACGTCCCCGCGAGGACGGGGGCGACCTTCTGGACGCCGCCGTAGTCGGCGATGAGCCGGGAGCCGCGCCGCGAGATCAGGAAGCCCGCGACGAGCATCAGCGCGGCCGTGGAGATGCCGTGGTTGACCATGTAGAGCGTCGCGCCGCCCTGGCCCTGGGTGGTCATCGCGAAGATGCCGAGGATGATGAAGCCGAAGTGCGAGATCGAGGCGTAGGCGACCAGCCGCTTGATGTCCCGCTGGCCGACCGCGAGGAGCGCGCCGTAGAGGATGCTCACGAGCGCGAGCACCAGGATCACGGGCGTCGCCCACTTGGAGGCCTCCGGGAAGAGCTGGAGGCAGAAGCGCAGCATCGCGAAGGTGCCGACCTTGTCGACCACGGCGGTGATCAGCACGGCGACGGGGGCGGTGGCCTCGCCCATGGCATTGGGCAGCCAGGTGTGCAGCGGCCACAGCGGCGCCTTCACCGCGAAGGCGAAGAAGAAGCCGAGGAACAGCGCCCGTTCGGTGCTGGTGGCGATGTCCAGCTTGCCGTCGGCCCGGGCCTGGACGATCTCCTGGAGGGAGAAGGTGCCGGTGCCGAGCTGGTCGGCGGTGACCACGTACAGCCCGATGACGGCGGCCAGCATGATCAGCCCGCCGGCCAGGTTGTAGAGCAGGAACTTCACGGCCGCGTACGACCGCTGGGCCGCCGTCTCCTCCGCGCCGCGCCCGCCGGCCCGGTCGCCGAAGCCGCCGATGAGGAAGTACATCGGGATCAGCATGGCTTCGAAGAAGATGTAGAAGAGGAAGACGTCGGTGGCCTCGAAGGAGATCACCACCATCGCCTCGACCATGAGGATCAGAGCGAAGAAGCCCTGGGTGGGCCGCCAGCGCGACGACGTCGTCTCAAGGGGATCGGCGTCGTGCCAGCCGGCCAGGATCACGAAGGGGATCAGCAGGGCGGTCAGGGCGATCAGCACGACCGCGATGCCGTCCACGCCCAGCTCGTAGCGGACCCCGAAGTCCTTGATCCAGGCGTGGGATTCGGTGAGCTGGAACGGTCCCTCGGCGCCCGGGTCGAACCGCACGAGCTGGACGGCGGCGAGCGCCAGGGTGGCGAGCGAGAAGACCAGTGCGAGCCACTTGGCGGCCGAGCGCCGCGCGGCCGGGACGGCGGCGGTGAGGACCGCGCCGAGCGCGGGAACCACGGCCGTGGCCGTCAGCAGGGGAAATGACATGGATCAGACCGCCCTCATCAGCAGGGTGGCGACGATGAGCACCGCCGCACCGCCGAACATCGAGACCGCGTAACTGCGCGCGTAACCGTTCTGCAGCTTGCGCATCCGGCCCGAGAGCCCGCCGACGGAGGCGGCGGTGCCGTTGACGACGCCGTCGACCAGGCTGTGGTCGACGTAGACCAGGCTGCGGGTGAGGTGCTCGCCGCCGCGGACCAGCACCACGTGGTTGAAGTCGTCCTGGAGCAGATCGCGGCGGGCGGCCCGGGTCAGCAGGCTGCCGCGCGGCGCGGTGACCGGAACGGGACCGCGCCCGTACTGGAACCAGGCGAGCGTGACGCCGACGACGAGCACCACCACGGTCGCGGCCGTCACCGTCAGGGCACTGACCGGCGAATTCCCGTGCGCGTGACCGGTGACGGGCTCCAGCCACTTCAGGAAGGCGTCGTTGAGGCTGAACAGCCCGCCGGCGAAGACCGATCCGAAGGCCAGCACGACCATGGGGATCGTCATCGTCCGCGGCGACTCGTGCGGGTGGGGCAGCTCCCCGGCCCCTTCCGTCCCCGCGGCCGGCTCAGCACCGGGCTCCTGCGCGGACGGGGCCGGCTGCCAGCGCTTGTCACCGAAGAAGGTCATGATCATGACCCGGGTCATGTAGTACGCCGTGATGGCCGCGCCGAGCAGTGCCACCCCGCCGAGGATCCAGCCCTCCGTGCCGCCCTTGGCGAAGGCGGCCTCGATGATCTTGTCCTTGGAGAAGAAGCCGGACAGACCGGGGAAGCCGATGATGGCGAGATAGCCGAGGCCGAAGGTGACGAACGTGACCGGCATGTACTTCCGCAGGCCGCCGTAACGCCGCATGTCGACCTCGCCGTTCATGCCGTGCATGACCGATCCCGCCCCGAGGAAGAGGCCGGCCTTGAAGAAGCCGTGGGTCACCAGGTGCATGATGGCGAAGACATAGCCGATCGGGCCGAGCCCGGCTGCGAGGATCATGTACCCGATCTGGGACATGGTCGAGCCGGCCAGGGCCTTCTTGATGTCGTCCTTCGCGCAACCGACGATCGCACCGAAGAGCAGCGTGACCGCGCCGACCGTGACGACCGCCAACTGGGCGTCCGGAGCGCCGTTGAAGATCGCCCCGGAGCGGGTGATCAGATACACCCCGGCGGTCACCATCGTCGCCGCGTGGATGAGGGCCGAGACCGGGGTCGGGCCCTCCATCGCGTCACCGAGCCAGGACTGCAGCGGCACCTGGGCGGACTTTCCGCAGGCGGCGAGGAGCAGCATCAGCGCGACGGCCGTCAGCTTGCCCTGCCCCGCGTCGCCCGCGCTCTCCAGGACCGGCCCGAAGGCGAAGGTGCCGAAGGTGGTGAACATCAGCATGATCGCGATCGAGAGGCCGACGTCACCGACACGGTTGACGATGAACGCCTTCTTCGCGGCGGTGGCCGCGCTGGGCTTGTGCTGCCAGAAGCCGATCAGCAGGAACGAGGCGAGGCCGACGCCCTCCCAGCCCACGTACAGCAGCAGGTAGTTGTCGGCGACGACGAGCAACAGCATCGCGGCGAGGAACAGGTTCAGATAGCCGAAGAAGCGCCGCCGCTTCTCGTCGTGCTCCATATAGCCGACCGAGTAGAGGTGGATCAGCGTGCCCACGCCCGTGATCAGCAGGACGAAGGTCATCGACAGCTGGTCGAGCTGGAAGCCGACGTCCGCCCGGAAGCCGCCGACCGGCACCCAGCTGAACACCGTGGTGTGCAGGGCGCGCCGCTCGCCGTCACGGCCCAGCATGTCGGCGAAGAGCACCACGCCGATGGCGAACGACACGGCCGCGAGCAGGGTGCCGATCCAATGGCCGCTCTTGTCCAGCCGCCGCCCGCCGCACAGCAGCAGGGCCGCGCCCAGCAGCGGTGCCGCGACGAGCAATCCGATGAGGTTCTCCACAGCGTCCCCTTACAGCTTCAGCAGGCTGGCGTCGTCGACCGAGGCCGAGTGGCGGGAGCGGAAGATCGTCATGATGATCGCCAGGCCGACGACGACTTCGGCGGCGGCCACGACCATCGTGAAGAAGGCGATGATCTGGCCGTCGAGATTGCCGTGCATCCGGGAGAAGGCGACGAACGCCAGATTGCAGGCGTTCAGCATCAGCTCGACGCACATGAAGACGACGATCGCGTTCCGCCGGATCAGCACGCCGGCCGCTCCGATGGTGAACAACAGCGCCGCCAGATAGAGGTAGTTGACCGGGCTCACTTCGCGGCCCCCTTCGTGTCCTCGCTGTGGCCGCGCTCCACCCAGTCCCCGGAGCGCTGCTCCAGGGCCGCCAGCTCGGCGAGCGCCTGGCCGGATACGTCACGGATCTGGCCCCGGGCGCGGAGCGTCGGGCTGACGGTGAGCTCGGAGGGCGTGCCGTCGGGCAGCAGGCCGGGGATGTCCACGGCGTTGTGCCGGGCGTAGACGCCGGGTGCGGGCAGCGGCGGCAGCTGCTTGCCTTCCCGGACGCGCGCCTCGGACAGCTCGCGCTGGGTCGCGGCACGCTCGGCGCGCTCGCGGTGGGTGAGCACCATCGCGCCGACGGCGGCGGTGATCAGCAGGGCGCCGGTGAGCTCGAAGGCGAAGACGTACTTGGTGAAGATGAGGGCGGCGAGGCCCTGGACGTTGCCACCGGAGTTGGCCTGGCCGAGTCCGTTGAACTGGCGGAGCGAGGCATTGCCGAGGCCGGCGATGAGCAGGATGCCGAAGCCCAGCCCGCAGCAGGCGGCGAGCCAGCGCTGTCCCCTGATGGTCTCCTTGAGGGAGTCGGCGGCGGTGACGCCGACCAGCATGACGACGAAGAGGAACAGCATCATGATCGCGCCGGTGTAGACGACGATCTGGACGATGCCGAGGAAGTACGCGCCGTTGGCGAGGTAGAAGACCGCCAGGATGATCATGGTGGCGGCCAGCGACAGGGCGCTGTGCACGGCCTTCTTCATCAACACGGTGGCGAGCGCGCCGAGCACGGCGACGGTGCCCAGCACCCAGAACTGGACCGCCTCACCCGTGGAGGTGGCGGACGCGGCGGCGAAGGCGATCGTACCGGCACTCATTTCCCGGCCACCTTCCGTGAGGCGGGCTCCTCGGGGCCGAAGTCGGAGGCACCCTCCTGCGGCGCGGCCCCCTTGGAGACGGCGGTCTGCTGGACCGTTCCGGGTGCGGCGCCGGTCACCAGACCGCGGTAGTAGTCCTGCTCGGTCATCCCGGGGAAGATCGCGTGCGGGGTGTCGACCATCCGGTCGTCGAGCCCCGCCAGCAGCTCCTCCTTGGTGTAGATGAGGGAGGCGCGAGTGGTGTTGGCCAGCTCGTAGTCGTTGGTCATCGTCAGTGCCCGGGTGGGGCACGCCTCGACGCACAGGCCGCAGAGGATGCAGCGCAGGTAATTGATCTGGTAGACGCGGCCGTAGCGCTCACCCGGGGAGTAGCGCTCCTCGTCGGTGTTGTCCGCACCCTCCACATAGATCGCGTCCGCCGGGCAGGCCCACGCGCACAGCTCGCAGCCGACGCACTTCTCCAGGCCGTCGGGGTGGCGGTTGAGCTGGTGACGGCCGTGGAAGCGGGGGGCGGTGAGCTTTTTCTCCTCCGGGTACTGCTCGGTGAGCCGCTTCTTGAACATGGCCTTGAAGGTCACGCCGAAGCCGGCCACGGGGTTCTGGAAGGGGGTCCGGGGGGTGTCCCCCCGGGAGGGCTCAGCAGGCACCACCGGCCTCCTTTCCGTCACGGGAGTCGTCACTGAGAGTATCGACGCCACCACTGACAATCAGCTCGCGGTCCTGGCGCGACCGCCGGCGGGGCACCGGCGGCAGGGTCTGCCCGGGCAGCGGCGGCACGGGGAAGCCGCCCGCCATCGGGTCGAAGCCGGGCCCCGGCTCGGCGGGCACGCCGTCGGCGCCGTCCCGCTGCCCGCCGCGGTCGCGGAAGATGTCGAACACGAAGGAGACCAGCAGGATCGCGACGACCGCGCCGCCGACGTAGAGCACGATCTCCTGGAAGTCGTACCGCTCGTTGCGCAGCGCCCGCACCGTGGCGACGAGCATCAGCCAGACCATCGAGACGGGGATGAGGACCTTCCACCCCAGCTTCATGAACTGGTCGTAGCGCAGCCGCGGCAGCGTGCCGCGCAGCCAGATGAAGAAGAACAGCAGCAGCTGGAGCTTGATGACGAACCAGAGCATCGGCCACCAGCCGTGGTTCGCGCCCTCCCAGAACGCCGAGACCGGGTACGGGGCCCGCCAGCCGCCCAGGAAGAGCGTCACCGCGACCGCCGAGACCGTGACCATGTTGACGTACTCGGCCAGCATGAACATCGCGAACTTGATCGACGAGTACTCGGTGTTGAAGCCGCCGACCAGGTCGCCCTCGGACTCGGGCAGGTCGAACGGCGCCCGGT
Source organism: Streptomyces syringium (assembly GCF_017876625.1). Lineage (NCBI taxonomy): Bacteria > Bacillati > Actinomycetota > Actinomycetes > Kitasatosporales > Streptomycetaceae > Streptomyces > Streptomyces syringium. The sequence goes on from NZ_JAGIOH010000001.1 coordinate 3,533,781, forward strand.
TGGTCTCGCCGACCATCGACACGATGTAGATCAGGAAGGACACCGGCAGCAGCAGCACATACCAGCGGTCCTCCTGCGCGTCGACGATCGTCGACGTCGACATGGAACCGGAGTAGAGGAAGACGGCGGCGAAGGAGACGCCCATCGCGATCTCGTAGGAGATCATCTGCGCGCAGGAGCGCAGCCCGCCGAGCAGCGGATAGGTCGAGCCGGAGGACCAGCCCGCGAGGACGATGCCGTAGATGCCGATGGAGGCGGTGGCCAGGATGTAGAGCACCGCGATCGGCAGATCGGTGAGCTGCATCGTCGTGCGCTGGCCGAAGATGGAGACCTCGTTGCCGGCCGGGCCGAAGGGGATCACCGCGATCGCCATGAAGGCCGGGACGGCGGCGACGACCGGGGCGAGGAGATAGACCGCCTTGTCGGCGCGCTTGACGATCACGTCCTCTTTGAGCATCAGCTTGATGCCGTCCGCGAGGGACTGCAGCATGCCCCAGGGGCCGTGCCGGTTGGGGCCGATGCGCAACTGCATCCAGGCGACGATCTTGCGCTCGAAGACGATCGAGAGCAGCACGGTCACCATGACGAACGCGAAGCAGAAGACCGCCTTGAGGGCGATCAGCCACCAGGGGTCCCGGCCGAACATCGACAGGTCCTCGGCGGCCAGTTCGTGGAGCGGGGCGAGGTTCGTGATCACAGCCGGACCTCCCGCGCACCGGTGCCGGCCGTATCCGCCCCGGAGGTGTCCGGGCCGATCCGTACGAGCGCGCCCGGGCTCGCGCCCACCGCGTCGGCGACCGAGCCGCCGACGGAGTTCAGCGGCAGCCACACCACCCGGTCCGGCATGGCCGTGACGGCGAGCGGCAGCCGCACCGTCCCGGCCGGGCCGGTCACCGCCAGCGGCTGGCCGTCGCGCACCCCCGCCTCCGCCGCCGTGGCGGCGGAGAGCCGGGCGAGCGCCGCGTGCCGGGTGCCGGCGAGGGCTTCGTCGCCGTCCTGCAGCCGTCCCTCGTCGAGCAGCAGCCGGTGGCCCGCGAGGACCGCTTCGCCGGGCCGGGGGGCGGGCAGCGGGCGGGCGGACTCGGCCGGGTCCGCCGCGTGCGCGCCGGTCCAGGTGCCGAGCCGGGCCATTTCCGCCCGTGCGGCCGGGACGTCCGGCAGCGCGAGGGCCGCGCCCATGGCGTCCGCGAGCATGTGCAGCACCCGGATGTCCGGCATGAGATGGCGCCGCGTCACCTGGTCCGGTTTGATCGCGAGCTCGAACGGGCGGGCCCGGCCCTCCCAGTTGAGGAACGTGCCCGACTTCTCCGCCACCGCGGCGACCGGCAGCACCACGTCCGCCCGGTCCGTCACCTCGCTCGGCCGCTGTTCCAGGCTGACGAGGAAGCCGATGGCGTCCAGCGCGGTACGCGCGCGTGCCGGGTCGGGCAGGTCCGCGACCTCCACCCCGGCCACCACCAGGGCACCCAGCTCGCCCGTGGCGGCCGCCTCGATGATCTGGCCGGTGTCCCGGCCGGGGCTGCGGGGCAGTTCACCCGTGCCCCACGCGACGGCCGTCTCCTCCCGCGCGCGCGGGTCGGTGGCCGGACGGCCGCCCGGCAGCAGGCCCGGCAGGGCGCCCGCCTCCAGCGCGCCCCGCTCGCCCGCCCGGCGCGGGATCCACACCAGGCTCGCCCCCGTCGTCGTGGCGGCCGCCACGGCGGCGGTCAGGGCGCCCGGCACGGCCGCCGTCCGCTCCCCCACGACGATCACCGAGCCGGGGGCGCGCAGCGCGTCGGCCGCGGCCCGGCCACCCGTGTCGAGCCCGCCGGAGAGACCGGTGGTGTCCGCCAGCGCCCGCAGCCACTCGGTCTCGGTGCCGGGGGCGGCGGGCAGCAGCGTGCCGCCGGCCTTCACCAGCCCGCGCGTGGCGTGCGTGGCGAGGGCGAAGAGGCGCTGCCCGTGCTTGCGGTGCGCCTTGCGCAGCCGCAGGAACACCCCGGGCGCCTCCTCCTCCGCCTCGAATCCGACGAGCAGCACCGCCGGGGCCTTCTCCAGCGCCGCGTACGTCAGCCCGCCGCCGTCGATGTCCCGGCCGCGGCCGGCGATCCGGGCCGCGAGGAAGTCGGCCTCTTCCGCGCTGTGCACGCGGGCGCGGAAGTCGATGTCATGGGTGTCGAGGGCGACGCGGGCGAACTTGGCGTAGGCGTAGGCGTCCTCGACCGTCAGCCGTCCGCCCGTGAGCACCCCGGCCCGGCCGCGCGCGGCGGACAGCCCGCGGGCCGCGGCGTCGAGCGCCTCGGGCCAGCTCGCCGGCTCCAGTACGCCGTCGGCGTTCCGCACGAGCGGGTGCGTCAGCCGGTCCGGCCGCTGCGCGTAGCGGAACGCGAAGCGGCCCTTGTCGCACACCCATTCCTCGTTGACCTCGGGGTCGTCGGCGGCGAGGCGGCGCATGACCTTGCCGCGCCGGTGGTCCGTGCGCGTCGCGCAGCCGCCCGCGCAGTGCTCGCAGACCGTCGGCGAGGAGACCAGGTCGAAGGGCCGGGCGCGGAAGCGGTACGCCGCCGAAGTGAGCGCCCCCACCGGGCAGATCTGGATGGTGTTGCCCGAGAAGTACGACTCGAAGGGGTCGCCCTCGCCCGTGCCGACCTGCTGGAGCGCGCCGCGCTCCAGGAGCTCGATCATCGGGTCGCCCGCGATCTGCTCGGAGAAGCGGGTGCAGCGCGCGCACAGCACGCAGCGCTCGCGGTCCAGCAGCACCTGGGGGGAGAGCGGCACCGGCTTCTCGAACGTGCGCTTGGGGCCCTCGAAGCGGGTGTCGGACTGCCCGGCGGACATCGCCTGGTTCTGCAGGGGGCACTCGCCGCCCTTGTCGCAGACGGGGCAGTCGAGCGGGTGGTTGATGAGCAGCAGCTCCATCACCCCGCGCTGGGCCTTCTCGGCGACGGGCGAGGTGAGCTGGGTCCTGACCACCATGCCGTCGGTGCAGGTGATGGTGCAGGACGCCATCGGCTTGCGCTGGCCCTCGACCTCGACGATGCACTGGCGGCAGGCGCCGGCCGGGTCGAGCAGCGGGTGGTCGCAGAACCGGGGGATCTCGATGCCGAGCAGCTCGGCGGCCCGGATGACGAGCGTGCCCTTGGGCACGGAGAGGGCGATGCCGTCGATGGTGACGGAGACGAGATCGTCCGGCGGCGGTGCCGCCTCTCCTCCGGAGGGGGCGGACGTGGTGACGGTCATGCGTGCACCTCCGGGTGCGACGTCCTGGTGTCGTCGGCCCACACCGTCGACGCGGCCGGGTCGAAGGGGCAGCCCTTGCCGGTGATGTGCCGTTCGTACTCCTCGCGGAAGTACTTCAGCGAGGAGAAGATCGGGCTCGCGGCGCCGTCGCCGAGCGCGCAGAAGGACTTGCCGTTGATGTTGTCGGCGATGTCGTTGATCTTGTCGAGGTCGGCCATGCGCCCCTTGCCGGCTTCGATGTCGCGGAGCAACTGCACCAGCCAGTACGTGCCTTCGCGGCAGGGTGTGCACTTGCCGCAGGACTCGTGGGCGTAGAACTCGGTCCAGCGGGTGACGGCCCGCACCACGCAGGTCGTCTCGTCGAAGCACTGCAGGGCCTTGGTGCCGAGCATCGATCCGGCGGCGCCCACCGCCTCGTAGTCGAGCGGCACGTCGAGGTGCTCGTCGGTGAACATCGGGGTGGACGAGCCGCCCGGGGTCCAGAACTTCAGGCGGTGGCCGGGGCGCATGCCGCCGCTCATCTCCAGCAGCTGGCGCAGCGTGATCCCCAGCGGCGCCTCGTACTGGCCGGGGCCCGCGACATGGCCGCTGAGGGAGTAGAGCGTGAAGCCTGGCGACTTCTCGCTGCCCATCGAACGGAACCAGTCCTTACCGCGGTTGAGGATCGCGGGAACCGAGGCGATGGACTCGACGTTGTTCACCACGGTGGGGCAGGCGTAGAGGCCGGCGACCGCGGGGAAGGGGGGCCGGAGCCGGGGCTGGCCGCGACGGCCTTCGAGCGAGTCGAGGAGTGCCGTTTCCTCGCCGCAGATGTACGCCCCCGCCCCCGCGTGCACGGTGATCTCGAGGTCGAGTCCGCTGCCCAGGATGTTCCGGCCGAGGTAGCCCGCCGCGCGGGCCTCGCGCACGGCCTCGTGCAGCCGGCGCAGTACGGGGACGGTCTCGCCGCGCAGATAGATGAAGGCGTGTTCCGAGCGGATCGCGTAACAGGCGATCAGCATGCCCTCGATGAGGGAGTGCGGATTGGCGAAGAGCAGCGGGATGTCCTTGCAGGTGCCCGGCTCGGACTCGTCCGCGTTGACGACGAGGTAGTGCGGTTTGCCGTCGCCCTGCGGGATGAACTGCCATTTCATCCCGGTCGGGAAGCCCGCGCCGCCCCTGCCGCGCAGCCCGGAGTCCTTGACGTAGGCGATCACTTCGTCGGGGGACATCGCGAGTGCCTTGCGCAGGCCCTGGTAGCCGTCGTGGCGCCGGTAGGTCTCCAGCGTCCAGGACTCCGGCTGGTCCCAGAAGGCGCTCAGCACGGGTGCGAGCAGCTTCTCGGGACTGGTTTCGTTGAGAGCGGCTGCCACGGTCATCCCTCCCCCTCCTCGGCGATCGGCCCGGCCGGGAAGTCCGGGTCGGAGTCGGACGTCTTCTGGGGTGCGTCGTGCGAGCTGGGGTGCCGCTGGGGCGGCTGTTCGTCGTGATGCTGCGGGGTGTCCTGCTGCGGTACGCCGCCGCGCGGGGGGCCGACCCGGGCCGGGCCGCTCTCGCCCCGGGCCAGCCGGAGCCCCGCCAGCGAGGCGTGCCCGGCACCACCGGTCGCCTCGACGGCGCCCGGCCGCTCGTCGGGGAAGCCGGCCAGGATGCGGGCCGTCTCCTGGTAGGTGCACAGGGGCGCGCCGCGTGTGGGCGCGACGGTGCGTCCCGCCCGCAGGTCGTCGACGAGCCGCTTGGCGCTCTCGACGGTCTGGTTGTCGAAGAACTCCCAGTTGACCATCACGACGGGCGCGAAGTCGCAGGCCGCGTTGCACTCGATGTGTTCGAGGGTGACCTTGCCGTCGGGGGTCGTCTCCTCGTTGCCGACGCCCAGGTGCTCTTTCAGCGCGTCGAAGATGGCGTCGCCGCCGAGCACCGCGCACAGGGTGTTGGTGCAGACCCCCACCTGGTAATCGCCACTGGGCCGGCGGCGGTACATGGTGTAGAAGGTCGAGACCGCGGTGACCTCGGCGGTGGTCAGGCCGAGCTGCTCGGCGCAGAAGCGGACACCGGTGCGGGTGACGTGCCCCTCCTCGGCCTGTACGAGGTGCAGCAGCGGCAGCAGCGCACTGCGGCTGTCGGGGTAGCGGGCGATCACCTCCTTCGCGTCCGCGTCGAGCCGGGCGCGGACCTCGGCGGGGTAGTCGGGGGCGGGGAGCTGCGGCATCCCCAGCTGCACCCCTTGACTGCTCGATGTGGCACTCACCGGTCGACGCCTCCCATCACGGGGTCGATGGACGCGACGGCGACGATGACGTCGGCCACCTGGCCGCCCTCGCACATCGCCGCCATGGACTGGAGGTTGGTGAAGGAGGGGTCGCGGAAGTGGACGCGGTAGGGGCGGGTGCCGCCGTCGCTGACCACGTGCACGCCCAGCTCGCCCTTGGGGGATTCCACCGCCACGTACACCTGCCCGGGCGGTACCCGGAAGCCCTCCGTCACCAGCTTGAAGTGGTGGATCAGGGCCTCCATCGAGGTGCCCATGATCTTCTTGATGTGGTCGAGGGAGTTGCCGAGGCCGTCCGGGCCGAGCGCCAGCTGGGCGGGCCAGGCGATCTTCTTGTCGGCCACCATGACCGGGCCCGGCTCCAGCCGGTCCAGGCACTGTTCGACGATCCGCAGCGACTGGCGCATCTCCTCCAGCCGGATGAGGAAGCGCCCGTAGGCATCGCACGTGTCGGCGGTCGGCACGTCGAAGTCGTACGTCTCGTAGCCGCAGTAGGGCTGGGCCTTGCGCAGGTCGTGCGGGAGGCCGGCGGCGCGCAGGATCGGGCCCGTCGCGCCGAGGGCCATGCAGCCGGCGAGGTCGAGATAACCGACGTCCTGCAACCGGCCCTTGAAGATCGGGTTGCCGGTGGCGAGCTTGTCGTACTCGGGGAAGTTCTTGCGCATCTTCTTCACGAATTCGCGCACCGCGTCCACCGCGCCCGGGGGCAGGTCCTGGGCGAGCCCGCCGGGCCGGATGTAGGCGTGGTTCAGCCGCAGCCCGGTGATCAGCTCGTAGAGGTCCAGGATCATCTCGCGGTCCCGGATGCCGTAGATCATGATCGTGGTGGCGCCGAGCTCCATGCCGCCGGTGGCGATGCACACCAGGTGCGAGGAGATGCGGTTGAGCTCCATCAGCATCACGCGGACGATCGTGGCCCGGTCCGGGACCTGGTCCTCGATGCCGAGCAGCCGCTCCACGCCCATGCAGTACGCCGTCTCGTTGTAGAACGAGGTGAGGTAGTCCATGCGCGTGACGAAGGTGGTGCCCTGCGTCCAGTTGCGGTACTCGAGGTTCTTCTCGATGCCGGTGTGGAGATAGCCGATGCCGCAGCGGGCCTCGGTGACCGTCTCGCCGTCGATCTCCAGGATGAGGCGGAGCACCCCGTGGGTGGAGGGGTGCTGGGGGCCCATGTTGACGATGATCCGCTCGTCGTCGGCCCGCTTGGCCGCCGCCGCGATCTCGTCCCAGTCGCCGCCGGTGACGGTGTAGACGGGGCCCTCGGTGGTGTCGCGGGCACTGGCTCGGGGAGTGCTCATCAGCTGTACGACCTCCGCTGGTCCGGAGCCGGGATCTGGGCGCCCTTGTACTCGACGGGGATGCCGCCGAGGGGGTAGTCCTTGCGCTGCGGGTGGCCCTGCCAGTCGGCCGGCATGAAGATCCGCGTGAGCGCCGGGTGGCCGTCGAAGATCAGGCCGAAGAAGTCGTAGGTCTCGCGCTCGTGCCAGTCGTTGGTCGGATAGACGTCGACGATCGACGGCACGTGCGGATCGCTGTCGGGGGCGCTGACCTCCAGCCTGATCAGCCGGTTGTGGGTGATCGAGCGCAGGTGGTAGACCGCGTGCAGCTCGCGTCCCTTGTCGCCCTCGAAGTGCACTCCGCTCACGCCGGTGCACAGCTCGAAGCGGAGCGCCGGGTCGTCGCGCAGGGTGCGGGCGACGCGCGGCAGGTGTTCGCGGGCGATGTGGAAGGTGATCTCGCCGCGGTCGACGACGGTCTTCTCGATCGCGTTCTCCGGGAGGAGGCCCTGCTCTTCGAGGGCGCCCTCCAGCTCGTCGGCCACCTCGTCGAACCAGCCGCCGTACGGGCGGTTCGACGCTCCCGGCAGCCGTACGGTCCGCACCAGGCCGCCGTAGCCGCTGGTGTCGCCGCCGTTCCCGACGCCGAACATGCCGCGCTGGACCCGGATGGCCTCGCCCTGCTCGCCGCGCTGGCCCGGGAGCCGCTCGTCCGGCGCCTGTTCCTGCTCGCTCACCGCAGCAGACCCTTCATCTCGATCAACGGCAGGGCCTTCAGCGCCGTTTGCTCCGCCTCGCGCTCCGCTTCCTCGCGGTGCGCGCCGAGCTTCTCGCCCTGGATCTTCCGGTGCAGCTTCAGGATCGCGTCCATCAGCATCTCGGGGCGGGGCGGGCAGCCGGGCAGATAGATGTCGACCGGCACGATGTGGTCGACGCCCTGCACGATGGCGTAGTTGTTGAACATGCCGCCGCTGGAGGCGCAGACCCCCATGGAGATCACCCACTTGGGGTTCGGCATCTGGTCGTAGATCTGGCGCAGCACCGGCGCCATCTTCTGGCTGACCCGCCCGGCCACGATCATCAGATCGGCCTGGCGGGGCGAGCCACGGAAGATCTCCATGCCGAAGCGGGCGAGGTCGTAGCGCCCGGCGCCGGTCGACATCACCTCGATGGCGCAGCAGGCCAGGCCGAAGGTGGCCGGGAAGACGGACGACTTGCGGACCCAGCCGGCGGCCTGCTCGACGGTGGTCAGCGCGAAGCCGCTGGGCAGCTTCTCTTCGAGTCCCACGGTTGGTGCCCCCTAGTCCCATTCCAGGCCGCCGCGCCGCCAGACATAGGCGTAGGCGACGAAGACGGTGAGCACGAAGAGCAGCATCTCCACGAGCCCGAACAACCCCAGGGCGTCGAAGGTGACGGCCCAGGGATAGAGGAAGACGATCTCGATGTCGAAGACGATGAAGAGCATCGCCGTCAGGTAGTACTTGATCGGGAAGCGCCCGCCACCGGCCGGCTGCGGGGTCGGTTGGACGCCGCATTCATAGGCCTCGAGCTTGGCGCGGTTGTACCTCTTGGGCCCGATGAGCGAGGCCATGACCACGGAGAAGATCGCGAAGCCTGCTCCGAGGGCTCCCAGTACGAGGATGGGCGCGTAGGCGTTCACCGCTCCTCGCTCCTTCCAGTCGACGCTGACTGCTGGCTGACCGGACCCGGCGGGCGGACCGCGCTCAAGGCCGGGGGCCGCGGCGTCGCCACGAAGATCACCCCCATGTGAGGCAGTTCACAAGCCCGGGTCGCCTGCATCCTATGCCCGCCGGTCTGTGATCTGCGACACGGGGTACGCGCCGGTGTTTGTGATCTACGCCACCTGACGAACGATCATCAAGTCGGATGAGCAGTGATCTTCATACGCGAAGCGGCCGAGTGATCACGAGAGGTGACATTCAGGGGCGTCCGCGCTGGTCGGAAGGGGTGAGCCATTATCAAGCCATGGCCGGTCCAGGCAAATTGGCAATAGCACCCGTCAACTGATAAGGGAGTGCCACTCGGTGGGACGACGGCAGTCATCCACCGGTACCCGCCGCCCCTCGATCACGACGTGTGCTCCGATTCGCACCCCGATCCGGGAAGGGCGCACGGGGCGGGAGTGGCGTGACGTCCGCCACGCGACGGCAGGTTTCCGATGCGGATTCGAGGGGAAGCCTCGACGGGCGTGCCGTAAAAGTGATAGGCCGTCCAATGGGCGGCGCGGATGGCCAAATGCCATGCTGAGGCACATGATCGCGGGTTACGGACAGGTCACGGCCGCGACGACCCCGGGGGCGAAAAGTCCGAATTCCAGGCGCGAGCGCGGCGATTGTGGCGCACGCCACTTTTGTTGATCTCAACCTACGGGGACTGATAGCCGTTGTTCCATGTCCCCGAACGCGCAGATAACCAGCCACCGGAAGCCCCGCCGTGCGACGCAGTCCTGGGTGGTCCGCACCGGCGTTGCAGGCGGTGTCCTCGGCACCCTCGCGGTGACCGGGGCGGCGGCGGCCAACGCCGCTGAGAAGCCCGTCGAGTCGACGATGGAGATGCCGGCGATCAACGCCGCCCTCGCCGCCTCCATCACGCAGAGCGCCGCCTCCACGCACCAGGCCGCCTTCGACTACGAGGTCCAGGCGCAGCAGGAGAAGGCCGAGGGCGAGGCCCGCGCCGAGGCCAAGAAGGTCAAGGACGAGGCCGACCGCAAGGCCGAGGCCGAGAAGAAGGTCGCCGAGGCCAAGGAGAAGGAGGCCGCGCAGGCCCGCGCCTCCCGCACCTCCGACCGTTCGGACCTGGGCACCAAGTCCGCTTCCGCCGACTCCTCCGAGGGCACCGAGACCGCAGGCTCCGGCTCCACCGCCGGTTCCTCCGCCACGGGCTCGGCCGCGACGCTGGTCTCCTACCTCAAGGCGCAGGTCGGCAAGGCGTACGTGATGGGCTCCACCGGCCCCTCCTCCTTCGACTGCTCGGGCCTGGTCATGTCGGCCTACAGCCAGATCGGCATCGACCTCCCCCGCATCTCGCAGGACCAGTCGACGGCGGGCACCGCGGTGTCCCTCGACAACCTCCAGGTCGGCGACATCCTCTACTGGGGCTCCGCCGGCAGCGCGTACCACGTGGGCGTGTACATCGGCGACGGCAAGTTCATCGGCGCGCAGAACCCGAGCACGGGTGTCGTCGAGCGCTCGATGAGCTACTCCCCGCCGACGGGTGCCGTTCGCGTCATGTGACGCGGGGTACCCCCAGCATTCTTCCGAAGGCCGCCGTTCCCTCCGCTCGGGACGGCGGCCTTCGCCGTGTGCGGCGGACGCCCCGACGCGGGACAATTCGCTTGGCCGCCGAGTGTTTTGCCGCGACAATCCCGGTATGGCACGAACCTTTGAGGAACTGGTGGCCGAGGCCGAGACCGTCCCGGTCGACGGCTGGGACTTCTCCTGGCTGGACGGCCGGGCCACCGAACAGCGCCCCTCCTGGGGCTACCAGCGCACGATGGGCGAGCACCTGGCCCGCGCGTCCGCCGCTCTCGACATCCAGACGGGCGGCGGTGAGGTCCTCGCCGGGGTGCCGAAGCTGCCCGCCCTGATGGTGGCCACGGAATCCTGGCCGCCGAACGTCACCAAGGCGACCGAGCTGCTGCACCCGCTCGGGGCGGTCGTCGTCGCGGACCCCGACGAGCCGCCCCTGCCGTTCGCCGACGCGGCCTTCGACCTGGTGACCAGCCGTCACCCCGCCACGGTGTGGTGGTCGGAGATCGCCCGGGTGCTCCGGCCCGGCGGCACCTACCTCGCCCAGCACGTCGGCCCGGCCAGCGTCTTCGAGCTGGTCGAGTACTTCCTCGGCCCGCAGCCCGAGGAGATCCGCCGCAGGCGCCACCCCGACGACGAACGGCGGGAGGCGGAGGCGGCCGGCCTTCAGGTCCACGACCTGCGGCTGGAGTCCCTGCGGACCGAGTTCTTCGACATCGGCGCGGTGATCTACTTCCTGCGTAAGGTGATCTGGATGGTCCCCGGCTTCACCGTCGACCGGTACCGCGACCGGCTGCGCGAGCTCGACGAACGCATCCGGGCCGAGGGCCCCTTCGTCGCGCACGCGACCCGCTTCCTGATCGAGGCCCGCAAGCCGGCCTGACGCCGCCTGCCCTAGTCCGGCCAGGACAGGGTGGTCAGGTCGCGGAGGGATTCGGCGGGGGCCAGCAGGCCCTTGGGGGCGTCGCGGAACCGGGAGCTGACCAGCCCCACCAGCGCACCGGTCCCGACGTGGAAGGCCGGAGCGCCCCCGAGGCCGGGGACGAGCTCTCCCTCCACCCGCACCCAGCTACCGGTCCGGCCCTTGACCTCCAGCAGGCACGAATAGTGCCCCGCCGGCTTGTGATCGCTGCCGTATCCGCTGACCAGCAGTCGGCTGCCCGGGGAGGGCTGCATGTCGATCTCGACGGCCGGCACGGACGCGGCGACGGGAGAGGCCAGCCGCAGTACCGCCAGCCTCGGGAATGCCTCCGGACTCGTCCGGTCCTCGGACGGCAGCCACTCCACCACGGTCGCGTCCACGCGCTTGTTGTTCGCTACGACCGCCACCGGCTCCGCTGTGCCAGGGGGCCCGATCGCCGACCACGTGGTGACGACGGTCGTGGGGCCGAGGAGCAGGCCGTTGCTCATGATCCGGCCATCGATCAGCAACTGCACCGTCATGGCATCGGCGAACCGCTCGTCGATGCCCGTCTCCGTCGAGCTGATGTTGTAGACGACATCGCCGTGGATGACGTTGCGATGCGCGCTCCCGTCGCCGCCCACGGGGCCGACGGCCGTCGACCCGCCCGGCCCGTCCTCGCGTGGACCGTCTTCGGTCTCGGCTTCGGCCAGTTGTCGTTCGAGCTGGTCACAGCGTTCCTCCGCCTGCCGGTGCAAGGCCCGGGCCTGCTCCAGCTCCTCCTTCAGCTGCCGGATCTCCGCGCACAGCCGCGCCCGTTCGGCACCCCTGTCCATGCCGTCGGCATCCCCGTCGTCGACGGGTGGCCCGGGGTCCAGGGAGATCGAGGCCTGGAGTTCACGGAACTGCATCTGCAGGTCCCGGATGCGATGCTCCCGGTCCCGCAGGGTGTCCTCCAGCCACCGCTCGCGCGTGGCCACCCGCCGTGCCTGCTCATCGGCCAGCGCCAACCGCTGTTCGAGCAGTTGAATCCTGTGGGTGGGGCTCTTGCCCGCCTCGAGCGCGGCGAGGTGCAGGGAGCGCAGCATCTCCGTCGTCTCGGCGGTCGGCACCGTGCCCCGTTCCTCCGCGACGTCGTGCAGCAGGTTGAGGACGAACTCCCACGGCGGCAGCCGTTGGCCACTGAGGTAGCGGGAGATCGTCGAGGAGTCATAGCGCCTGCGGGCGGCATAGCGCCTCTCGGAGATCCTCAGCCCCACGAAGAGCCCGCGCAATGCTTCCGCCAGTGCCCGCATCTCGCGCGAGAGCCCCTGCCCGAACTGCCGTAACTCCGTCACGGAATCCCCCGATCGCCGCTCGGGTGCTGCCGACCGCCCGGCAGCACCGCTGCACCTGCCGCAGCACACCCCTCCCCCTCGACCGTGGGTGATACACCACAGCAAGCGGGGGAGAGCCTCAATGCGCAACAACAAGCAGGGGTCGCACGACCTCATCGTCTTCGTCGCCGTACTCGCCACGGGCATCGTCCTCATCTGCCTGGGCGTGGCGCCGCAGTCCCTGGCGACGATCGCCATCGCACTGTCCGGCCTGTACGCGTCGTGGCGCGGCGGCCGGCCCGGCCCCCGGGCGTGAACCGCCCTCGGATGCGGCCGGAGCCGATTATCGTGGCGGGCGTGACCGAGACCTGGGATCCGAACGCCGCCGGTGTGCTGACGCTGCCGTCCGGGCGGCTCGTGCGCGGGCGGGGGCTGCGGCGGGCCCTGCCGGCCGGGGTCACGCCCACCTTCGCCGTGTATCTGCTCGGCAAGCAGCCGCCCGAAGTGCCCTGGGAGGCACGGTGGTTGCGGTGGCCGGACTTCCGGCTGCCCGCCCGGGGCGCGGATGCCCGGGGCGTGCTGGGCGAGGCCTGGGAGCGGGCCGGTGGCGACCGGGTCGAGGTGGCCTGCGGGGGCGGCCGGGGGCGCACCGGGACGGCTCTGGCCTGCATCGCCGTGCTCGACGGGGTGCCGGCCGACCGGGCGGTGGCCTTCGTCCGCGAGCACTACGACCCGCACGCCGTCGAGACTCCCTGGCAGCGGCGCTACGTACGGCGCTTCGCGGACGGGCCGGCGTAGGCGCGCGCCGGGCGGCGCGCGCCGACCGCCGTCAGGAGCGCGGAGCCACCTTGCTCAGCCCGTTGATGATGCGGTCCATCGCGTCGCCGCCCGTCGGGTCCGTCAGGTTCGCCAGCATCTTGAGCGTGAACTTCATCAGCAGCGGGTGCGTCAGACCGCGCTGCGTCGCGATCTGCATGACCTTCGGGTTGCCGATGAGCTTCACGAACGCGCGGCCCAGCGTGTAGTAGCCGCCGTAGGTGTCCTTGAGGACCTTCGGGTAGCGCTGGAGGGCCAGCTCGCGCTGGGCGTAGGAGGAGCGGGCGTGGGCCTGGACGATGACGTCCGCGGCGAGCTGGCCGGACTCCATGGCGTAGGCGATGCCCTCGCCGTTGAACGGATTGACCAGGCCGCCCGCGTCGCCGACGAGCAACAGGCCGCGCGTGTAGTGCGGTTGGCGGTTGAAGGCCATCGGGAGTGCGGCGCCGCGGATCGGCATCGTCATGTTGTCCGGGGTGTAGCCCCAGTCCTCCGGCATCGAGGCGCACCACGCCTTGAGGATCTCGCGCCAGTCCAGCTCCTTGAAGGAGTTGGAGGTGTTCAGGACGCCGAGGCCGACGTTGGACGTGCCGTCGCCCATGCCGAAGATCCAGCCGTAGCCGGGCAGCAGCCGGTCGGTGGCGCCGCGCCGGTCCCACAGCTCCAGCCACGACTCCAGGTAGTCGTCGTCGTGGCGCGGGGAGGTGAAGTACGTACGGACGGCCACGCCCATCGGGCGGTCCTCGCGGCGGTGCAGGCCCATCGCGAGGGAGAGCCGGGTGGAGTTGCCGTCGGCGGCGACCACCAGGGGGGCGTGGAAGGTGACCGGCGTCTTCTCCTCGCCGAGCTTGGCGTGCACGCCGGTGATGCGGCCCGTGCGGTCGTCGATGACGGGCGCGCCCACGTTGCAGCGCTCGTACAGCCGGGCGCCGGCCTTCTGGGCCTGGCGGGCGAGCTGCTCGTCGAAGTCGTCGCGCTTACGGACCAGGCCGTAGTCGGGGTAGGAGGCGAGGTCCGGCCAGTCGAGCTGGAGGCGGACGCCGCCGCCGATGATGCGCAGGCCCTTGTTGCGCAGCCAGCCCGCCTCCTCGGAGATGTCGATCCCCATGGAGACGAGCTGCTTGGTGGCCCGCGGGGTCAGGCCGTCACCGCACACCTTCTCGCGCGGGAACGCCGTCTTCTCCAGCAGGAGGACGTCGAGCCCCGCCTTGGCCAGGTAGTACGCGGTGGTCGAGCCGGCGGGACCCGCCCCGACCACGATCACATCGGCGCTGCGCTCTGAGTCGGTCACGGTCGGCTCTCCCGTTCGGCGAGGGGCTGGTCACGACCGAGTCTATGAGCCGGACGGGTACGGGCGGCCAGTGGCCACCCCGTACCCTTCCGCCCGGAGCGGCCCCCGCTAGTCGATGTCGAGCGGGGCGACCCTCCAGTACCGCACCGCGTTGTCGAAGACGGTCCGCGTAGCGGTCCAGTTCTCGTCGTAGTCCTCGTACTGGATGGCGTACTCGGTGCCGGTGTCGTCGATGTACGCCTGGTCGATGGAGCGCACGAGACGGCCGGAGCCCTTCTCCTTGTACGTCCACTCCCACAGCGCGCCCGGCTTGCCCTGGAACCTGTTGGCCGTCAGCTGGACCCGCTGGTAGCCGTCCTGCCGGGAGACCACCTTCTCCAGCTCCAGGAAGTGGTCGTGCGCGGACTTCCCGAGGTCCCTGGCGATGCCGACGCGCAGGTGGCGGAAGCCCGTGGAGCCCACGAAGTCGATCTGGCCGCTGCCCTTGTCCATGCGGTGCCAGCCGTCGGGCAGCACGACCGAGAAGCCCTCGGGGGCGATCGTCGTCGAGTAGCCGCTGGGCAGGTCCTTCTCCGGAACGGGCCCGTCGTGGAACGGGGCCGGGGAGGACGGAGAGGTGGAGGGGGACATGGAGGGGGACGTGGAGGGAGAGGCGGGCGGCTGCGCCGTGGCCGGGCCGCCGCTCGCCTTCGCGCCCTCTGCCGGGCTCGCGGCGGGCTTGTTCGCCTGGGCGGTCCCGCCGCCGCTCTTCTCGTCGTTCTTCTTGTTCATCAGCAGCACACCGCCCGCGGCGGCGCCGCCCACCACGAAGGCGGCGAGACCGACGGCCACCCACATGAAGATCCGGCTACGGCCGGTGCGGCGCGGCGGAGTTGCCGCGGGAGCCACCGGGGCCGGGGTGACGTCCGTGACGGCCGTCGGCACCTCGGGTGCGGGAGGGGCGGCAGGAGCCGCGGGGGCCGCCGACACCGCCGGGGCGACCGGCGGCTGTGCGGGCGCTGCGGGAGGCCCGGTGGGCGCTGCGGGTGCGGCGGGTGCGGCGGGTGCCGTGGGCGCCGCAGGGGCCGGCCACGCCACCGGCGGTGCCGGGTAGCCCGGCGGGACGCCCGGTGTCGTGCGTCCGGTACGGGTGAGGAACGCGGCCAGGAGCACCGCTCCCGCCGTCCACAGCAGGCCGAACAGCAGCGACTCACCGACGTTCGGCCCCATCCGGCCCCCGCCGGACTGCGAGCCGTAACCGAAGCTCGTCCCCGCCGACATCTCCATCTCCGCGCCGGAGACGAGGGACAGCAGCCAGAACGCCCCGAGGAAGAAGGCCCCGGAGAGGATCTGTTCGCGCCGGTCGGCCGAGCGCCGTGCCAGCAGGAGGGCCAGGATCACCGCGCACACGACGCCGAGCGCCAGCGCGCCGGTCTGGGCCCAGCCGCCGTAGGTGTCACCGAGTTGGGAGAGCCCGAAGGTGCCGCCCTCCTCGCCACCGCGGCCCTTGGCGGCCGACGCCTCCACGCTCGCGCCCCACGACAGCCCGAGCGCCATGAGCGCCAGGTTGACGAGGACCAGCAGCGAGGCCAGCACACCCCAGCCGGACACGTCGCTCTCGTGCGAGGCGACGACCACGAACACGACGACGGCGCAGAGCGCGACCGTCAGACCGAGGGCGCGCAGGGCGGTGCCCCACGCCCGTACGGCCATCAACGCGCCCGCGCCGGACCGGGCGAGGAGCTCCTCGCGGCACAGCACGCTCGCGCTCACCGCGCCCGACAGCGCGAACGTGAACAGCGCGGCGAGCACCGGGGAGGTGTCGACCGTGAAGAGCTTCACGTCCGGCTGCCCGTACAGGCCGAGCACCAGCACGACCGCGCCCGACAGCAGCCCGATCCGCAGCGCGGCCTCCGCGCCGCCGCCCGCGCCCTGCGGCCGCGAGCGGCGCAGCAGACGCGCGCCGAGCGCCACGGCGCCCGCCCACGCGAGCGTGAACGTCAGCAGCCATACGGACAGCGAGCCGCCGCCCTGGACGAACATGGTGATGAGGCTGCCGCCGCGGCGGGTCTCCACCTCGAAGGTGCCACCGAGGCCCTGCATCAGGACCGCGATGACGACCTGGAAGCGGTCACTCCAATGAGCGAAGTCCGCCTCCTCGTAGTCGTCCGAGGAGGGGAGGGAGACCGCCAGCGCGAGGACGAGCAGGAGGGCGGTCGGCCACAGGACGGCCTTGGCCGAGCCCAGCCAGTCGCCGGTGAACGTCCGGCGCAGGAACAGCGCGCCGGGGCCGGGCTGCGCGTAGCCGCCCTGCGGCGCGTAGGCAGGCGGCGCGGGTGACGAGGGCGGCGGTGGCAGGGGCGGTGCCGCGGGCGGCACGGACGGCGGTGCCGCGGGCGGCACGGACGGCGGTGCCGCGGGCGGCACGGACGGGGTCGCCGAGACGGCGGCCGGAGTCGCCGAGGCAGCCGCACCCGCCTCCTGCGGACGCTCCCGGCCACACTTCATGCAGAAACGCGCGTCCTGGACGAACGCGGAACCACAGGCAGGACAGAACGACGGCAATGGTGCTCCCGTATTCGGGCGGGCGGTTCGGATGGGGGGTGCGGATGATCGTACAGATCACGCACCCTGCCCATGACAAACCGTCAATACGCGCCCGAATTGCGGGGTATGCCGTGCCCAAGGGTTACCCGGCGTGCTTGATCCCCCGGTGCAGGGCCACGACTCCGCCCGTCAGATTGCGCCAGGCGACCTTGGACCAGCCGGCCTGCTGGAGCCGTGCCGCGAGCGCGGCCTGGTCGGGCCAGGCGCGGATCGACTCGGCGAGGTAGACGTAGGCGTCGGGGTTGCTGCTGACGGCCGTCGCGACCGGCGGCAGGGCCCGCATCAGGTACTCGGTGTAGACGGTGCGGAACGGCGCCCACGTGGGGTGGCTGAACTCGCAGATCACCACGCGCCCACCGGGCTTCGTCACCCGCAGCAGCTCGCGCAGCGCGGTGTCGGTCTCCTGCACATTGCGCAGCCCGAAGGAGATCGTGACGGCGTCGAACACGTCGTCCGCGAAGGGAAGCCGGGTGGCGTCACCGGCGGTGAGCGGCAGCCACGGGTGGCGCTTCTTGCCCTCGCGCAGCATGCCGACGGAGAAGTCGCACGGCACGACGTAGGCGCCGTCGGCGGTGAAGGGCATCGAGGAGGTGCCCGTGCCGGCCGCGAGGTCCAGCACCTTCTCCCCCGGGCGCGCGGCCACCGCGCGGGCCACCGCCTTGCGCCACAGGCGGGCCTGGCCGAGCGACAGCACGTCGTTGGTCAGGTCGTATTTCGCCGCCACGTCGTCGAACATCGCGGCGACTTCGTGCGGCTGCTTGTCCAGGGATGCTCGGGTCACGCCCCCATTGTTCACGGTGCGCGTCCGGCGCGGGGCGCCGGTACCCCATTCGCCTGGTCGAGGACGGCGCGCTCCCCTTGGCGGGCCGCCGCCCCGCGATGCCGACTGCGCCGCCCCGGAAACCCCCGCTTCCCGGGACCGCCGGCCCCTGCCCGACCGCCCCCTCGACGGCCGATGCTTCCTCCGGCGTGCGCGTCCTTGCGGCCCGGCAGTACGTATGGTTGCCCGAGCCCTCCACAGGGCGCATCGCGAAGCGGCCTGAGCGGCCGTCCCCGCGGTTTCCATCCTGGTGGGTGAAGCGGTAGCGGTGACTCCCCTTGATGCGGCTCTGACGTGCGGTGACGGCGTCCTGACGGATCACTGACGGCGAGAGCGCCACTTGCTCAGATCCTGAGCAAGGCCGTCAGGTCGATCTCGACCGGGAATGGCAGTTCCGTGACCAACTTCTCCCGGTGGACCGGGTGCATAGGTGCCGGAATGTACGACCGTGAATCGACGGGCAGCCAGAACTCGTGCACGGCAAGGCGCCGGTCCGACTCAAGCTCGATGCGCCAGTAATGCGGAACCTTGGCCTCGGCGAACAACGCGGGCTTACGAATCCGGTCTTCACTCTTCGACCCGGTCGACACCACTTCCACGGCCAGCCGCACCCTGTCCACAGAGGTGCACTCCACGGCGAAGATATCGAGGTCCGTCGCGTCGAAGACGACCACATCCGGCTTCCGGACGTTGTTCTCGTCCAACATCACACACCGCTCGACGTTGACCGCGCAATTGTCCGGCATCGCCTGCTCGAGCTCTCGGAGGAGTTTGCCACGCACGCAGTCGTGCCACAGTTTCGTCCGTCCACGAACCGTGATCCCTCCGTCCACGAGTTCCCAGCCGAAGGGCAGCTCAAGATCCTTCACCTGGTCGAACGTCCAGCCCTCGGAGGGCGGAAACATCCAGTTGTCCGTGGTGGCGACCTCGTCGCGTCGGCGAGTAGTCCCAACTGCTCCCATGGACGCGAGTGTGGACGTAGGTACGGTTCGCGGTCCTACATACGACGGTAGTGCCACCCGAAGTGGTGATTACCCGTAACGCCATTGACGACGCCCGGCCGCAGGCCGTCAGGCCCGACGATGCACCAGCCGTCCGCCCAGCACCGTCGCGACGCACCGGCCGTCCTCCGCGAAGGCGGCCAGATCCGCGCGCCCGGTCTCGGCGACCGCCACCGGACGTACCCGCCCCAGCACGGCCACACCGACCCGACCCGCCGCCGCCCGCAGCTCGGGGTCGGCCGCGTGCGCGGCCAGCACGGCCCCGCCGCCCCGCTTCAGCACCTCGTGCACCCGCTCGCGCGGGCTGGGCGCGTCCGGCAGCGGGCCCTCGTGCACCAGCGCCGGGCCGAGCGTGCCCGGCCACCGCCGGACCCGGGCGCCCGGGAACCGCTCCAGCAGGTCCGCGAGCGGGCCGACCGCCGCGATCCGGTCGCCGTCGACGGCGACACCGCCGTCGGCGATCGGTTCGGCGTCCCAGGTGCGGCACACGAGGGGCGCCGCGTGAAGCGTCAGCACAACGCGGCCTCAGTCGGAGGAGACGAGCTTCAGCTCGGGGTGCGCCGTGCCGCCCTCGATCGCCGTCGAGGACAGGTGCGAGACGACCTTGTCGTCCACCGGGTCGTTCGCCGGGTCGTCGTGCACGACCAGGTGCTCGTACGTCGTGGCGCGCTGCGCCGGGACCCGGCCCGCCTTGCGGATGAGGTCGATGATCTCCATGCGGTTGGAGCGGTGCTTCGCACCGGCCGAGGAGACCACGTTCTCCTCCAGCATGATCGAGCCGAGGTCGTCCGCGCCGTAGTGCAGGGAGAGCTGGCCGACCTCCTTGCCGGTGGTCAGCCACGAGCCCTGGATGTGGGCGACGTTGTCCAGGAAGAGCCGCGCGATGGCGATCATGCGCAGGTACTCGAAGAGCGTCGCCTGCGTCTGGCCCTTCAGGTGGTTGTTCTCGGGCTGGTAGGTGTACGGGATGAAGGCGCGGAAGCCGCCCGTGCGGTCCTGCACGTCGCGGATCATCCGCAGGTGCTCGATCCGCTCGGCGTTCGTCTCGCCGGTGCCCATCAGCATGGTGGAGGTCGACTCGACACCCAGGTTGTGGGCCAGCTCCATGATCTCCAGCCAGCGCTCGCCGGACTCCTTGAGCGGCGCGATCGCCTTGCGCGGCCGCTCCGGGAGCAGCTCGGCGCCCGCGCCCGCGAAGGAGTCGAGGCCCGCGGCGTGGATGCGGCGGATGGCCTCCTCGGCGGTGACGCCGGAGATCCGGGACATGTGCTCGATCTCGGAGGCGCCGAGGGAGTGGATGACGAGCTGCGGGTACGCCTTCTTGATCGCCGAGAAGTGCGTCTCGTAGTACTCGACGCCGTAGTCCGGGTGGTGACCGCCCTGGAACATGATCTGCGTGCCGCCCAGCGCGACGGTCTCCTCGCAGCGGCGCAGGATGTCGTCCAGGTCGCGGGTCCACACCTTGTCGCTCTTCGGCGCGGCGTAGAAGGCGCAGAACTTGCACGCGGTGACGCATGCGTTGGTGTAGTTGATGTTGCGCTCGATGATGTACGTCGCGATGTGCTCGGTACCCGCGTAGCGCTTGCGGCGCACGGCGTCGGCCGCCGAGCCCAGCGCGTGCAGCGGCGCGTACCGGTACAGGTCGAGCGCCTCCTCCGGGGTGATCCGGCCACCCGCGGCGGCCCGGTCGAGGACGGCTGCGAGATTGACGGACGTGAGGTCGGCGGTCTCGGTCACCGGGCGTCCCTTCGGAGGGGTTGTGTACGACGATTCACCCTACGCCAGGGCCTTGACAGACCGGTGGGCCAGGGCAGTGGGACTGGGCGGTGCGGGGCCGTCAACCGGCGCTCCGGGTGAGCGAGGACGTGGGTTTGCCGCCCTTGGGGTCGTCGGAGGTGAACGCCAGCTTGCCGTCCCCTTCGAGGGTGTAGGTGACCGTGGACGTCGAGCCCGTGCAGAGCGGGCTGCGCTGCCCGTCGGTGACCTCCTCCAGCGTGAGCTTCCGGTCGGTGGCGGCGACCAGCTTGGCCTTGCTGCGGCACTCCACGACGTCCAGCACCGAATACTTCGTCCGGATCACGTACGTGCCCTTGGCGCCGCCCGTGATGACGCTGGTCATCGTGCCGTTGGGGGTGCCGTCGGACTGCCGGACATTGCCGGTCCAGGTGCCGCGGAAGGCCTGCGGCACGTCGGACGTCCCCGGTGATGACGAGACGGTCGCGGACGGCTTCCGCCCGGCCTCCTTGTGGGCGGCCTTGCCGGACCCCGGCAGCAGGTCGAAGACGAACGCCGCCGTCGTCGCCGCGGCCAGCGCCCCGGCCACCGACAGCACGAGCGTGCAGCTCACCCGCCGTGGTCTGCCCGGCTCCCGGTCCCGGCCGCTCGCGCCGAGGGACAGCGCGATCTTCTTGTCCCCCTGGTTCCCGGCCGCGTTCCCTGCCGTCTCGTCCTCCTCCGGCGCGGGCCGGCGCTGCGGCGGCAGCGGCGGGTACGACGGCTGTGTCAGCGGGTGTGCCGGCGGGCGGGCGTCCGCCACGCCCCTGCCGTACGACGGATCGGGCGGCCCGAAGCCGCCGCCCGCCGCGGCGGCCTCCGCCGGCTCCAGGTCCAGGAGTTCCACCGCCCGCAGGCTCACCTGCTCGACCAGCGGCGCGGGCAGCCACCCGGACCGTACGCGGGGCAGCGGACCGGCCGCCGTCGCAATCCGGCGGACGATGTCGCCGGGGGTGGGGCGGTCGGCGGGGGACTTGGCCAGGCAGTCGGAGACCAGGGCGCGCAGCTCGCCGGTGAGGTGCGGGCCGAGCTCCGCGGGCTCGTGGACGACCTTGTAGAGCAGGGAGGCGGAGTTGTCGCCGGAGAACGGCGGCTCGCCCGTGGCCGCGTAGGCGAGGACCGCGCCGAGGGAGAAGACGTCGGCCGCCCCCGTCACCTCCTCGCCGAGGATCTGCTCGGGCGACATGTAGCCGGGCGAGCCGATGGAGACGCCCGTCGCGGTCAGGGAGGCGGTGCCGTCCGTCGCGCGGGCGATGCCGAAGTCGATCAGCCGGGGGCCGTCGAGGGCCAGCAGCACGTTCGACGGTTTGACGTCCCGGTGCACCAGGCCCTGCGCGTGCACCGCCGCCAGGGCCTCCGCGAGGCCGGCGCCCAGCACCCGCACGGCCGGCTCCGGCAGCGGGCCCGTATCCGTCACGGCCCGGGAGAGCGCGGGGCCCGCCACATAGCCGGTGGCCACCCACGGCACGGCGGCGTCCGGATCGGCGTCCAGCACCGGCGCCGTCCACGCGCCGCCGACCCGCCGGGCGGCCTCCACCTCGCGCCGGAAGCGGGCCCGGAACTGGTCGTCGAGGGCGAAGTGGGGGTGGACGACCTTCACCGCCACCGTGCGGCCGCCCGCGCTACGGCCCAGGTAGACCCGGCCCATGCCGCCCGCCCCGAGCCGGCCCAGCAGTCGGTACGCGCCGATGACCTGCGGATCCTCGGACAGAAGTGGTTGCATCGGGCTCCCCGTCTCCCCCTGGTGGGGGCCGGTACGGCCCCGGAAATCAGCCTATGACTCAATTCACGACGCCCGGCAGGAACCCCGCAGCCTGGTTTGCCCATCTGCAAGGTCGGAACAAACCGTCATGTCCTTCGGGGCAGCAGGATCATCCGGAGCGACGCGATGCCGCACTCACACGAGGGGGCCTACCGGTCCCAGGGCCACCACCGGGCCTCTCGCGCCAAACGATGGATCATCGTTGTGGCGTCGATAGCCGTGCTCGGGCTGATCGCCTGGCCCGTCATGAGCTACTTCGAGATCCCCCCGTTCACCGACAAGGGCAAGCCCGTCAGCTTCGGCAACGACGAGCCCGCCGCCGGTGGCACGGGCGGCCAGGCCGGCGGCCAGAACGGCGCGCAGCCCGCGGACTCCAAGGTCCTCATGCCGACCGGACCCAAGGCGGACTTCCGAATAGCCAACTCCCTGGGCGACGGCACGAAGATCGGCGTCGTGACGCTGGACGGCAAGAAGTCCGGCTTCAAGGGCAAGGTGTGGGTCTGGGCCCCGCCGCAGTACAACGACCCGCAGTACAAGAAGAGCGGCTTCCCGGTCATGATCGCCCTGCCCGGCGGTCCCGGCTACCCGAACAACTACTGGATGGGCACGGACCTCAAGCTCCAGTCCTCCATCGCCAAGTGGTCGAAGGAAGGCAAGAGCCTGCCCTTCATCCTGGCCATGCCGGTCCTGAACCCGGACGAGAAGTACTACTACGACGGCAGTGACATCCCCGGCCAGGCGAAGATGGGCACCTGGCTGACCGAGGACGTCCCGGACCTGGTCAAGCAGAACTTCCGGACCCTGAAGTCGCGTGACGGCTGGGCGTTCATGGGCTCCTCCTCCGGTGGCTTCGCCGGCCTGAAGGCCGTCATGAAGTACCCGGACCGCTTCAAGGCCGTGATCGCGTCCGGCCCGGACATCGTGCCGGACTCCCCGCTGTGGGCCGGTCACGAGAAGGAGAAGCAGGAGAACAACCCGGAGAAGCTGGCCCAGGAGCTGATCAACAGGAAGGGCCCGGACGTCTACCTGGCCTTCCAGGTCGGCACCAAGGAGCCCCCGATCGTCATGCAGCACGTCAAGAAGTTCATGGCGACGTACGGCAAGGGCCCGGTCCACACCATGCTCCGGGAGATCCCGGGCGGCTCGCACAACGCGCACACCTACGTGCCGAGCATGGGCGAGGGCCTGATCCAGTACATCAGCAAGAACATGGAAGGCCCGACGCCGGCTTCCTGACGCGCCAGGCGCGCGGCGGCCCGGTGACCTGATCCCGGGCCCGCCGCCCCGCCGCACGCACCCTCTGAAGTCCTGATCCCCGCCCGGGGGTCAGGACTTCAGCAGTTCCACCCGCACGTCGGCCGGGAAGCCGGTCGTCGGGCCCGTGCGCCGGGCGAACTCGGCCACCCCGGCGAGCTGGTCCGGCCCGAAGCGGAAGTCCAGGGTCGTGAAGTAGCGCTCCAGCAGTTCCGCGTCGAAGGACTCCCAGCGCGCCGCCTGCTCGGCGACCTTCCCGACCTCCTGGAGGGACAGGTCCCGGGAGGCGAGGAACGCCTCGTGCACCTGGGAGACGATGCGCGGCTCGCGGGCCAGGTAGTCGCGGCGGGCGGCCCAGACGGCGAAGACGAACGGCAGCCCCGTCCACTCCTTCCACATCTGCCCGAGGTCGTGGACCTCCAGGCCGAGCCGCGGGGCGTCGTGCAGCGAGGCCCGCAGCGCGGCGTCCCCGATCAGCACGGCGGCGTCCGCCTCCCGCATCATCAGCCCCAGGTCGGGCGGGCAGGTGTAGTACTCGGGCCGCACCCCGTACCGCTCGGCGAGCAGCAGCTGCGCCAGGCGCACGGACGTCCGCGAGGTGGAGCCGAGGGCGACCCGGGCCCCGTCGAGCTGGTCCAGCGGCAGCTGGGAGACGATCACGCAGGACATGACCGGCCCGTCGCAGCCGACGGCGATGTCCGGCAGCGCGACGAGGTCGTCGGCGTTCTTCAGGAACTCGACGAGGGTGACGGGGGCGATGTCCAGCTCGCCCCGGACGAGCTGCTCGCTGAGCTTCTCGGGGGTGTCCTTGGTCAGGTCCAGGTCGAGCAGCGTGCCGGTGCGCGCGAGGCCCCAGTAGAGCGGCAGACAGTTGAGGAACTGGATGTGTCCGACGCGGGGGCGGCTGCGCAGCCGCTCCGGCAGGCCGGCGCGGGTGGCGGGGATCGCTGGGTCCGAGGCTGAAATGTCCACATCCGGAGGCTAGCCCCGGGCCGTCGGGGAGGCGGGGGCGGGGGTCGCGCCGCGCCGGGCCCGATCGTCGATCTTTTCCGTGCGGAGGGCTCGGAAAACCTGTGAACAGCGTGATCTTCGACTCTTTCCCAGTGCGAACCCAGCGTGCTACGCTCGCCGCAAGTTGCAGTTTGGTTTCCCTTGCAGTACAGAGCCTGCGGAGCATGTGACCCCGCAGGCTTTTGTAGTTTTCAGACTTCTCGCAGGTTCTGGAGCAGGGCAACCCTTTGGGCCCAAGGAGGGCTTTATGGCTACCGGAACCGTGAAGTGGTTCAACGCTGAAAAGGGCTTTGGCTTCATTGCCCAGGACGGCGGGGGCCCCGACGTCTTCGTCCACTACTCCGCGATCAACGCCTCTGGCTTCCGCTCCCTCGAGGAGAACCAGCAGGTCAACTTCGACGTCACGCAGGGCCCGAAGGGCCCGCAGGCGGAGAACGTCACCCCGGTCTGATCCTCGGATCCCTCCGGTGCGACGGCTCGACCGATCGCGGTCGACGTGCTGTACCCAAGGAGCCCTGCTCCCCCGCTTCGGCGGAGGGGCAGGGCTCCTGCCTTTTCTCATGACTCCCGGCTCACCCGGATCTCACGGCTCTGCCGAACCTTGTTGAACTCATGACGCACAGAGCCCGTACGGCTTTCATCGCTAAGCGGATCATCCTTTTCCGCTATCGCTCGTACAACGCATCGATTTCTGCCGCGTAACGGTTCGCGATCGCGGAGCGCCGCAGTTTCAGGGTGGGTGTCAGCTCCCCGCCGCCGACCGTGAAGTCCTCCTCCAAAATGGTGAACGCCCGGATCCGGGCGGGCCCGGCCACCTGGGCGTTCGCGGCGTCGACGGCCTCCTGGCAGCGGGCCCGCACGAGGGGGT
Organism: Streptomyces syringium; assembly: GCF_017876625.1. Classification (NCBI taxonomy): domain Bacteria; kingdom Bacillati; phylum Actinomycetota; class Actinomycetes; order Kitasatosporales; family Streptomycetaceae; genus Streptomyces; species Streptomyces syringium. The sequence continues at coordinate 3,559,193 of NZ_JAGIOH010000001.1, forward strand.
GCCCGGCGTACCCCCAGCCCGGGTCCAGCCCCTCGCTCCGGGCCCAGGCCGCGATCTCCTCCGCGTCGAGGGTGATCAGCGCGACGGGGTACGGCCGGGCGTCGCCGATCATCACCGCGCGCGAGATCCAGCGGGACTGCTGGAGGGCGGCCTCCACGAGCGAGGGCGTGAGGTTCTTGCCGCCCGAGGTGATGATCAGGTCCTTCTTGCGGCCGGTGATGCGGAGGAACCCGTCCGCGTCGAGGCTGCCGAGGTCGCCGGTGCGCAGCCAGCCGTCCGGATCCAGCGCCTGCTCGGTCGCGGCCGGATTCGCGTGATAGCCGGGGAAGACCCCGGGCCCCCGGGCGAGCACCTCGCCGTCCTCCGCGATCCGCACCTCACAGCCGCGCACCGGCCGGCCGACCGTCCCGTACCGGACCGCCCCCGGGTGGTTGAGAGAGATCACCCCGGCCGACTCGGTCATGCCGTAGCCCTCGAAGACCCGGATGCCGCAGGCGCGCAGGAAGTCCATGGTCTGCGGCGCGATGGGTGCGCCGCCGGTGAGCGCCCAGCGCAGCCGCCCGCCGAACGCCGCCCGGACGAGGGAGAAGAGGCTCTCGTCCGCCGCCTGCCAGGCCGCGCGGAGCGCGCCGGTGGGCTCCTCGCCCCGGGCGCGCAGCTCGGCGATCTCGACCCCGGTCCGTACGGCGGCCCCGAAGCGGTCCCGGCCGCCCTGGCCCCGCGACTCGGCCAGCGAGGCCACGGTGGCGTGCACCTTCTCGAAGAGCCGGGGCACGGACGGCAGATGCGTGGGCCGGACCTCGGCGAGCTCGGCGACGACGTTCTCGATCCGGCCGCCGAAATAGCAGAGCGTGCCGCCCTGGCCCAGGCACGTGAGCTGGATGAGCTGGGCGAGGAGGTGGGCGAGGGGGAGGTAGAGGTACGTGGTGTCGCCGGGGCCGCCCTCGATGAGGTCGTCGGTGGCGTCCTGGACGGCCGTGAAGTTGCCGTGCGTGAGCCGGCAGCCCTTGGGGAGGCCGGTGGTGCCGGAGGTGTAGACGATGGCGCAGAGGTCGTCGCCGGTGCGGTGTGCGCTCCGCGCGAGGAGATCGTCCAAGGGTGCCCGGGGCAGCGCCCGCAGGAACAGCGGGCCGCCGCCGCGTCGGCCGGGAGCGTCCTCGGAGCCGGCCCCGGTGGCGGCTGCTGCGTCGGTCGCCACTGCCCGTCTGCCGCCGTCCTCGCCCGGCCCCCGCTCCTCGCCGCCCCCTTCTCGGGCCATCCGCACCACGTGCCGCAACTCCGGCAGCTTCGCCCGCAGCGCCTCGACCCGGGCCGCCTGGGTCGCGTCCTCGCAGATCACCACCGTCGCCGCCGAGTCCCCGAGCACCCAGGCGAGTTCGTCCTCACCCGCCGTCGGATAGACGGGGACGACGACCGCGCCGGCGGCCAGGATCGCGAAATGGGCGTAGGTCCACTCCGGACAGGTCTCGGCCAGGATCGCCACCCGCTCGTCCGGCCGTACACCGAGGGCGACAAGACCGCGCCCGACGGACCGTACGGCCTCGCGCAGCCCGTCGTAGCCGACCTCCGTCCAGTCGCCGCCCGGGGACTTGAAGCGCAGGGCGGGCAATTCCCCGTACCGCCTCGCCGCCTCCTCCACGAACACCGCGAGCGTGCCCGGTACGTGCCGACCGTCGCGCATGACGCCTCCCTAGGATCCGTGGGCCCGACGCTACGAAGCGCGGCCCCGGGCCGGGGATGACCGGAAGCGTCAGCGCCGCTGACCCCGGCGCTCATCGGGGCTACCGTGCAGGCATGGGCAGGCGGACGATCACCGTGCACCACGTACGGGCCGCGCTCGGCGGCGCCCGGCGGCTCGGCATCGACACCGTGCCCCTGCTGCAGACCGCGCGGATCCCGCCGCTGCTGCTCGCGGACGACCGGGCGCGGGTGACGCCCGAGCAGTTCACCTCGCTGGTGAAGGCGCTGCACCGGGCGACGCGGGACGAGTTCCTGGGCCTCGGGCCCACGCCCAGCAGGCACGGTACGTTCGCCATGATGTGCTCCGCGTGCCTCGGCTGCCGCGATCTCGGCGCGGCACTGGAGCGGGGCGTCCGCTTCTACGGGCTCTTCCCCGGCGGCCCCGATCTGGCGCTCGAACTCCGGGGCGCCGAGGCGGTGTTCACCGTCCGCAACGACCTGCGCGGCTACGCCGAGGGCCGCTTCCTCGCCGAGTGCGTGGTGATCGTCTGGCACCGGCTGGCGAGCTGGCTGATCGGCCGCCGGATCGCCCTGCGCTGGGCCGAGTTCGCCTTCCCCGCCCCGCCGTACGCGGGCGAGTACGGGCTGCTCTTCGGCTGCCCCGTGCGGTTCGGCGCGCGGCGCACCGGGGCCGGGTTCGACGCGCACTGGCTGGCCGCGCCCGTGGTCCGCGACGAGGCGGGCCTCGCGGAGCTGCTGCGGCGGGCGCCCGCCGATCTGCTCAGCCGCCGCGAGTACGGGACGACGGTCGCCGAGCAGGTGCGGCGGGCGTTCGTCACCGCGTTGCGCGAGGGCAGGCGGCCCGCCCGGCTGCCGGAGGTGGCCGAGGTCGCGGCGCGGCTCGCGATGAGCCCGGCGACGCTCCGGCGGCGGCTCCAGGAGGAGGGCACCTCCTACCGGCTGCTGCGGGACGGGGTGCTGCGGGACGCGGCGATCAGCGGGCTCGCGGCGGGCCGGGAGCCGATCGCCGAGCTCGCGGCCCGGCTGGGGTTCTCCGAGGACACCGCCTTCCACCGGGCGTTCCGGCGCTGGACGGGGACCACACCGGGCGCGTACCGGCTGCTGGGCGCCGAGAGCGGCGAATGGCAGGGGAGCGTGCGGCGGGGTCAGCAAAGCTGAGCGTCCCGGTCAGCGCCCGGGTGCCCCACCGGTCACTACGGTCGCCCCAACTGATTCAGCATCACTGGACAGTTGGGAGAGTCGCATGCACCTGCGCACCACAGCCCTCACCGCTCTCGCCGCGCTGGCGGCCGCGTTCGGCCTGGCGGGCCCCGCCTCGGCCGGACAGCCGGCCCGGGACGCCGGGGCCCCCGGTGACGTCGTCAGTTCCGCGCCCACGTCCTTCCACCCCCTGCCGGGCCAGCCCACGAACACCCGGGCCTGGCACATCACGTACCGCTCCACCACCGCCAAGGGCACCCCGAACGTCGTCTCGGGCACCGTGATCGTCCCCCGGGACGGCCGGAAGGGGCCGCGCCCGCTGATCACGTACGCGGTCGGTACCGTCGGCCTCGGTGACGCGTGCGCCCCCTCGGCCGGCTTCCCGTACGGGACCACCCTGGAGGCCAATCTCATCCAGCAGCTGACCCTGCGCGGCTGGGCCGTCGCCGTCACGGACTACGAGGGCCTCGGCACGCCCGGCGAGCACACGTACGCGGTCGGCCGCGCCGAGGGCCATGCCGTGCTCGACGCGGCGCGCGCCGCGCAGCGGCTGCCGGAAGCGGGCCTCGGCAAGGACTCTCCCGTCGGGATCATGGGCTACTCGCAGGGCGGGCAGGCGTCGAGCTGGGCCGCCGAGCTGCACGAGGCTTACGCACCCGAGCTGGACCTCAGAGGCACGGCCACCGGCGGCGTCCCGGCCGACCTCCTCAAGACCGCCGACTTCAACAACGGCGGCATAGGCGCCGGTCTCGTCCTGATGGCCGCCACGGGCCAGAACGCGGCCTTCCCTGAGCTGGACCTGGACCGCTACCTGAACGACAAGGGCCGCGGCTACGTCGACTTCATGAAGAAGCACTGCGTGGCGATCGACGCGGTGGCGGGCCTCTTCCGGAAGATCTCCGATGTCACCGTCAAGAACCCGCTCTACGAGGCGGACTGGCAGCGCGCCCTGCGCTCCTCCGAGCTCGGCACCCGGGCCCCCGACCGGCCCGTGTACCTCTACCACGGCGTCATCGACGAGCTGATCCCGTACGCGGTCGGCAAGAAGCTGCGCGCCGACTGGTGCGCCAAGGGCGCGAACGTGCAGTGGAAGGCGCTGCCGCTCGGCGAGCACGTGCTGGGCGTGATCACCGAGTCGATCCCGGCGGCCGACTGGCTGGCGGCCCGCTTCGCGGGCAGGCCGACGGGCGGCAACTGCGGGTGATCCGGAGAGGGCGCGCTCGTCCATGGGCGCGCCGGCCGGCCCCCTGGCCCGGGCCGGGCGGGCCGAGCCCGGGGCTCAGCCCCGCCCGCCGGGGGGTCATGGCCGATCAGGTCCGGTCAGGGGCGCGTCGCCGACCAGCACCGGCCGTTCATGAGGTTGCCCAGGCCCGCCCAGACGAGGTTCATCAGCGTCGCCGCCGTCTCCTTCTCCGAGGGGGCGGCGTCGCCGCTGGTGTTGGCCCACGCGGCGAGCGACTCGGCGGCCCCCACGAGCGCGTGCGCCAGGCCGGTGATCTCCCGTCCGTCGGGTTCGACGGCGCAGGCGGCCTCCCGGGCCGTCGCGGCGATCAGCTGGGTGACCACGTCGACGATCTCCTGCCGCATGGCGCAGACGGCCGAGGCGAACGGCTCGCCGTGCGTGCGGGCCTGGCAGTGCAGCACCGCCCAGGCGTCGGGGTGGGCCGCGGTGTGCGCGAAGAAGCCCAGCAGCCCGCTCCACAGCCGCCCGTCGGGGGACGCCTCCGGGTCGATGCCGGACCGCACCGCGGTCACCAGCGCCTCGGACTCGCGCCGTATGCAGGCGCTGAAGAGGTCTTCCTTCGAGTTCAGATAGAGATAGACCAATGGTTTCGAGGCCCCCGCCAGTTCGGCGATCTCGTCCATGGACGCCGCGGCGTAGCCGCGTCGCGCGAAGATCTCCACCGCCGCGTCGAGCATCTGGCGCTCGCGTACCTCGCGCGGCATCCGCTTGGCCTTGACCTTGGTCCTGATCCCGGCCCCGGTCCTGACACCGGCCCTGACCTGAGCAGCGTCGGTCTGTGCAGTCTGTGCTGTTTTCACAACAAACATCCCTCCGCCCCCGTCACGTTACCGGCTGGTAATTTTACGGGGAGGAGGGACGTCGTCGAGGGTGCGGATCAAGCCGTACAGATCACGCCGTGCGCATTACGTCGTGCGGATCACGCCGCAGGGGTCACGCCGTGGCCGGCTGCGGCTCCGCGACCGGGGCGTCGTCGAGCTTGGACCCGTCGGCCGAGTCGTACGCCGCGCGGTCGAGGATCTTCTCCCGCGAGGCGACGAGGATCGGAACCACCGACTGACCGGCGACGTTCGTCGCGGTGCGCATCATGTCCACGATCGGGTCGATGGCCAGCAGCAGACCGACACCGGCCATCGGCAGGCCCAGCGTCGACAGCGTGAGGGTCAGCATCACGGTCGCACCGGTCAGACCGGCCGTGGCGGCCGAGCCGATGACGGAGACGAAGGCGATCAGGACGTAGTCGCGGATCTCCAGCGGCACGTCGAAGACCTGCGCGACGAAGATCGCGGCGATGGCGGGGTAGATCGAGGCGCAGCCGTCCATCTTGGTCGTCGAGCCGAACGGCACGGCGAAGGACGCGTACTCCTTCGGCACGCCCAGGCGCTCGGTGACCTTCTGCGTCAGCGGCATCGTGCCGACGGAGGAGCGGGAGACGAAGGCCAGCTGGATGGCCGGCCAGGCGCCCTTGTAGAACTGCAGCGGGTTGACCTTGCCGACGGTGGCGAGCAGCACCGGGTAGACACCGAAGAGCACGATGGCGCAGCCGACGTAGATGTCGGCGGTGAAGGTCGCGTACTTGCCGATCAGGTTCCAGCCGTAGGTGGCGATGGCCGTGCCGACCAGGCCGAGGCTGCCGAGCGGGGCGAGCCGGATGACCCACCACAGGACCTTCTGGAGCAGGTCCAGCGCGGACTGGCTGAGGTCGAGGACGGGCTTGGCCTTGTCGCCGATCTGGAGGATGGCGATGCCCGCGGCGGCGGCCATGAAGACGATCTGGAGCACGTTCAGCTCGGTGAACGGCGTGATCACGTCGGTCGGGATGATCCCGGTCAGGAAGTCCAGCCACGAGCCGTGCTTCTTGGGCTCGGCGCCGTCGGCCGGGGTGAGGCCCGTGCCGGAGCCGGGGTTGGTGAGCAGGCCGATCGCGAGGCCGATGACGACCGCGATCAGCGACGTGATCATGAACCAGAGCAGGGTGCGGGTGGCCAGCCGGGCGGCGTTGGAGACGTTCCGCAGGTTGGTGATCGACACCAGGATGGCGAAGAAGACCAGCGGGGCGATCACGACCATCAGCAGCTGGACGAAGATGTCGCCGATCTTGCCGAGGGTGACCTCGAGCCAGTGGATGTCACCGCTCTGGGCGGCCCAGCCGAGCAGGGCGCCCAGCACGAGGCCGAGCAGGATCTGGGCCCAGAACGGGACCTTGGGTATGCGCCGGCGGGTGGCCGTGGCGGCGGACGCGGGTGTCGAAGGCACGGGGATCTCCGGGGACGGAAGTAAGAAAAAGGGCGTTCAGGCGCCAGGAGGTCCGTAGAGACGGGATCTCCGGCCGCGGCGGTCGTGACGTCAGCGGCGGCAACAGGCCGCGGACACGCAGCGGCAAAGATCGACGTGCAGGCGCGCCACGAGCACGGGGCTCACGGCTGATCGGTGCGCTGCTGCTGTCTTCATGTCGAATACGTTAACACTCGGACTTTGGGCAACTCAAAGCTCTCCTTTGAGTTCAAGCACACGCGTACGGCCGGAATACGCCGGACGCCCCCTCGCGGAGCGGTCGCTCTGCGAGGGGGCGTCGATGCGTTGTGAGCGGGATTACACCCGCTGGTCCGGGTTGAGCCCGCTTGGGGGGATTCAGACTGCCGCGTCCTCCTGGCCGCTGTTGGCGGCCAGCTTCTGCTTCGCGCGGTCCACGCGCTCGACGATCTGCTCGGACATGGCCTCGCGCTGCTTGCGCAGCAGCACCCAGCTGAGCGGGGCGGAGATGACGAGCGCGAGCAGGATCATCCAGACCAGGTTCGAGCCGCGGGCGGCGATCGGGACGGCGCCCGCCCAGCAGAGCCCGTAGACCACAGCGAAGCAGGCGATGAGCAGGCCGACACGCAGAGCGGTGTAGCGGAGCGAGGCGAACTTCTGGCTACTCACGGACGGGACCTTCTTCTCAACGGCAACCGAAAGGGTCACCGACCAGTCAAGCACGGACCGATGTGGATCAGACGAGGGGGAGCCACATCGTGATGTCGTCGCGATGATCGTCCGGCGCGACGCGGATCGCGGCGGGCACCCGGCCGACCTCCTTGAAGCCGACGGTCTCGTAGAAGCGCTCGGTGCCCTCGCCGCCCCGCACACCCAGCCGCACGGCGTGGAAGCCCAGGTCGCGGGCCATCTCTATCGCCTCGCGCATCATCGCCTTGCCCCGGCCGCCGCCCTGGAGCGCCGGATGGACCATGACCGTGACGAGGGTGCACCAGTGAGTCATCAGGTGGTGCGAGTTGAGCTTGAGGAAGGCCGTGCCGATCAGCCGGCCGCGCGCGTCCCCTTCGGCCCCCTCGTAGGCACCGAGCATCCGCGTCCCGCCGGCGGTCACGTCGTCCAGCTGCCGCCGCATGACGGGCGCTATGTCCTCGGCGGTGACGGGCGGCACGAAACCGACGGCGCCACCGGCCTGCGAGACATCGAGCCAGAGGTCGGCGAGCTCCTCGCGGAGTGCGGGGGTGAGCTGGGGATCACGGACTAACGTAAGGGACATAGACGCCATGCAACCATTACGAAGATCGCAGTGCAATGGCCTGAGCAGACACGACAGAAGCCCTGGTGGACGCGTCCACCAGGGCTTCTGTCGTGAACCGGCATGCGGCTCCGGGACGTCAGATCCGCATCGGCTGCGGCGACTCGCGGCGCGCGGCGTCCGGGCCGGGGTACTCGCGGATGATCTCGTAGCGCGTGTTGCGCTCCACCGGGCGGAAGCCGGCGTCGCGGATGAGGTCCAGCAGGTCCTCACGGCCGAGCTTGTTCGGCGTGCCGTAGTTGTCGGCGTCGTGCGTGATCTTGTACTCGACGACCGAGCCGTCCATGTCGTCCGCGCCGTGCTGCAGCGCGAGCTGCGCGGTCTGCACACCGTGCATGACCCAGAAGACCTTCACGTGCGGGACGTTGTCGAAGAGCAGCCGGGAGACGGCGAAGGTCTTGAGCGCCTCGGCGCCGGTGGCCATGGTCGTGCGCGCCTGGAGCCGGTTGCGGACCTTGCCGTCCTTCATGTCCACGAAGTCGTGCTGGTAGCGCAGCGGGATGAAGACCTGGAAACCGCCGGTCTCGTCCTGCAGCTCACGCAGCCGCAGCACGTGGTCCACCCGGTGGCGCGGCTCCTCGATGTGCCCGTAGAGCATCGTGGACGGGGTCTTGAGCCCCTTCTCGTGCACCAGACGGTGGATGCGCGACCAGTCCTCCCAGTGGGTGTCGTGGTCGACGATGTGCTGGCGGACCTCCCAGTCGAAGATCTCCGCGCCGCCGCCGGTCAGCGACTCCAGACCGGCGTCGATCAGCTCGTCGAGGATCTCGGAGGCGGGCATGCCGGAGATCTTCTCGAAGTGCTGGATCTCGGTGGCGGTGAAGGCCTTGAGGGAGACGTTCGGCAGCGCCTCCTTGAGGGCCTTCAGCGAGCGCGGGTAGTAGCGCCAGGGCAGCGTGGGGTGCAGGCCGTTGACGATGTGCAGCTCGGTGAGGTTCTCGTTCTCCATCGCCTTGGCGAGGCGGACGGCCTCCTCGATGCGCATCGTGTACGCGTCCTTCTCGCCCGGCTTCCGCTGGAACGAGCAGTACGCGCACGACGCGGTGCACACGTTCGTCATGTTGAGGTGCCGGTTGACGTTGAAGTGGACGACGTCACCGTTCTTGCGCGTGCGCACCTCGTGGGCCAGGCCGCCCAGCCAGGCCAGGTCGTCGGACTCGTAGAGGGCGATGCCGTCCTCGCGGGTCAGCCGCTCCCCGGCGTGGACCTTCTCCTCCAGCTCGCGCTTGAGCCCCGCGTCCATGCGCCCGCCTCTCCAAACATCCGCGTTTACAACCGTCTCGACCTTACTCCTCCGGATTTCCGCGATGAGGTGCGGCCCGGCGCCCGCCCGTGCCGCCTGCGGCGGCGAGCGCCCTGCGGGCGCGTCCTCAATCGCCGGACGGGCTGGATGTGGCCGAGCTCAGCCGAAACCAGCCCGTCCGGCGATTGAGGACACCGCCGCGCAGCGCAGGTGTACACGCCACAGCGCGCAGGGCCGGGCGAACACCCGCCAGAAGAGGCCTACGCCTCGTCCGGCAGCTCCCCCACCCGGTTCTCCCACTTGGTCGAGAGGACGATCGTCGTCCGGGTGCGGGCGACGCCCCTGGTCCCGGACAGCCGCCGGATGGTGCGCTCCAGGCCGTCCACGTCACCGACGCGCACCTTGAGCATGTACGAGTCGTCGCCGGCGATGAACCAGCAGTCCTCGATCTCCGCCAGGTCGCGCAGCCGGCGGGCCACGTCCTCGTGGTCGGCGGCGTCGGAGAGCTGGATGCCGATCAGCGCCGTGACCCCGAGGCCGAGCGAAGCGGAGTCGACGGTCGCGCGGTAGCCCGTGATGACACCCGCCGCCTCCAGGCGGTTGATCCGGTCCGTGACGCTCGGCCCGGAGAGGCCCACGAGCCTGCCCAGCTCCGCGTACGAGGCCCGGCCGTTCTCCCGCAGGGCCTGGATGAGCTGCCTGTCCACCGCGTCCATTGGCTGGCACCTTTCAATAATCAGCGAAGTCGCCGGTTTACGTGTAGAATCTAAGGCATACAGGGGTGACGCCCTGTAAATCATTCACCAGATCGACGTTGATCCTTCAGGAGTGAGCTTCCCGTGTACTCGATCGAGATGGCCTACGCCCGGATGCGCGAGCTGCAGGACCTGGCCAACCGCTCGCGTGCCCACCAGACCGCCGACCAGCGCCGCGCCGAGGCCAAGACCCGCCGCGCCAAGAAGCGCTAGTCCTCACCCGGGGAGCGCGCGGCACCGAGCTCTCCCTTCCACCGGCGGTAGAGCTGGTGCGGCACCCCCGCCGCGTCCAGCACCCGCCCGGCGACGAAGTCCACGAGATCCTGGATGTGTGTCGCCCCCGCGTAGAACGCCGGAGAGGCGGGCAGCACCACGGCGCCCGCCTCGTCCAGCGTCACGAGCTGCTTGAGCGTCTGACCGCTCAGCGGCGTCTCCCGCACCGCGACCACCAGTCGGCGCCGCTCCTTGAGCGTCACGCTCGCGACGCGCTGCAGCAGGTCCTTCGACAACCCCAGCGCCACCCCGGCCACACAGGCGGTGCTCGCCGGGACGATCAGCATCCCCTTGACGGCGTAACTGCCGGAGGACGGCCCCGCCGCGAGGTCCCCGGCCGGCCAGTAGCGCACCCGGGCGAGGTCGGTCTCGAAGGTGCCGGGCTTGCCGTCGGCGCCCAGCGCCAGCCAGTCCCGCAGATCCTCGCGCCAGTGCGCGTCACGGAACGCGATCCCGGTCTCGTCCAGCAGCGTCAGTCTCGACGCGCGGCTGACCACCAGGTCCACATCCTCGCCCGCGGCCAGCAGCCCGCGCAGCACGGACGCGGCATACGGCGTCCCGGACGCACCGGACACCCCGACCACCCAGGGCCGGCGTTGCGTTGTGTGTTCGTACGGCTCCACGTCCCGAGCCTATCCGCAGCGCAACGGAAGCCCGCCGGTCACCTGCGGCGACCGGGGATCAACCGCCGGGAACCACGGACGGCCGGGCGTCGAGGCTACTCACACGGTCAGGCCGCGCACCAGCAGATCGAGCAACGCACACACGAAAAGGGCAATGCCGATGAACCCATTGACGGTGAAGAACGCCCGGTTCAGCCGCGACAGGTCGTGCGGCTTCACGATCGAGTGCTCGTAGAGGAACGCCCCGGCCACCACGACCAGTCCGGCCCAGAAGAACACCCCGGCGTCCGTGGCCAGCGCGTACCAGACCAGCAGGCCCGTCGTGACGACGTGACAGGCCCGCGCGCCGTACAGCGCGGCCGGCACACCGAAGCGGGCCGGAACGGACTTCACGCCCTCCGCCCGGTCAGCCAGCACGTCCTGGGAACCGAAGATCAGGTCGAAGCCGCCGATCCACACGCCGACCGCGAGACCGAGGATGACCGCGTCCCAGGACCACTCGCCGGTGATCGCCAGCCAGGCGCCGACCGGGCCGATGGCCTGGGCGAGACCGAGGATCGCGTGCGGGAAGTTCGTGAACCGCTTGCCGTACGGATAGACCACCATCGGGATCACGGCGAGCGGCGCGAGCGCCAGACACAGCGGGTTGAGCAGCGCGGCGGCGCCCAGGAAGACGGCGACGGCGATCAGCGCGCCCGTCCACGCGGAGCGCACGGAGACGGCGCCGGTGACCAGCTCGCGATTGGCGGTGCGCGGGTTACGGGCGTCGAGCTCGCGGTCGATGATCCGGTTGCAGGCCATCGCGAAGGTGCGCAGCCCGACCATGGCGACGGTGACCAGCAGCAGCCGGACCCAGTGGATGTTCTCGTCCCACTGGTGCATCGCGGTCAGGGAGGCGATATAGGCGAAGGGCAGTGCGAAGACGGAGTGCTCGATGAGCACCAGGCGCAGGAAGGCCTTCACCTTGCCGGTGGACGGCGCGGGGCCGGGGCCGAGGACCCCTTCGGCGGCGGTCACAGCCCGAGTTCCTTCCAGCGCTTCGTCACCCGATCGGCGACTTCCGGGTCCGACTCGACCATGTGCGGCCAGCCGCCGTCGCGGGTGTAGCCCTCCTCGGGCCACTTCGCGGTCGCGTCGATGCCCGCCTTGCCGCCCCAGAACTGCTGGTACGAGGCGTGGTCGAGGTGGTCGACCGGGCCCTCGACGACGGTGAGGTCACGGGCGTAGTCGGTGTTGCCGAGCGCCCGCCAGGACACCTCGTGCAAGTTGTGCACATCGCAGTCCGCGTCGACCACGATGATCAGCTTGGTCAGCGACATCATGTGCGCGCCCCAGATGGCGTGCATGACCTTCTGTGCGTGCTTCGGGTACTTCTTGTCGATCGAGACGATCGCGCAGTTGTGGAAGCCGCCCGACTCCGGCAGGTGGTAGTCCACGATGTCCGGGATGATGATCTTGAGCAGCGGCAGGAAGAACCGCTCGGTGGCCCGCCCCAGCGGACCGTCCTCGGTCGGCGGCCGACCCACCACGATCGACTGGAGCAGCGGGCGCCGGCGCATCGTCACACAGTCGATGGTCAGCGCCGGGAACGGCTCCTGCGGCGTGTAGAAGCCGGTGTGGTCGCCGAAGGGGCCCTCGGGCAGCATCTCGCCCGGCTCCAGCCAGCCCTCGATGACGACCTCGGCGTTGGCCGGGACCTGGAGCGGGACGGTCTTGCAGTCGACCATCTCGATCCGCTTGCCCTGGACGAAGCCCGCGAAGAGGTACTCGTCGATGTCGCCGGGCAGCGGTGCGGTCGAGGCGTACGTCACGGCCGGCGGGGCGCCGAAGGCGATCGCGACGGGCAGCTTCTCGCCGCGCTTGGCCGCCACCTGGTAGTGGTTGCGGCTGTCCTTGTGGATCTGCCAGTGCATGCCGATGGTGCGCTTGTCGTGGCGCTGGAGGCGGTAGAGGCCGAGATTGCGCACGCCCGTCTCGGGGTGCTTGGTGTGCGTGAGCCCCAGGTTGAAGAAGGAGCCGCCGTCCTCGGGCCAGGTGAACAGCGCCGGGAGCTGCTCCAGATCGACGTCGTCGCCGGTCAGCACGACTTCCTGGACCGGGGCGTCCTTGACCTTGCGCGGCGGCACGTGCGCCATCGCGCCCAGCTTGCCGAACGCCTCCCGCATCCCGACGAAGCCCTGCGGCAGCTCGGGCTTGAGCAGCCCGCCGATCTTGTCGCTGATCTCGTCGTAGGACTTCAGGCCGAGCGCCTTCAGGAGCCGGCGGTCGGTGCCGAAGACGTTCATCGCGAGCGGCATCGAGGCGCCCTTGACGTTCTCGAAGAGCAACGCGGGACCCCCCGCCTTGTTCACTCGGTCGACGATCTCCCCGATTTCCAGGTACGGGTCGACTTCGGCCTTGATGCGCTTGAGGTCACCGTCGCGCTCCAGCGCCCGGAGGAACGAGCGGAGATCGTCATAAGCCATGCGTTCCAGTATCAAGCACGCACTACCCTGGAGCGGTCACGGGGGCCGCCGGGCGGCCCGCACACCGCTCTCTGGGGGCCCGCACCATGCTCAGGTATCTGCCGTTCCTGCTGATCCTGGCGTTGTGGATCTATGCCTTCATCGACTGCCTCAACACCCCGGAGAACGAGGTGCGCGGGCTGCCGAAGATCGCCTGGGTGTTCATCATCCTGCTCTTCGGCGAGGTCCTCATCGGCCCCGTCGCCTGGCTCTTCGCCGGCCGCCCGCGCCGCGCCGCCACCGGCGGCGGACGTGCCTACGGGCGCGGGCGCGGCGGGCAGTGGGTGGCCCCGGACGACAACCCGGAGTTCCTCAAGTCGCTGAAGAAGGACGAGGACCCGGACCAGGACGGCAAGGGCCCGAAGAGCTGACCTAGGTGCCGTCCGGCGCTCCCGCCTCGTACTCCCCGCGCAACTGCCGCCACCGGTTCAGGGTCCACTGCGACCAGTCCATGGGATGGCCCGCCAGTGCCTTCGTCAGGTACTCGAAGTGGTGGTGCCAGCCCGCCAGGCAGTCCAGCCGGACGTCCTCCGTACCCGTCATCTCATTGGTGAAGTGCAGCAGCGTCCCACCGACGCTCGCCGGGGCCGGTTCGAGTTCGAAACGGATGCGTCCGTGGACCTCGACGGTGTATTCGGCGAGCCGCCGCGGTTCCCACGCGGTGACCCGGCCGGGGGCCACCGTGGCCTTGCCCTCGGTATCCGTGTTCAGCCACCGGAGGGTGATCGCCCCGCCCGCGGTCGGCTCGAAGGGGTCGGCGGCCGCCAGCCAGGTCGGCAGTCCTTCGGCGGTCGCGACGGCGGCCCAGACGTCCTCGACGGGATGGGGCAGCGACAGCTCGTAGCGAAGGGTGTGGATGTCACCCCGGGTGTCGGACGAGCCGTAAGGGGAGGGAATCTCCATGCCATCAGCTCTACCACGACGGCCCGCTGTCCGCGCCTCGGCGAGGCGTGGGCAGCGGGCCGTCGAAGCCGTCCCGGCGGGGCTCAGACGCCGGCGTAGGAGTGCTTGCCGGTGACGAAGATGTTCACGCCGTAGTAGTTGAAGAGGTAGCAGCCGAAGGCGGCCAGCGCGATGTACGCGGCCTTGCGGCCCTTCCATCCGGCGGTGGCACGGGCGTGCAGGTAGGAGGCGTAGGCGGCCCAGGTGATGAAGGACCAGACCTCCTTGGGGTCCCAGCCCCAGTAGCGGCCCCACGCGGCCTCGGCCCAGATGGCACCCGCGATGATCGTGAAGGTCCACAGCGGGAAGACCGTCGCGTTGATCCGGTACGCGAACTTGTCGAGCGACGCCGCCGACGGCAGCCGCATCACGAAGCCGTCGGTGTACTTGGCCAGGTGCGCCTTGAAGCGCGCGATCCGCCGGTTCGACGGCAGCTCGGCCAGCAGCCGCTCCAGCCCGCGGCCGGTCCAGCCGCTCTCCAGCCGCGCCTCGTAGCCGTCGCGGAAGAGGTACATCAGGGTGGAGCAGGCGCCCACCCACAGGGCCGCGCCGGAGATGATCGCGCAGGAGACGTGGATCCACAGCCAGTAGGAGTGCAGCGCGGGCACCAGCTGGTCGCTGTCGGTGTAGAGCACCGACAGGGCGAGGCCCAGGTCGAGCAGGATGGTGGTGACCAGGGGCAGACCGAGCCAGCGCACGTTCTTCTTGGCGACGAGCAGCCCGAGGTAGACCGCGACCACGGTCATGCCGAAGGTCGTGGAGAACTCGTACATGTTGCCCCAGGGGGCACGTTCGACCGACAGCGCGCGGGTGAGGACCGAGCCGGCGTGCAGGACGAACGCGAGCACGGTCAGGGAGATGGCGATCCGTCCGTAGACGTCGCCCTTCTCGCTGGTGCCCGCCGCGCCCGGACCGTCGGGGACGTCGCGGGTGCCCGCGCCGGAGCGGGTGACGACCTTGGGACGCTCCAGTACGGCCGTGCCGCCGCCCTGCCGCTCGGCCGTGCCGGCGGCGGCCGCCGCGGCGGCCTGGGGTGCGGTGAGCGCCGCGGCCGTGCGGCCGACCGCGCTACGGCTGCCGAGCACCCATTCGGCGATGTGCGCGAGGAAGGCCAGGGTGTAGACGGCCATGGCCGAATAGATCAGCACATTGCTGATCTCGGCCATGTTCTCGTTGGCTGCGGCAGCGATCGAGGTCACGCGCGCGCTCCTTCGGAGGAATCGGCGGAATCTGCGGGGTCGGGCGTGGGAAGGGGCGGCGCTTCGGGCTGCAGGGCGGCGGCGAGGTCGGAGAGCTCCTCGGGGAGCTTCGCGGACTCACTGCGGCCCAGGCCGGCCAGTTCGACGACGGTGTGCCCGTCGGCGTCCCGGACGGCCCGCACCCAGACCCGGCGTCGCTGGATGAACAGCGAGCCGGCCACGCCGATCAGCGCGGCGACCGCTCCGGCGAGGGCGGTGGTGTTGCCGGGCTTCTGGGAGATCTGGAAGGTGGCCCACGGCTTGATGCCGTCGAAGTGCAGCGTCCCCGCGCCGTCGGGCAGCGTCATGGTGTCGCCGACCTTGAGGACCTTCGCGAACGGGCTGCCGTCCTTGTCCTTGAACTGCTTCATCTTGGACACGTCGAGCTGGTAGACGCTCTGCGGCATGCCCGAGTCGATACCGAGGCTGCCGCGGTACGCGGTCAGGATGAGCCGCGGATTGTCCAGGGCGGGGAACTGGGACATCATCGTGCCGGTCCGCAGGTCCAGCGTCGGCACGAAGTTGCCCTTGAAACCGAGCTGGTCCTTCTTGCCGTCCTTGTCGCGGTAGTCGCCGACCTTGAGCACGGTGGACTCGGTGACATTGCCGTCCAGCGGCAGCGAGGGCACCGCGCCCTGGTGGGAGATGTTCCCCTGGCCGTCGCGGACGGTGACGACCGGCGCGTAGCCGTGCCCGATCAGATAGACCTTCGAGCCGGCCGCCTCCAGCGGCTCGTTCACCTTGATCGTCTTCTTGCGGGGGGCGCCGTCCGCGCCCTCCCGGTAGGTGACGTGCGCCTCGTACGTGCGGGGGGTGCCGCGCTGCGGCCCGGAGCGCTCGTACGTGCCCTCGAAGCCGTCCAGCGTGAAGCTGAAGGGATCGAGGTCGTCGATCTTGAAGAGGGAGCCGGACTTGAAGTCGTCGTACTGGGTGATGGTGTTGGCGAAGCCGTCGCCCGCGACGATCAGCTTCTGGCCCTCGGACTTCCACAGCTGCCCGGAGGCGAAGGCCACCAGCATCACGATCAGCGCGATGTGGAAGAGGAGATTGCCGGCCTCGCGGAGATAGCCCTTCTCGGAGCCCACCGCGTCACCGGACACCCGGGTGCGGAACCGCCGCCGTTTGAGCAGCTTCTCCGCCGCCGCCAGCACCTGCTCCGGCTCCGCCCCGGTGCGCCAGGTGGTGTACGCGGGCAGCTTCGCCAGCCGGCGCGGCGCGACCGGCGGCCGGCCGCGGAGCTGGCCGACGAACTGCCAGGTGCGCGGCACGATGCAGCCGATGAGGGAGGTGAACAGCAGGATGTAGATCGCCGAGAACCACACCGAGCTGTAGACGTCGAAGAGCCCGACCTTGTCGTACAGCGGCGCGAGGGTCTCGTGGGCCTTCTTCCAGTTCTCGGCCTTCACCGCGTCGACGCTCGTCTGCGGAATGAGCGAGCCGGGGATGGTGCCGAGCGAGAGCATGAACAGCAGGATCAGCGCGACCCGCATGGAGGTCAGCTGACGCCAGAACCAGCGCACCCAGCCGGTGGTCTCCCGCCCCGCCCAGGCCAGCGCGCCGAGCGCACCGGGCGCGCGGACGCCGCCGAAGGAGCCGGGGTGCGACTGCCCGCTCTCCTCGGCCGGGGCCGTGGACAGCTGTGAGCCGGCGTCACCGATGTCCTTGTCTTCCTGGACGGTGCTTGTCTGCGACTTGGCCATCTGATCAGACCTCGGGAACGTAGGAACTGGACCACGTCTGGAGGTCGGTGACCAAGCGGTCCCACATACCCGTGACGAGGAGGACACCGACGACGACCAGCATGAGGCCGCCGATCCGCATGACCCAGGCATAGTGCCGCTTGACCCAGCCGAACGCGCCGAGAGCACGCCGGAAGGCCACCGCGGCGAGTATGAACGGCAGGCCGAGGCCGACGCAGTAGGCGGCCGTCAGCACCGCCCCCCGTCCGGCGCTCGCCTGGTTCTGGGACAGGGCCATGACGGAGCCGAGCGTGGGGCCGATGCACGGCGTCCAGCCGACCCCGAAGAGGATGCCGAGCAGCGGCGCCCCGGCGAGCCCCATGGCGGGTTTGGTGTGGAAGCGGAACTCGCGCTGCCCGAAGAGGTTCAGGGCGCCCATGAAGGCGAGGCCCAGGACGATCGTGAAGGCTCCGAGCACCGTGGAGATCGTGCTCTTGTACTCCATCAGGGTCTCGCCGAAGAAGCCGAAGAAGGCCCCCATGGAGACGAAGACGGCGCTGAAGCCGAGGACGAAGAGCGAGGCCCCGGCGACCATCCGGCCGCGCTTGGCCTCGGCCATGTCCGCGCCGGTGACCCCGGTGACGTAGGAGAGATAGCCCGGCACGAGCGGCAGCACGCACGGGGAGAAGAAGGAGACCAGCCCGCCGAGCACGGCGACGGGCAGGGCCAGCAGCAGTGCCCCGGTCAGAACGGTCTGGTTCAGGTCGCCGACGGCGGCGAGGGTGGTGACGGCGGTCACGGGGTCACTTCTCCGCGACCAGCGGCTCGAGCGTCTTGCGCAGCTCGTCCTCGGTCAGCGCCTTCAGCGCGCGTGCGGCGATCTTGCCGTCGCGGTCGATGAAGAGGGTCGAGGGAAGCGCCTGCGGGTTCAGGCTGCCCTTGGGGAAGCGCAGCAGGAGCTTGCCGGAGGAGTCGTGCAGGCTCGGGTACGGGACCTCGTACTCCTTCTCGAAGCGGAGGGCCGGGGCGGGGTTGGGGTCGCGGGAGTTGATGCCCACGAACTGCACGCCCTTGTCCTGGTAGGCCTTGGAGACCTTCACGAGGTTCTTGGCCTCGGCCCGGCAGGGCGAGCACCACGAGCCCCAGACGTTCAGGACGATGATCTTGCCCTTGTAGTCCTCGGCGATGTCGAGCTGCTTGCCGTCGAGCGTCTTGCCGTCGAGGCCGGGCGCGCTCTGGCGGTCGGCCCGGTCCTTGACCACGCTCACCCCGCCCGTGCCCTGCACGAACTGGGTACCGCCACCGCTCTTGGGCTTGTCACCCGTGCCGCACGCGGTCAGGGACAGTGCCGCGAGCGCGGCGAACATGACCGGCAGGGTGGTACGCCGGCGTGGGACAGGGCGTCGAGGGGCGCGGCAGGCACTCATGTGAAAAGTTTCGCATGGTCCATTTGGGGATCTTCCGCGCCCCCCTCCGGGGCCCCTCGTACGGGTTCCCGGGCCCCTCGTACGGGCCTATGGGCCCTCCGGCGGCAGGGTCGCGGAGGCCCCGCGACCCTGCCCCGTCGCTAGAGCGACGCCCTCCACTTCTCCCCGACCCGGAGGGTGCGCAGGCGCGCGAGGATCTTCGGGTCCTGGACGTCCAGCCAGTCGACGAACTGCCGGAAGGAGACCAGCCGGACGTCCTTGTGCCGCTCGTCGGCGATGTGCTTGATCGCCTCCTCGACGGCGTCCATATAGATGCCGCCGTTCCACTGCTCGAAGTGGTTGCCGACGAAGAACGGCGCCCGGTTCGTCTCGTAGGCGCGCTGGAACCCCTGGATGTAGGACTCCGTCGCCTGCTTGCGCCAGTACGGGTAGTTGGACCGGCGGCCCCGGGTGGTGTTCTTCGACTGGTTGGCGAGGATGTTGTAGTCCATGGAGAGGACCTCGAACGAATGACCGGGAAAGGGCATCTGCTGCAACGGCAGATCCCATACCCCCTGCCTTTTCTTCGGCCACATCTGCAGCCCGCCCGGTGAACTCGCGTCATAACGCCAGCCCAGCTTGCGGGCGACCGGCAGCATATTGTCCTGGCCGAGCAGACACGGGGTGCGACCGCCGACGAGTTCCTTGCGGTAGTCGAACGGCAGCGGTTCCACATCGGTGAATCCGCTGTTCGTACGCCATTCGGTGACGAAGGAGATCGCCTGTTCGATCTCGGACCGCCAGTCCGAAGGCGTCCAATTCCCCACCGAACCGGAGCCCTGGCAGAAGTGCCCGTTGAAGTGGGTGCCGACCTCGTGCCCCTCGAACCACGCCGCACGCAGATTGCGCAGGGTCGATTTGATGTGGTCGTCGGTGAGATAGCCGATGTCCGATGCGCCGACCGGGTTGTTGGGGGGCTCGTAGAGGCGTTTTTTCGACTCGGGCAGGAGATAGATGCCAGAGAGAAAAAACGTCATCCGTGCACCGTGGTCACGGGCGATCTTCCGGAAGCGGGGGAACAGCCCGTTGCCGACCTCACCGGCGCCGTCCCAGGAGAAGATCACGAACTGCGGGGGCTTCTGGCCCCGCTCCAGCGGTTCGGGCTCGGGCGGCTGGTTCGGCTGCCGACCCGCGTCGGCGGTCGAACCGTCACCGATGGGTTTGGCCTTGGCCTGCTCGCTCGCTTTGGCCGCGGGGTCCTGCGCCTGGTCGGAGCCCGGGGGTGCGGAGCAACTCGCCGCGCCCAGCGCGGCCGCCGCTCCCACCCCCATTCCGAGGAGACCTCGTCGGCTGATGTCGCGCATGTCGTCTCCGTCCGTACTCGCCGTGCTTCACCCACCTGTCGTCCATATAAAACGACATTGGGTGAGAGAGCGCGTCGAGTACGGCGGTTGCGCGAATTCGCCGGTCTTTACGACCCTTTACTTGGCTTTGCCTCGCTTTGGGATCGTCAAGCGCCGGTCGACCAGCGGGAGATCGGACAGCGCCCGAGGTCAGGCGCCGAACGCCTTTGCCCCGCCCTTCACCGGTTTGGCACCCGCCAACAGGTGCGCCGGCACCAAATCCCGGGCGGGCTCGCTGTAACCCACCGAAACGATTTTGTCCCCCCTATAGGTGAACGTCGTCAGGCTCGCCAGCGTGCACTGCCGCTTCCGCGGGTCGTGCCACAGCCGCCGCCGCTCCACAAAGCTCCGCAGGATCCAGATCGGCAGCTGATGGCTCACGCACACGGCCTCATGGCCGCGCGCCGCGTCCCGCGCGGCGTCCAGCGCGCCCATCATCCGCACGACCTGCTCGATGTACGGCTCGCCCCAGGACGGCTTGAAGGGGTTCGTCAGATGCCGCCAGTTGGCGGGCTTGCGCAGCGCGCCGTCACCCACGCCGAACGTCTTCCCCTCGAAGACGTTCGCCGCCTCGATCAGCCGCTCGTCCGTCGCCAGGTCCAGGCCGTGCGCCTTGGCGACGGGCATCGCCGTCTCCTGCGCCCGCTCCAGCGGCGAGGCGACGACGTGCGTCACGTCCCGCTCGGCCAGATGCTCGGCCACCCGGTCGGCCATCCGCCGGCCGAGCTCCGACAGGTGATAGCCCGCCCGGCGCCCGTAGAGCACGCCGTCCGGGTTGTGGACCTCGCCGTGCCGCATCACGTGGACGACGGTGATGTCGTCGTCGCGCTTCGCCGGGCCACTCGTCATGTCGCTGGTCATGCCACCCATCATTCCGTCGCCTCGGCTGCCGCCCGCGCCGCGGCCGGCAGCGCCGCCGCGATCTTCTCGATCGCCGCACCGTCGAGAGCCGTCGAGACGAACCACGACTCGAACGCCGACGGCGGCAGGTACACACCCTGCGCCAGCAGCGAGTGGAAGAAGGCCGTGAAGCGGAAGGACTCCTGCGCCTTCGCCCCGTCGTAGTCCCTGACCTCGCGGTCCGTGAAGAACACCGAGAACATGTTCCCGGCGACCTGGAGGCGGTGCGCGACCCCCTCCTTGGTCAGCGCGGCACCCACCAGGCCACGGATCTCGGCCGAGACCGCGTCGACCTTCTCGTACGCCGCGTCGTCCAGCAGCCGCAGCTGCGCGAGGCCCGCCGCCGTCGCCACCGGGTTACCCGAGAGCGTGCCCGCCTGGTAGACCGGGCCCGCCGGGGCCAGGTGCGCCATCACATCGGCGCGGCCGCCGAAGGCCGCCGCCGGGAAGCCGCCGCCCATGACCTTGCCGAAGGTCAGCAGGTCCGGCTTGACGCCGTCGATGCCGTACCAGCCGGCCCTGCTCGTCCTAAAGCCCGTCATCACCTCGTCCGAGATGAACAGTGCGCCGTTCTTCTCGCAGGCCGCCTTGAGCCCCGCGTTGAAGCCCGGCTGCGGCGGCACCACGCCCATGTTGCCCGGCGACGCCTCGGTGATCACGCACGCGATCTCACCCGGGTGGGCGTGGAAGGCGGCGTGCACCGACTCCAGATCGTTGTACGGCAGCACGATGGTGTCCCCGGCCTGCGCGCCCGTCACCCCGGGCGTGTCCGGCAGCCCGAACGTCGCCAGCCCCGACCCGGCCGCGGCCAGCAGCGCGTCCACGTGCCCGTGGTAGCAGCCCGCGAACTTGATCACCTTGGCGCGGCCGGTGAAACCGCGCGCGAGCCGGATCGCCGACATCGTCGCCTCGGTGCCGGACGACACCAGCCGCACCTGCTCGACCGGCTCGACGCGGGCGACGATCTCCTCGGCCAGCGCGACCTCGCCCTCACCGGGCGTGCCGAACGACGTGCCGCGGGCGACGGCGTCCTGAACGGCCGCGATCACCTCGGGGTGCGCGTGACCGAGGATCATCGGGCCCCACGAGCACACGAGGTCCACATACTCCCGGCCGTCCGCGTCCGTCAGGTACGGACCGGTACCGGACACCATGAACCTGGGCGTACCGCCCACGGCGCGGAACGCGCGGACCGGAGAATTCACGCCACCGGGCGTCACGACCGCCGCACGGTCGAACAGGACCTGCGAGACTGGGGCTTCATATGGGTAGCTCACGCTAGCCATGGTCTCAGAGCCTCACGGGCAGTCGCGTCCGGGCGTTTCGTCCGCCGTTCACGGGGGAGGTCTCTGAGACGATGATCGGGTTGCGCGGCGGGGGCTGTGCCACCTAAAAAGCAGTCGGGTGGAAGATATGCATCGCGGTGGCGGACTGGGTGAGGGCACCGATGACCTGGGCCCCGAGCGAGCGCAGAGGGCCCACAGGGGGCGCCACCGGCGCGAGGAAGAAAGCGCTGGGAGCAGGAGTGGCCGCGTGGGGGTGACCTACAAATACTTCGGGGCACCGAACGGGGCGACCGCTGCCCGGGTGCCGATCTCGATGCGCCCGGAGGAGCTCGGCGGTGACGAGCTCGGCATGGGCGGCATGTTCACCAAGATCAAGCCGGAGACGGTGGCCGCGATGGTCCTCACGGGCATCGAAGGCATACCCCTGCACAAGGTCCCCCCGCTTGAGCTGGTCGTTCTCCACCCCGACTACGCGGTCGTCAAGCTCCCCATGACCGTGGTCGACCCGCTGCGCGGAATCGGCGAGGAATCGGTGGGCGCCGCCGCGTTCATCTGGTCCACGGTCCCCGACCGCGGCGGCCCGCGCGATGCCTTCACGGTCTACCAGCTGCTCCACGAATGGCAGGACTTCTCCCACCGGCTGCACGAGGCCGGCCATCAGCCGTACTGCCTGGTCTGGCCCTGAGCCCCGCCCGGCGCGGCCGCGGTCAGCGCTGCGTGAGCACCGACGTGTCCAAGGTCCCCTGCACCACCTGCTGGGCGAGATCCGCCAGCCGCAGCCGACGGGGACGGGCGTAGCTCCGCAGGCTCTCGAACGCCTCGTCCAGCCCGACCTGCCAGCGCTCGGCCAGCACGCCCTTGGCCTGTTCGATGACGACCCGGCTGTGGAGCGCGGCCTGCAACTGCGCCTTGTCGACATTGCCCTGCTCGATCGTGCGCTGCTGGAGGATGGCGATCGTGGCCACGTCCGCCAGCGCCTGAGCCAGCTGGACATCGGACTCGGTGATCCGCGCGGTGCGGGAGTGGAAGAGGTTCAGCGCACCGATGATCTGGTGGCGCAGCCGCATGGGAATGGCGTGCGTGGTGCGGAACCCGGCCGCGCGAGCCCGTTGGGCGAAGGGCCCGAAAGCCGCTGTGACCTGCGGGGATTCCAGGTCGATGTTCAGTTGCGCCTGTCCGCTGTGATAGCACTCCACGCAGGGCCCCTGCTCGTGCTGGAGGGCGAAGAGTTCCAGCAGCCGGGTGTGTTCGTCCGAGGCCGCGATGACCTGCAGCTCACCGTGGGGGTCGACGATCATCACACCGACGGCGTCGACGTCGAGCAGCTCGACACAGCGGCTGGCGAGCCGGTGCAGGAAGTCGATCAGATCGAAGTCGTCGATCAGTGAATCGACGGCCTCGACCAGGATCTCCAGCGTGCGTTGCTGGCTAGCCATGGCCATCATCCTCTTCTCTCAAAAGACGGGTCCAGCCCGTCATCAATGTCCCGAAAGCGCAGACGACGGGCAACCACGTCCTCCGCGGCCCGCAGCAGCGGAAGTTCATGGCGATAGGCGTGGGCGCGCAACAGCACCAGGGCCTGGGCGACGGACACCCCCGCCTGGATGCTGATCATGCCGCTGGCCTGGTGGACCGCGGCCCGGTGCAGCTGAGCGGCGGACTCGGCGGTGGCGAACAGGGCCATCCGCTCCCCGCCGTCCAGCACCACCGCGGTCAGCGCCGCGGCCAGGATCAGGGCGTCGTCCATCGCGGCCGCCGACAGCGGGCCCGCGGTGGACCGCTGCGCGGTCAGCACGCCCAGGCACACGCCACCGATGCGCAGCGGGAAGCAGAAGAGGGCGTCCACCCCGAGCCCGTCCAGCATCGGCAGCAGCACCGGCCACCGGTCCGGGCGGACCCGGGTCAGATCCGGCTCGACGATCACCGAGCAGGAGCCCATGGCGTCCACCCCCGGCCCTTCGCCGAGCGTGTACTGCTCGTCCTCGAGGCGCTCGCTGGCACCCGGGGAGGACCACACCACCTCGCTCAGCGCGCCGCCGGTGGCGAGGGACACCGCCACCCCGTCCACGCCGAGGATGCCGGCGCACTCCAGAGGGTCCCCGCTGATCAGGCCTGGGCCCGATCTCGAGGACAGGTCGCGCAGCAAACGGGCCATGCCCGCGCTGGTCGCCACCGATGACACCCGCTTCCCCGGGCCGTCCCGCCACGCGTCGCCCGGAGTGGACGGCCCGCCGTCTTCACCCTACGCCTTCGGGCTCCCGTGCCGGGCGCCGTCGAGGGCATCGAGATCGGCCACATCCGTCAGCGAGGCAACGGGCCGGAAGACGTCCAGCAGACCGGCCATGCTCATGATTTTCAGGGCCCACGGCCGGGTGCAGAGGACCTCGAAGCCACCGCCCGTCGCGAGCAGTCCGGCCCGGGCCCGGTAGAGCACGCCCAGGATGGCGCAGTCGAAGAAGGTCACCGCGCGAAGATCGACCACGACGACGGGCTTGCCCAGCGCCAACAGACGCATGAGCAGTTCCTCTATCTCCGGCACCGCCGCGATGTCGATCTCGCCGGCGAGCTCCAGCACGCCCCACCGGCCCACCACTCGGATGCGGGCTTCACCCTGCCACTGCGTCACATCTGCTCCCCGGCTCGGACCGCATGGGACGGGGCGCGGGGTCGGGCCCGCGCGCACCGTCGCCAACAGGGTCCGGGGTGGCTACTGCGAAGGTATGTCCCATCGACTTCACTCAAGGCCCAGGGCATATTCAAGCCCCCGAAGGTATGAAAATCGCCAGTTTCGACCCCACGGGTACGGTGCTCGGTGCTTGACTCGGGAGGCCTGTATCCCGGCGCGGCCGTCCGTGGCCCCGTCCATGGCCCCGTTCATGGGCCCGTCCATGGCCGAGACGTCACCCATCGGATGCGGGCGCGGCCCTCGTCGTCTTCCGCACGCCCCGCCGGCGCCCTAGGGTGACCGCGTGGCCCGGGCCCCCGGCCGCCGTCTCCCGCTGACGCGCCGGATGCCTCCTGCCCTGCCGGTGCCCCGCGGACGAGAACGGACCGGCCGGCGCCCGACCAAAGGAGGGTGGAGCGCCGGCCGGCTCCCGGCCGGCACCCCGGCCCGTAGCCTGGCGCTCATGCTCGTCGTCCGCTCCATCGCCCTTTTCCTCCTGGCCGCCCTCCTGGAGATCGGCGGCGCCTGGCTCGTCTGGCAGGGCGTACGCGGCAGCGGCGAGGCCGGACAGGGGCGCGGCTGGGCGTGGATCTGTGCGGGCGTCCTCGCCCTCGGCGCGTACGGCTTCGTCGCCACCCTCCAGCCCGACGCGGACTTCGGCCGGATCCTCGCCGCGTACGGCGGTGTCTTCGTCGCGGGCTCGCTCGCCTGGGGCATGATCCTGGACGGCTACCGCCCCGACCGCTACGACGTGGTGGGCGCGCTCGTCTGTCTGGCCGGGGTCGCGGTGATCATGTACGCGCCGCGCGGCCGCTGAGGCCGGAGCCACGACGTTCCGGGGGCGGGCCCCGCAGGCCTTCCGGGGAAGGCCCCGGAGGCCCGACATATCCTGCGGCTGCGAATGGATCACGCCCGCCGCGCCCCAGGAGGCCCAGCATGAGCACCCGCACCGCAGTCGTCACCGGAGCGAGCAGCGGCATCGGTGCCGCGACCGCCCGGCACCTGGCCGCCGCCGGCTACCGCGTCCTCCTCACCGCCCGCCGCGCGGACCGCATCGAGGCCCTGGCCGCCGAGCTGACCGGGGCGGGCCACGACGCGGTCGCCCACGCGCTGGACGTCACCGACCGCGCGGCCGTCGACGCCTTCGCCGCCGCCGCGGGCGCCTCCGTCGAGGTGCTGGTCAACAACGCCGGCGGCGCCCTCGGCAGCGAGACCGTCGCCACCGCCGACCCGGCCGACTGGCGCACGATGTACGAGGTCAACGTCCTCGGCACGCTCAACATGACCCAGGCCCTGCTGCCCGCGCTGACGGAAAGCGGCGACGGCACCGTCGTCGTCCTCTCCTCCACCGCCGGTCTCGCCACCTACGAGGGCGGCGGGGGGTACGTCGCGGCCAAGCACGGCGCCCACGTCATCGCCGAGACGCTGCGCCTGGAGCTGTGCGGGGCGCCGGTGCGCGTCATCGAGGTCGCCCCCGGCATGGTGCGGACCGACGAGTTCGCGGTCACCCGCTTCCGCGGCGACGAGGAGAAGGCCGCCGCCGTCTACGCGGGCGTCGCCGAGCCGCTGACCGCCGACGACGTCGCCGAGACCATCGCCTGGGCCGTCTCCCGTCCGTCCCACGTGAACATCGATCTGCTGGTGGTCCGCCCGCGCGCCCAGGCCTCCAACTACAAGGTCCACCGCGAGGTCTAGGCCGCCGATCAAGCCTGCTGGGGGCACCTCCCAGCGGTAGCTGGGGGAGTTTGAGGACGCGCCCGCGGGGCGCTCGCCGCCGCAGGCGGCAAAGACGGCCCGCGGCCATGGCCCCAAGATCAACTCCCGGATACGGTTCCGGGTACGGGCGGCCGTCAGCCGCCCGCTCACCGAGCATGAAAGGCCTCACCTTGCGCGTCATCGGCTTCGATCACCTGGTGCTCAACGTCTCCGACGTCGAGCGGTCCCTGGCCTTCTACCTCGGCTCGCTCGGGCTGGAGCCGGTCCGCGTGGACGAATGGCGCGCGGGCAAGGTCTCGTTCCCCTCGGTCCGGGTCTCCGAGGGCACCATCATCGACCTCTTCGAACGCCCCCGGGGCGAGTCCAACGTCGACCACATCTGCCTCGTCGTCGAGCCCCTGGACTGGCAGGAGGTCATCGACTCCGGCGTCTTCACGGTCGTCGACGGCCCGGGTCCCCGCTTCGGCGCCCGCGGCGACGGCGAGTCCCTCTACGTCCTCGACCCGGACGGCAACACCGTCGAACTCCGCTGGTACCCGCAGGACGCCTGACGCGAGCGACCGAAGGGGGTGCCGGGCCCGGCACCCCCTTCGGTCGGTCCTTGACGCAGCCGGTCAGCCACGCAGCCGGTCAGCCCTTGACGCAGATGACCTGCTTGAGCTTGGCGACGACCGCGACCAGGTCCCGCTGCTGGTCGATGACCTGCTCGATCGGCTTGTAGGCGGCCGGGATCTCGTCCACCACACCGGAGTCCTTGCGGCACTCCACGCCCCGCGTCTGCTCCTCCAGGTCCCGCGCCGAGAAGCGCTTCTTCGCGGCGTTGCGGCTCATCCGGCGGCCGGCGCCGTGCGAGGCGGAGTTGAAGGAGTCGGCGTTGCCGAGGCCCTTCACGATGTACGAGCCGGTGCCCATCGAGCCCGGGATGATGCCGAACTCGCCGCTGCCCGCGCGGATCGCGCCCTTGCGGGTGACGAGCAGGTCCATGCCCTCGTAGCGCTCCTCGGCCACGTAGTTGTGGTGGCAGGAGATGACGGGCTCGAAGGTCACCTTGGCCTTCTTGAACTCCCTGCGGACGATGTCCTTGAAGAGGCTCATCATGATCTCGCGGTTGTGCTTCGCGTACTCCTGCGCCCAGAACAGATCGTGCCGGTAGGCCGCCATCTGCGGGGTGTCCGCGACGAAGACCGCGAGGTCCCGGTCGATCAGGCCCTGGTTGTGCGGCAGCTTCTGGGCCTGGCCGATGTGGTACTCGGCCAGCTCCTTGCCGATGTTCCGGGAGCCGGAGTGCAGCATCAGCCAGACCGCACCCGACTCGTCGAGGCAGAACTCGATGAAGTGGTTTCCGCTCCCGAGCGTTCCCATCTGCTTCGTGGCGCGCTCCTGACGGAACTTGACCGCGTCCGCGACGCCGTCGAACCGGCCCCAGAAGTCGTCCCAGCCCGCCGTCGCGAAGCCGTGCAGCCGCCCCGGGTCCACCGGGGAGTCGTGCATCCCCCGGCCCACCGGAATCGCCTGCTCGATCTTCGACCGCAGCCGCGACAGGTCCCCCGGCAGGTCGTTCGCCGTCAGCGACGTCTTGACCGCCGACATTCCGCAGCCGATGTCCACGCCGACCGCCGCCGGGCAGACCGCGCCCTGCATCGCGATCACCGAGCCGACCGTCGCCCCCTTGCCGAAGTGCACGTCCGGCATCACCGCGAGGCCCTTGATCCACGGCAGTGTGGAGACGTTGCGCAGCTGCTGCATGGCGACGTCCTCGACCGCGGCCGGGTCGGCCCACATGCGGATCGGTACCCGGGCGCCGGGCACCTCGGTGTACGTCATGATTCTCCTCATTCCCCCGTAAAACACAGTAAACGCAAAAGCCGGACGTATCACCTGATTCTCGACAGGAAACCGGCGGACGCGGCGGCGCGTGCGGTACACATTGTGTCCGGCCGTCACCTTGTGGCGGCAACCAGTTTTCCGGTGAAGGGAGCCACGGACAGTGCAGCGAAGGGCGTACGCACCAGCCGCCGCACTGGCCGCGGCGGTGCTCACCACGGCGCTCGCCGGGTGCAGCGGGGATTCCGCTTCCGGTGCCGGCGGCGACGACTCCAAGCCCGGCCAGCTCGGCGCCTCCGCCTCCGGCGGCGCGCCGGGGAAGTACCACACCCTCCCCGAGCCCTGCGGCTACGTCAGCCCCGCCACGCTGCGGCGCATGCTGCCCGGCGCCGAGGACGAGAGCGAGGAGGAGGCCGAGCGGCGCTACCGCGGCCAGGCCACCATCACCTACGACACCGACCGCCGCGTCGGCTGCCGCTGGAAGCTGGAGGCCCCCGAGGGGACCCGGCACCTGACGGTCGACTTCGAGCGGGTCGTGTCGTACCAGACCGACGTCAGCGACGAGGACCGGGCGCGGCAGCTGTACGCGCGGCTGGCCACGGCCGCGAACATCCCGGCCGCCGCCTCCGCCTCGCCGTCGTCGGGCACGAGCCCGAGCGCCGCCGCGTCGGCGGGCGCCAAGCCCCAGGGCGGGGCCGGCGCCAAGAAGCAGAGCGCCCCGGTGTCCGGGTCGCCCACGCCGTCGTCCACCGGCGGCTCCACCGCCCCGGGCGGCCCCGCCGGCAAGGGGACCGACGCCGATCTCGCGCCGCGCGTCCTCGACGACCTCGGCGACGACGCGTTCGTCGACGACGAGCTGGCCACCACCGGCACCGGTGTGCACCGTGACATCAAGGTCGTCTTCCGGTCCTCCAACGTCCTCGTGACCATCACCTACGACCAGTGGTCGACCGACAAGGCGCACATCCCCAGCAGCGCGGATCTGCAGGGCAAGGCGCAGGCCCTGGCCCGCGAGGTCGACGCGGGGCACTTCGGCAATTAGCCCGGCGAGTACCGCCCCATTTCGACCGCCGCCCCGCGTCGGCCGCGTACCGTGCCGTCTGGACACGGGCGGAGCACAACCGCCCCACGAGCAACTCGAAGCCCTCGACACCGAACGAGCGAAGGACCCATGCACCGACGAACAGCCCCGCGACTCGCCCGAATCCTCGCCTGCGCCGCAGTACCGGTGATGCTCGTCGCCACCGGCTGCTCGTCGGACGACGACAAGAAGGAAACGACGCCCACCAAGGCGCCGACCGCGAACGCGACGCCCACGCTCAAGCCCGCGGCGTTCGCCAAGCTGCCCGAGGCCTGCAAGACCGTCCCGGCGAAGACGGTCGAGAAGCTGGTGGCCAAGGCGGACCCCAAGGAGGGCAAGGCCCTCCCCGCCAGCGACACCAATGACTCGGCCAGCTGCTTCTACAGCGGTCTGGACGACGAGGACGTCAAGGACCTCCAGTACCGCTCCCTGACCGTCTCGCTCAAGCGCTTCGCCTCCGACCCGACGCTCGGCTCCGGCGAGAAGCGCGCCCAGGCGTTCCTGGCGCAGCAGACGACCAAGGCGACCACGTCCGACGGGGCGAAGAACGCCAAGACCGAGAAGACCAGCGGGATCGGTGACGAGGCCTCCACGGTCACCGCCGACTCCAAGAAGGACGACAACGACTTCAAGAACGTCACCGTCGTCGCCCGGACCGCCAATGTCGTGATCACCGTGAAGTACAGCGGCGCCGGCTACGAGGGTGCGAAGTCGCCCGAGGTGGGCGACATGACGAAGGACGCGCAGGGCGCGACCAAGGATGCCGTCACCTCGGTCGGCGACGCGAACAAGAAGTAACGCGCGCAGGCGGCAGGCGCACACGGCGAAGGGCCGCCGCCCGGTGGAAACCGGGCGGCGGCCCTTCGGCCGTCGTGCGGGTTACGCCCCGAGCAGCTTGCGCACCCGGTCCGCCCCCACTGCGAGCAGCAGCGTGGGCAGGCGCGGGCCGGTGTCCCGGCTCACGAGCAGCTGGTAGAGCAGCGCGAAGAAGGAGCGCTGCGCGACCTTGAGCTCCGGGGTGGGCTTGGCGTCCGGCTCCAGGCCCGCCTGGATCTTCGGCACGCCGTAGACGAGCGTGGTGAGCCCGTCGAGCGACCAGTGGTCGTCGAGCCCGGCGATCAGCAGCCGCAGCGACTCGCGGGCCTGGTCGTCGAGGGTGGCGAGGGTCTCGGTGTCGGGCTCGTCGCGGACGATCGTGCGGGACTCGGCCGGAACCTGGGTGTTGATCCAGTGCTCGGCCCGGTCGAGCCGGGGGCGGGTCTCGTCGAGCGAGGTGACCGGGTTCGCGGGGTCGAGGTCGCTGAGGATCCGCAGGGTCTGCTCGTCGTGGCCGCCGGTGATGTCGACGACCGAGGCGAGCGTGCGGTACGGCAGCGGGCGCGGGGTCGTCGGCAGGTCACCGGCGGCGGTGCGGACGGCGCGGCTGTACGCGGCGGCGTCGGCGGGCAGCACGGTGCCGTCGGCGACCTTGGAGGCCAGCTTGTCCCACTCGTCGTAGAGCCGCTGGATCTCCTGGTCGAAGGCGATCTTGAAGGACTGGTTGGGCTTGCGGCGCGCGTACAGCCAGCGCAGCAGCGGGGCCTCCATGATCCGCAGCGCGTCGCCCGGGGTGGGGACGCCGCCCTTGGAGGAGGACATCTTGGCCATGCCGCTGATGCCGACGAAGGCGTACATGGGGCCGATGGGCTGCTCGCCGCCGAAGACCTTGCGGACGATCTGGCCGCCGACGACGAAGGAGGAGCCGGGCGAGGAGTGGTCGACGCCGGAGGGCTCGAAGATCACGCCTTCGTAGGCCCAGCGCATCGGCCAGTCGACCTTCCAGACCAGCTTGCCGCGGTTGAACTCGCTGAGCAGGACGGTCTCGGAGTGCCCGCACACGCAGGTGTAGGCGAGCTCGGTGGTCGTCTCGTCGTAGGCGGTGACGGTGGTGAGGTCCTTCTCGCACGCGCCGCAGTACGGCTTGTACGGGAAGTAGCCCGCGCCGGAGCCGCTGCCGTCGTCCTCGGCGGCCGCGCCGGAGCCCTCGGCGGCCTCCAGCTCGGCCTCGTCGACCGGCTTCTGCTGCTTCTGCTGCGGCTTCTTGGCGGCCGCGGCGGGGTCCTTCTTCGTCCGGTACTGGTCGAGGACGGCGTCGATGTCACCGCGGTGCTTCATCGCGTGCAGGATCTGCTCGCGGTAGACACCGGAGGTGTACTGCTCGGTCTGGCTGATCGGGTCGTACTCGACGCCGAGCTCGGCCAGGGCCTCGACCATGGCTGCCTTGAAGTGCTCGGCCCAGTTCGGGTGCGCCGATCCGGCCGGGGCGGGCACCGAGGTCAGGGGCTTGCCGATGTGCTCGGCCCAGGACCCGTCGATACCGGGGACGCCGTTGGGCACCTTGCGGTAGCGGTCGTAGTCGTCCCAGGAGATCAGGTGCCGGACCTCGTGGCCGCGGCGGCGGATCTCGTCCGCGACGAGGTGCGGGGTCATGACCTCGCGGAGGTTGCCCAGGTGGATCGGGCCGGAGGGGCTGAGGCCCGAGGCGACGACGATCGGTTTGCCCGGGGCGCGGCGCTCACCCTCGGCAATGACCTCGTCGGCGAAACGGGAGACCCAGTCGGCCTCGGTGCTCTGAGCCACGTGCGGCACTTCCTTCCTTGTGGTCCTGGCATGACCATTGTCCCAGACGGAAGGGGGCGCTCCGGGGTTGCTCGCAGCCGGGCGAAATACCATCCCGGCCCGCGAGGGGCGCGTGGGATACTCGGTCGTATCGAAAATGCCCTCTACCGGAACGGCACCCACCCCATGGCATCGGTTCCTTCCCTCGCTTCCTCGCTCGACCGGCGCATCGCGGACGCCCTTTCGGCAGCACTGCCGGAGGCCGGTGCCGCCGACCCGCTGCTGCGACGAAGCGACCGGGCCGACTTCCAGGCCAACGGGATGCTGGCGCTCGCCAAGAAGCTGAAGGGCAACCCGCGCGAGCTCGCGGCGAAGGTCGTCGAGCAGCTGCCGGCCGGTGAGTTGATCAAGGACATCGAGGTCTCGGGCCCCGGCTTCCTGAACATCACGATCACCGACGAGGCGATCACCCGGACCCTCGCCGAGCGCGCCGCCGACGACCGTCTCGGCGTGCCGTTCGCGGAGCAGCCGGGCACCACGGTCATCGACTACGCCCAGCCGAACGTGGCCAAGGAGATGCACGTCGGCCACCTGCGCAATTCGGTGATCGGCGACGCGGTCGTGCGGATCCTGGAGTTCTCCGGCGAGAAGGTCGTGCGCCGGCACCACATCGGCGACTGGGGCACCCAGTTCGGCATGCTCATCCAGTACTTGATCGAGCACCCGCACGAGCTGGACCACAAGGGCGGCGAGGTCTCCGGCGAGGAGGCCATGTCGTCGCTCAACCGGCTGTACAAGGCGTCGCGGACGCTCTTCGACTCCGACGAGGAGTTCAAGGCCCGGGCCCGGCGCCGGGTGGTCGACCTCCAGGCCGGTGACGAGGAGACCCTCGCGCTGTGGCAGCGGTTCGTCGACGAGTCGAAGATCTACTTCTACTCGGTCTTCGACAAGCTCGACGTGGAGATCCGCGACGAGGACATCGTCGGCGAGTCCGGTTACAACGACATGCTCGCCGAGACCTGCCGGCTGCTGGAGGAGTCCGGTGTCGCCGTCCGTTCCAACGGCGCGCTGTGCGTCTTCTTCGACGACGTCAAGGGCCCGGACGGCAAGCCCTCGCCGCTGATCGTCCAGAAGTCCGACGGCGGCTTCGGCTACGCGGCCACGGACCTGTCCGCGATCCGTGACCGGGTGGGCAACCTCCAGGCCGACACCCTGCTGTACGTGGTGGACGCCCGGCAGTCCCTGCACTTCAAGATGGTCTTCGAGACGGCCCGCCGGGCCGGCTGGCTGACCGAGGGCACCAAGGCCGTCCAGCTCGGTTTCGGCACGGTGCTCGGCAAGGACGGCAAGCCGTTCAAGACCCGTGAGGGCGAGACGGTCCGGCTGGTCGACCTGCTCGACGAGGCGATCGACCGCGCGACGGCCGTCGTCCGGGAGAAGGCCCAGGACCTGACCGAGGAGCAGATCGCCGAGCGGGGTGCGCAGGTCGGCATCGGCGCGGTGAAGTACGCGGACCTGTCGACGTCGGTCTCCCGGGACTACAAGTTCGACCTGGACCAGATGGTGTCGCTCAACGGCGACACGAGCGTCTACCTCCAGTACGCCTTCGCCCGGATCCAGTCGATCCTCCGCAAGGCGGGCGGGGCCCGTCCGGTGGCCCACCCGGAGCTCGCGCTGGCCCCGGCCGAGCGCGCGCTGGGCATGCACCTGGACCAGTTCGGGGAGAACCTCGCCGAGGTCACGGCCTCCTACGAGCCGCACAAGCTGGCCGGTTACCTCTACCAGCTGGCCTCGCTCTACACGACGTTCTACGCCGAGTGCCCGGTCCTCAAGGCCGACACCCCGCAGCACGTCGAGAACCGTCTCTTCCTCTGCGACCTGACGGCCCGCACCCTGCGGCAGGGCATGTCGCTCCTGGGCATCCGGACGCCCGAGCAGCTGTAGTCGGACGCGGGGTGGGGCCCCTTTCGCGGACGTCCCGTGCGTCACGGGAATTCGCGGAAGTGAGCCCTACCCCGCTCCCAGTTCGAACCAGATCAACTTGCCCGACAGCCCCTGTGGTTGGTCCCGCAGCTCGAAGCCGCCCCAGCTGTCGGCGCACATGCGTACGAGCCCCAGCCCCCGCCCCTGCTCGGCGTCCACCTCGGGCAGCGCCGCCAGATCCAGCCGGGGCAGCCGGGGGTTGGTGTCCCACACGGCCACCCGCACCCGGTCGCCGTCCTGCTTGACCCGCACGGACGCGGGGCCGTCGGAGTAGCGGTAGGCGTTGGTGACCAGTTCCGAGGTCAGCAGTTCGGCGGTGTCGGCCAGTTCCGGGAAGCCGTGCTCCTCGAAGATCGTGCGGAGCGTACGGCGGGCGATGCAGGGTGCCATGGGGTCGGCGGGCACCTGGAGCGTGTACTCCCAGTCGTCGGTGAGTTCGGGATCGGTACTCATGCACGCCTCCGGACTGTAAGCGGTGTGCTACACACCGTAAGGAAGGCAGTGCCCCGGTTTCCAGGCGGGAATGCGTGAACGCCCCCGAATCCGGAAACGACGATGGCGGCGTCCCCCTCGGGGGGACGCCGCCATCGGTGTGTGCGCGTACGAGCGGCGGCCGGGCTACAGCTGCCGGGCGACCTCGGTGGCCCAGTACGTGAGGATCATGTTCGCGCCCGCCCGCTTGATGCCGGTGAGCGATTCCATGATGGCCCGGTCGCGGTCGATCCAGCCATTGGCCGCGGCGGCCTCGACCATCGCGTACTCACCGCTGATCTGGTAGGCGGCGACGGGGACGTCCACCGACTCGGCGACCTTGGCGAGGATGTCGAGGTAGGGCAGGGCCGGCTTGACCATGACCATGTCCGCGCCCTCGGCGAGGTCGAGCGACAGCTCGCGCAGCGACTCGCGGACGTTGGCCGGGTCCTGCTGGTACGTCTTGCGGTCGCCCTGGAGCGAGGAGCCGACGGCCTCCCGGAAGGGGCCGTAGAACGCGGAGGCGTACTTCGCGGTGTAGGCGAGGACCGAGACGTCCTCGTGGCCGGTCTGGTCCAGCGCGTCACGGATGACGCCGACCTGGCCGTCCATCATGCCGCTCGGACCGACCACATGGACGCCCGCGTCGGCCTGGACCTGCGCCATCTCGGCGTAGCGCTCCAGCGTCGCGTCGTTGTCCACGCGGCCCTCGGAGTCGAGGACCCCGCAGTGGCCGTGGTCGGTGTACTCGTCGAGGCACAGGTCGGACATGATGACGAGTTCGTCGCCGACCTCGGCCCGCACATCGCGGATGGCGACCTGGAGGATGCCGTCGGGGTCGGTGCCGGCGGTACCGGCCGCGTCCTTCTTGGCGTCCTCGGGCACGCCGAAGAGCATGATCCCGGCGACGCCGGCCTCACGTGCCTCGACGGCCGCCTTCCGCAGGGTGTCGCGGGTGTGCTGGACGACGCCCGGCATCGCGGAGATCGGCACCGGCTCGCCGATGCCCTCCCGCACGAAGGCGGGAAGGATCAGCTCTGCCGGGTGCAGCCGGGTCTCCGCGACCATGCGGCGCATGGCCGGGGTGGTCCGCAGCCGCCGGGGGCGAGCCCCGGGGAAGGTTCCGTACGTGCTCAACTCCGTGCCCTTCTACGCGATCCGGGCCGCCGCTCGCTCGGGCGGGTGACCGGGTCGCCGGCCTCCAGGGCCGCGTCGCGCCGGGCCGCACCGAAGTCCGCGAGCGCCTCGGCCAGCTTGTGCACCGAGGGCTCAGGCGACAGCACGTCCACCCGCAGGCCGTGCTCCTCCGCGGTCTTCGCGGTGGCGGGGCCGATGCAGGCGATGACGGTGACATTGTGCGGCTTGCCGGCGATGCCGACCAAGTTCCGCACGGTGCTGGAGGAGGTGAACAGCACGGCGTCGAAGCCGCCGCCCTTGATCGCCTCGCGGGTCTCGGCCGGCGGCGGGGAGGCCCGTACGGTCCGGTAGGCGGTGACGTCGTCGACCTCCCAGCCCAGCTCGATCAGGCCCGCCACCAGGGTCTCGGTGGCGATGTCGGCGCGCGGCAGGAAGACGCGGTCGATCGGGTCGAAGACCGGGTCGTAGGGCGGCCAGTCCTCCAGCAGACCGGCGGCCGACTGCTCGCCGCTGGGCACGAGGTCGGGCTTCACACCGAACTCGATCAGCGACTTGGCGGTCTGCTCACCGACGGCCGCGACCTTGATGCCGGCGAAGGCACGCGCGTCGAGCCCGTACTCCTCGAACTTCTCGCGCACCGCCTTGACGGCGTTGACGGACGTGAAGGCGATCCACTCGTAGCGGCCGGTGACCAGGCCCTTGACCGCGCGCTCCATCTGCTGCGGAGTACGCGGCGGCTCGACCGCGATGGTCGGGACCTCGCTGGGCACGGCGCCGTACGAACGGAGCTGGTCGGAGAGCGAGGCGGCCTGCTCCTTGGTCCGCGGGACGAGAACGTTCCAGCCGAAGAGCGGCTTGGACTCGAACCACGAGAGCCGGTCGCGCTGCGCGGCCGCGCTGCGCTCACCGACCACGGCTATGACCGGCTGGCCGCCGTCCGGGGACGGCAGCACCTTGGCGGCCTTGAGTACCTGCGCCAGCGTCCCGAGGGTCGCGGTCCAGGTGCGCTGGCGGGTGGTCGTGCCGGCGACGGTGACGGTGAGCGGGGTGTCGGGCTTGCGCCCGGCGGAGACCAGCTCACCGGCGGCCGCGACGACCGAGTCGAGGGTGGTGGAGACGACTGCGGTCACCTCGCTCGCGCCGACCTCGGACCAGCAGGTGTCCGAGGCGGTGCGGGCGTCGAGGAACCGTACGTCGGCGCCCTTGCCGTCGCGCAGCGGGACACCGGCGTAGGCGGGCACGCCGACGGCCGTGGCGACGCCCGGCACCACCTCGAAGGTGATGCCCTCGTTCGCGCAGGCCAGCATCTCGTCGGCCGCGTTGCCGTCGAGGCCCGGGTCGCCGAGGACGGCACGGACGACCCGCTTGCCGCCGCGCGCGGCCGTCATGACAAGATTGGCAGTGTCCCTAAGGACGGGGATGTCGGCGGTTTTTGATGCCTCATCAGTAACCGTCTGGGCAGGCATGTCCACATGGGCGCGCGCATGCGCACGCACCACGTCGAGCACCTGCGGATCGGCGATCAGGACGTCAGCGGTCGCAAGTGCCTCCACGGCGCGCAGCGTCAGCAGTCCCGGGTCTCCGGGGCCGGCACCGAGGAAGGTGACGTGCCCGTGCACGGGGTGGATCGGGGCGGTGGGGTTCAAAGTGCTCGCTCCCCCATAAGACCGGCCGCACCCTTGTCGAGCATCTCGGCGGCGAGTTCGCGGCCGAGGGCCACGGCTTCTTCGCTGGACGACGGTACGGGACCAGTGGTGGACAGCTGCACCAACGTCGTGCCGTCGGTCGAGCCGACGACGCCGCGCAGGCGCATTTCAGTGACAATCTGCCCGTCGGCCAACAGGTCGGCCAGCGCACCCACAGGTGCGGAGCAGCCGGCCTCCAGGGCGGCGAGCAGGGAACGCTCGGCGGTCACGGCGACCCGGGTGTACGGGTCGTCGAGCTCGGCGAGCTGTGCCGCGAGGGCCGTGCCGTGCACCTGGTGCACGGCGAGGCACTCGATGGCCAGCGCCCCCTGACCGGGGGCGGGCAGGACCGCGTCGGCGTCCAGGAACTGGGTCGCCTCCCCGATCCGGCCGATGCGGGTGAGACCGGCGGCGGCGAGAACGACTGCGTCGAGCTCGCCATCGGTCACAAAACCGACGCGGGTGTCGATGTTGCCGCGGATCGGCACGGTCTCGATCTCGAGTCCGTGCGACCGCGCCCACGCGTTGAGCTGCGCCATGCGGCGCGGCGATCCGGTGCCGATCCGGGCCACCCCGTTCCGGGAGGACGCCGGGAGGGTCTCCAGGGTCAGCCCGTCACGGGCGACCAGGACGTCCCGGGGGTCCTCACGGGCCGGGATCGCGGCCAGGACGAGGTCGTCCGGCTGCGCGGTCGGCAGGTCCTTGAGGGAATGCACGGCGAAGTCGATCTCGTGGGAGAGCAGCGCGTCACGCAGCGCGGAGACGAAGACTCCGGTGCCGCCGATCTGCGCGAGGTGCTCCCGCGAGACATCGCCGTACGTCGTGATCTCGACCAGCTCGACCGGTCGCCCGGTGAGCTGGTGGACCGCCTGTGCCACCTGGCCGGACTGGGCCATGGCGAGCTTGCTGCGGCGGGTGCCGAGGCGCAGCGGCCGCTGGTCGGACACGGCGCCGTGCGGGCCGGGCGCGCCGGCGGTGCTGTGCGCACCGGCCGCGGCCTTGCCCCAGGCGGCCGTGGAGGGGGTGTCGTTCATGCCGGCTCCCGTCCGGGGTCACGCGTGTCGGCCCGGCTGACGGCGGCGACCGCCTGCGGGTCGAGATCGAAGAGTTCCCGCAGGGCGTCGGCGTAGCCGGCGCCACCGGGGGTCGAAGCCAGCTCCTTGACCCGCACGGTGGGCGCGTGCAGGAGCTTGTCGACGACGCGCCGCACGGTCTGCGTGATCTCCGCGCGCTGCTTGTCGTCGAGGTCGGGAAGGCGGCCGTCGAGCCGGGCGATCTCGCCCGCGACGACGTCCGCGGCCATGGTGCGCAGGGCGACCACGGTGGGCGTGATGTGCGCGGCCCGCTGGGCGGCGCCGAAGGCGGCGACCTCGTCGGAGACGATGGACCGCACCTGGTCGACGTCGGCGGCCATGGGCGCGTCGGCGGAGGCCTCGGCGAGCGACTCGATGTCGACGAGGCGCACGCCGTCGACCGCGTGCGCGGCGGCGTCGATGTCGCGGGGCATCGCGAGGTCGAGGAGCGCGAGGACGACCCCGTCAGCCGGGGTGCCCGGGACGTCCGAGCCGTCCCGGCAGGTCTCGTCGACGGCGCAGAGCGCGTCACCGTGACCGGCGTCCGTACGGGCGGCGAGGGCAAGGCGTATGGCGTCGGCCGTCAGCACCAGGCCCGTCGCACCGGTGCAGGAGACGACGACGTCCGCGCGGGACAGCTCGTCCGCCACGGCGGTCATCTCCACGGCGGAGGCCGTGAAGCCGCCGCGGGCGGCGGGGCCCGCGGGCTCGGTGAGGATCGCGGCGAGGCGCCGCGCCCGCTCGACCGTGCGGTTGGCGACAGCCACGTGGGCCACGCCCGCGCGCGCGAGGGTCGCGGCGGCGAGGGAGGACATGGAGCCGGCGCCGATGACGAGGGCGCGCTTGCCCGCGGCCCAGTCGGCGACGGGCGTGTCGCGGGCGAGCTGCTCCAGGCCGAAGGTCACCAGCGACTGGCCGGCCTTGTCGATGCCGGTCTCGCTGTGGGCGCGCTTGCCGACGCGCAGGGCCTGCTGGAAGAGGTCGTTGAGCAGGCGGCCCGCGGTGTGCAGCTCCTGGCCGAGGGCGAGCGCGTCCTTGATCTGGCCGAGGATCTGCCCCTCGCCGACGACCATCGAGTCCAGCCCGCAGGCCACCGAGAAGAGGTGGTGGACGGCCCGGTCCTCGTAGTGCACGTAGAGGTGGGGGGTCAGGTCGTCCAGGCCGACGCCCGTGTGCCGGGCGAGCAGCGTGGACAGCTCGGCGACACCGGCGTGGAACTTGTCCACGTCGGCGTACAGCTCGATGCGGTTGCACGTGGCGAGCACGGTCGCCTCCGTGGCGGGCTCGGCCGCCAGCGTGTCGTGCAACAGCTTGGCCTGGGCGTCCGCCGTGAGGGCGGCGCGCTCCAGCACGCTGACGGGCGCGCTGCGGTGGCTCAGGCCGACGACGAGCAGGCTCATGCTCCACCCTCGCTTCGCTCGGGCAGGCCTGCGTCCCCGACGCGCCCGTCGGATCGCTCGATGCGCTCGCTCATGCCGGCATCACGGCGGGGACATCCCCGTCCGGTCCCTTTCGGCCGCCGCCGGCCGTGCGCGGCACGCGGGGCGGGGTGGCGGCGGTGGTCTGCGCGGCGTCCTCGCCGGCCTTGCGCTGCTCGTGGAAGGCGAGGATCTGCAGCTCGATCGAGAGGTCGACCTTGCGGACGTCCACGCCCTCGGGCACGGAGAGGACGGTGGGCGCGAAGTTGAGGATGGACGTGACCCCGGCCGCGACGAGCCGGTCGCAGACCTGCTGTGCGGCACCCGCGGGGGTGGCGATGACGCCGATGGAGACGCCGTTGTCCGTGATGATCGCTTCGAGTTCGTCGGTGTGCCGCACGGGCAGGCCGGCGACCGGCTTGCCGGCCATGGCCGGGTCGGCGTCGATCAGCGCCGCGACACGGAAGCCGCGGGAGGCGAAGCCGCCGTAGTTGGCCAGGGCGGCGCCGAGGTTGCCGATGCCGACGATGACGACCGGCCAGTCCTGGGTCAGGCCGAGCTCACGGGAGATCTGGTAGACGAGGTACTCGACGTCGTAGCCGACACCGCGGGTGCCGTACGAGCCGAGGTAGCTGAAGTCCTTGCGCAGCTTGGCTGAGTTGACCCCCGCCGCGGTCGCGAGCTCCTCGGAGGAGACCGTGGGGACCGAACGCTCGGAGAGCGCGGTCAGCGCACGCAGATACAGCGGAAGCCGGGCGACGGTGGCCTCGGGAATCCCTCGGCTTCGGGTCGCCGGTCGGTGAGTTCGGCCAGTTGCCACGGTGCTCCTGCGGGTAGAGCGGGGCTGCGGGCGGCGCCTTGTCCCAGGACCGCCCCGTCGAACGCAGGCTATGCCTTTGTGAACGCGTGCACAAAGATGGTGTCCGCTTTGTCCGGGCAAAGTGACCGGCGTCACGCGGTGTTTCGGCCCGGTCCGGGAACCATTGCCCGCACCATCGCGACCGCCACACCGATCACTCCCGCACCAAGGGTGCGCCGACGGGGACACGCGCGCTCACTCCTCATCGCCATACCCCCGGACACCAACAAATCGCCACATGATGGTAGTCGACTCAGGCACCCAATCGAGCCGCCGAGCTCGCGCGCCCTACGGGCACAATGGCCTGCATGAGCCCGCTGCTGCGCCGAAACGCCCGTAAGAACCCCGCCGACAGCACGGTGACGCTGATCGGCAAGCCCGGCTGCCACCTGTGCGACGACGCGGAGGCCGTGATCGCCGAGATCTGCGGCGAGCTGGGCGCCCGCTGGGAGAAGAAGGACATCACCGAGGACGAGGAGCTGTACCGCAAGTACTGGGAGCAGATTCCGGTGATCCTCGTCGACGGCGCGCAGCACGACTTCTGGCGGGTGAATCCGGCGCGCCTGCGGAAGGCCCTCGGCGGCTGACCCCGCTGCCCGCACGGCCCCGCGGCCACTCCCCGCGCGGAGAGTGACGAACACGTCTCGTGAAGTTCACGTCACTGAATCGTTCCGACTCCGGTTACCCCGAACAAACTGGCTATGCTCCCGACATGGCCGCACTGGGATGGATCACTCCGCGCAGGCGCTCCGCCACCGCACGCAGCGTGCTGGCCGGCGAGGCCGCGGCGGAGGCAGCCCGCAAGTCCGCGCAGGAGAACGCGGACGAGACCGCCGCGCAGGCCGAGCGGCGGCCACCCGCCCCGGAGAAGCCCGCCGAGCCCGAATTCCCCGTCGCCGGCGATGTACGGGCCGCGGCCTTCTTCGACCTCGACAACACCGTCATGCAGGGCGCCGCCCTCTTCCACTTCGGCCGCGGCCTCTATAAACGGCACTTCTTCCAGAAGCGCGAGCTGGCCCGCTTCGCCTGGCAGCAGGCGTGGTTCCGGCTGGCGGGCGTCGAGGACCCCGAGCACATGCAGGACGCGCGCGACAGCGCCCTGTCCATCGTCAAGGGCCACCGGGTCTCGGAGCTGATGTCCATCGGCGAGGAGATCTACGACGAGTACATGGCCGAGCGCATCTGGCCGGGCACCCGGGCGCTGGCCCAGGCCCATCTCGACGCGGGCCAGAAGGTGTGGCTGGTGACCGCCGCGCCCGTCGAGACCGCGACCATCATCGCCCGCAGGCTGGGCCTGACCGGCGCGCTCGGCACGGTCGCCGAGTCCGTCGGCGGCGTCTATACGGGCAAGCTCGTCGGCGAGCCGCTGCACGGCCCCGCGAAGGCCGAGGCGGTGCGGGCGCTGGCCGCGGCCGAGGGCCTGGACCTCTCCCGCTGCGCGGCCTACAGCGACTCCGCCAACGACATCCCGATGCTGTCGATCGTCGGCTACCCCTACGCCGTGAACCCGGACAGCCGGCTGCGCAAGCACGCGCGGGAGCGCGGCTGGCGGCTGCGCGACTACCGGACGGGCCGCAAGGCGGCCAAGGTCGGCATCCCGGCAGCGGCCGCCGCGGGCGCCCTGGCGGGCGGCGCGGCCGCGGCCGTCGCCCTGCACCGCCGCCGCCGCTGACGACCTGACCGATCGGGGAGCGCTCCCCGCGTCGCCTTCCCCCGGGCGGGTGTCACCCCCCGCTGCCGTTGTCGGCCCGTATTCGGCCATCTGTGCCGAACGGGCGGCAACAGGGCGTAACCGAAGGTGACCCACAGGCAATCCTGTTGTCATACCCCCACACGGCCCCCGACAGTCCTTCCGTGTCCGGATTGCCACAACACGCTGCCCAATCGGCCACACATGTGCCCCATTGCGTCAACTTCCGTTCACAGTTCGATATTTGATCGAGCGTCAATCAGTAAGAGATCGAACGGAAACGATGATTTGAGCAACTCGGTGTAGCGCTGCCTGTACGAAGCGTTATTCTCCTCAGACGCAAACCGGTACCCCCTTGTCCCTACGACGAGTGAACGGTCCCGCACTGCACGTGATGGAAGCTCTGCCTCTGGGAGTCCCGTGTACCCACACGTCGGGGTTGACGCCTCGGGCCTGGCTACGCTGCGCGCAACGGTCATCGACCGTCTGCGCGGCTTCGTCCCCACCGCGTACGCCGTCCCCGCCTTCGCCACACCCGTCCCCGCCGGCCCCTGCTACGCCCTCGCCGAGGGCAGTGCGGCGGTCGGCAGACGCGCCCGCCGCGGCGCCGGCGCCGGTACGTCCACTACGACCCGCCGCCCGAGTGCCGACAGCGACAGCGCCCGCATGCTCGACCTGGTCGAGCGCGCCCAGGCCGGCGAGGCCGAAGCCTTCGGCCGCCTCTACGACCAGTACGCCGACACCGTCTACCGCTACATCTACTACCGCGTGGGCGGCCGGGCCACGGCCGAGGACCTCACCAGCGAGACGTTCCTGCGCGCCCTGCGCCGCATCGGCACGTTCACCTGGCAGGGCCGCGACTTCGGGGCCTGGCTGGTGACCATCGCGCGCAATCTGGTCGCCGACCACTTCAAGTCGTCGCGGTTCCGGCTCGAGGTGACCACCGGCGAGATGCTCGACGCCAACGAGGTCGAGCGCAGCCCCGAGGACTCCGTCCTGGAGTCCCTCTCCAACGCCGCCCTCCTGGAGGCGGTGCGCAAGCTCAACCCACAGCAGCAGGAGTGCGTCACCCTGCGCTTCCTCCAGGGCCTGTCCGTCGCCGAGACCGCCCGCGTGATGGGGAAGAACGAGGGCGCGATCAAGACCCTCCAGTACCGAGCCGTGCGCACTCTGGCCCGGCTCCTCCCGGACGACGCGCGCTGACCCTGTGCACCCGTTCACTCACCAGCGGTCACATCGCCCCGATCGCGTAACCCGACTGCGGAACCGCTCGTTGTGCGGGATGCAGACTCCCTGCCGTCGCGCCATGCCCGTAGCAACTCACTCGATCGAGTGGATGCGCTCAAGGCGTGCAACCCTCCAGGTTTCAGGGGAGTCGACCGTCATGACGAGAGGAGGTGCCGCCTGTGATCGCGAACGTTTCGGCGCACCGGCGGGCGAACGCCTTCGCCCAGGCCCTGGAGGACCAGGAACTCCAGGGCGCGGCGGCCGCACAGCCCGGCCCATCGGTGGACGACACCGAGCAGGGGAAGTTGCTGGCCTTGGCGAGCGGGCTCGGAGAGCTGCCCGCACCCGAGTTGGATCCCGAGGTCAGGACCGTGCAGCGGGCGCAGCTGATCGCTGCCATGGAGTCCCACTTCGCCGGTGAAGCGGCCACGGTCCCCGAGCCCCGCACGGGCGCGGCGGGCGGCCGGACCGCGGGCAAGGGCACCCACCGGGCCGGGCCACTGAGCCGGCTCAAGCCACGCTCCCGCTGGTCCAAGGGGCTCGCCGCCGGCGGGCTCACCGTGGGCGTGGCGGCAGGCGCGTTCGGCGGCGTGGCCGCGGCGAGTTCCAATGCCCTGCCCGGCGATTCGCTCTACGGACTCAAGCGCGGCATGGAAGACCTCAGGCTCGGTCTGACCGACGACGAGGCCGACCGCGGCAGTCTGTTCCTCGACCGGGCCTCCACCCGGCTGTTCGAGGCCCGCCGCCTCATGGAGCGCGGCCGGGTGGGCCACCTCGACCACGAGTCCCTGGGCGAGATCCGCAAGACCCTCTCCGGCATGACCCACGACGCCTCG
The DNA here is from genome assembly GCF_017876625.1 of Streptomyces syringium. Lineage (NCBI taxonomy): Bacteria > Bacillati > Actinomycetota > Actinomycetes > Kitasatosporales > Streptomycetaceae > Streptomyces > Streptomyces syringium. The sequence goes on from NZ_JAGIOH010000001.1 coordinate 3,603,417, forward strand.
GAGGGCCACCGCCTGCTCCACAAGGCCTACGAGCGGGACGGCTCGCTCGGCGCGATCCAGCGGCTGTCCTCGTTCGCCTCCTCGCACCGCGAGGGCTGGAGCCAGCTGCGCGAGAAGCTGCCCCTCCAGCTGCACGACGTGGGCGACCAGGTCAGCTCGGTCTTCGCCGCCATAGACGACGAGGTCGGACCGCTGCTGCCCACCACCCCGGGGGGCAAGCACGACGCGCCGGGTGCCCCGCACGCACCCAAGCACGGCACCCCGGGACGCGCGGGTCACTCCGCGCAGCCGCCCCAGGCGTCGTCCACTTCCGACGGCAAGCGCTCGGGCGGCAAGCCCCGCTCGGCGTCCCCCGGCGGCCACGACGACGGCCAGGGCCTCCTCGGCGGCACGGGCCTGCTCCAGCCCCAGCCCAGCTCCGACAGCTCGGGATCGGCCAAGCAGCCCCAGCACGGCAAGGACGGCAAGCCGTCCAAGCAGCCGGACATCACCATCCCGCCCCTCCTCCCGGACATCCTCCCGGGCCTCGGCATCCACGGCGAGGACGCGAGCTAGACGGCGGAAACAGGCGGTCGGTGTTCTTCACTCGGACAGAGGCGCGGACAACGCCTCAGAAGAACACCGGCCGCCGCGCTTCGCCTCCGGCGGGGCAAGGCTGACCGCCGCGCCGACCGCGTCGGACTCCGTCCGCTTTTCTCACGCAAGGCGCGCTCCCGCTCAGAACGAAACCGCCGCGGCGGCTTGCCTCCGGCAGGGGGGCGTGACCGGCCGCCGCTGCGAAATCCGGCCCGAAGGGCCATCGCGTCGGACTCCGTCCGCCGACCCCGGGCAAGGCTCGCTTCCGTCTAGAAGAACACCGACCGCCGCTGCACCAGCAACTTGTACAGCGTGTGCTGAATCGTTTCGCGCACCTGGTCGGTCAGGTTGAACATCACCATGGGGTCGTCCGCAGCCTCCGGCGCATAGCCGTCCGTCGGGATCGGCTCGCCGAACTGGATCGTCCACTTCGTCGGCAGCGGCACCATGCCGAGCGGCCCGAGCCAGGGGAAGGTGGGCGTCAGCGGGAAGTAGGGAATGCCGAGCAGCCGCGCCAGCGTCTTCGCGTTGCCGACCATCGGGTAGATCTCCTCCGCCCCGACGATCGAGCACGGCACGATCGGCGCCCCGGCCCGCAGCGCGGTGGAGACGAAGCCGCCCCGCCCGAAGCGCTGCAGCTTGTACCGCTCCGAGAACGGCTTCCCGACCCCCTTGAAGCCCTCCGGCATCACGCCCACCAGCTCGCCGCGCTCCAGCAGCTTCTGCGCGTCCTCGACACAGGCGAGGGTGTGCCCGAACTTACGGGCCAGCTCGTTGACGACCGGCAGCATGAAGACGAGGTCCGCCGCGAGCATCCGTACATTGCGGTTGGCGGGGTGCTGGTCGTGGATCGCCATCTGGAGCATCAGACCGTCGACGGCGACCGTCCCCGAGTGGTTGGAGACGATCAGCGCCGCCCCCTTCTCCGGGATGTTCTCGATGCCCTTCACCTCGACGCGGAAGTACTTCTCGTAGATCGGGCGCAGCGCGGACATCAGGACCTGGTCGGTCAGCTCCTGGTCGTACCCGAAGTCGTCGACCTCGTACTCGCCCGTGACGCGGCGGCGCAGGAAGCTCAGCCCGTTGGCCAGCTTCCGGTCCCAGCCGCCGTCCGGCTCGCGCGGGCTCCCGGCCGGCTCGGCCTGCTCGGCCGTCCCCGAGGGTTCGTCACGCTGCGGCGGTACGGGCGCGAGCGGCACCGGAGGCTGGTTCGTCCGGGCGCGGCCCACCCGCTTGCCCTTCCGCTTCGACCGTGGCTCCTCGCCGAACGGGATGACCTTCGCATCCGCCATGGTGGCTGCGCTCCTCAGTTCTGGCCGCGGCCGGCAGGCAGGACCGCGGCGATCCGGTCGACGGTACGGGCGAGGGTCTCGGGCGGCAGCAGCCCCGTGCCGCGGCTGCGCGCGAAGTCCGCGAAGGCCTCAGCGGTCGTATAGCGGGGGTGGAAGCCCAGTGTCTCGCGCATCTGGGCGGTCTGAACGACCCGCCCGTGGGTGAGCAGCCGGATCTGCTCGGGCGAGAAGTCCAGGACGCCGACCGAGCGCAGCGCTGAGCCGACCCAGGTGACGGTCGGCAGGAAGAAGGGGAGCGTGGGGCGCCCGAGGCGCCTGGCGGCCTGTGAGAGCAGCAGCACGCCGTCGCCCGCGACATTGAACGTTCCGCTGTTGAGCGTGCCGCGGCGCGGCTCCCCGGCGGCTATCCGCAGGACCTCGATCGCGTCGTCCTCGTGCACGAACTGGAGCCTGGGGTCGAAGCCGAGGACCGTGGGCAGGACGGGCAGCGAGAAGTACTCGGCGAGCGGCGAGTCGGCGCAGGGCCCGAGGATGTTGGCGAAGCGCAGCACGCACACGGCCACATCGGGCCTGCGGCGGGCGAAGCCGCGCACATAGCCCTCGACCTCGACGGCGTCCTTCGCGAAGCCTCCGCTGGGCAGCGATTTGGGCGGCGTGCTCTCGGTGAAGATCGCGGGATCGCGGGGCGCGGAACCGTAGACGTTCGTACTGGACTTGACGACCAGCCGTCTGACGGACGGGGTCTTCTGGCAGGCACCGAGCAGCTGCATGGTGCCGATGACGTTGGTCTCCTTGACCGTGGCCCGGCTGCCGCTCTTGCCGAGCGGGGTGCCGTTGACGTCCATGTGGACGACCGTGTCGACGGCGTGTTCCGCGAGGACCCGGGCGATCGCGGGGTGGCGGATGTCCGCCCGTAGGAATTCGGCCCCGCCGAGGTGGTGCTCGGGTGGCACCGCGTCCACCCCGATGACCCGGTCGACTTCGGGCTCGCGCTGGATCCTGCGGACGAAGCGTCCGCCCAGTTGCCGTGCGACCCCGGTGACGAGCACGACCTTGCCCAAGATCAGCGCCTTCCCTTCCCACCCTTACGCGACGAGCGGTGCCTGGCGGCAACCGTAGCGGCTCGTTGTTGCGCTGTGATGACCACCCGATCCCCCGGGCGATATTTCAAGCCGTAGCGATGGCTTTACTGACCGCGACGTAAGGCGGGCGGTGCCGGGCCCGGAAAGCACCGCAGCCCTCCCACCGTGGACCGGTGGGAGGGCTGCGGGATGATCACAGCGGCGCTGCTTACTTCTTGTTGCGACGCTGAACGCGCGTGCGCTTGAGCAGCTTGCGGTGCTTCTTCTTGGCCATCCGCTTGCGCCGCTTCTTGATAACAGAGCCCACGACTACCCTCGCTTACATCGATTCACTCGGTGCGGGGCGTCCGAGCCCACACGACCTACATCGGGCCAGCCTACCCGGCACCGGGCGAACAGCGTAATCCGAGGTCCTCGTTAGGCGGTTTCCACCCCCACATAGGACTCACGGAGGTACTCGTGCACCGCCTGCTCTGGGACCCGGAACGACCTACCCACCCGGATCGCCGGCAGATGACCACTGTGCACCAAGCGGTACACGGTCATCTTGGACACTCGCATCACCGCGGCGACTTCCGCCACGGTCAGGAACACGACCTCGTTGAGAGGCCTTTCGCCAGCAGCCATGACACACCTGAACCTTCCGCACATGACGCGCACCGGCTTCCCCTCCGGTGACTCCTCGTCGCTGCGCGCTCACTCCCCAGATTAGGGGCGTGTGATGCGAGTGGGGAAGAGGAGCAGCCATCGGCCGCCTACTGTGACAGACACGCTCGATTGAGTACATAGCGAGTAAGCGGTCGGTAGTAATCAGACCGCACAGCGTCATCAAGCGGAACGACCACGGACACCCGTCCCTCGGCCTCTCCGACGAAGGGCGCCGGGTCGTCGGAGTCCGCCAGGCCGATGGCCTCAAAACCCAGCTGACCTGCCGCGCAGACCCATCCGTGGTCCCCGATGACCAGGGCCGGAAGGGGTCCGCCGGAGTCCGCCGCGGCCCCCAGAGCGACCCGAACCGGGAGGGGAGAATGGGTATGCGCGCCCGGCTCACTCCGGGGCGCTCGCGCGCCGGGTTCACGCATCAGCGCGACTCCCCTGACGTAGTCAAGGTTGTAAGTGCGTACGCCGAACCGGGTCGTTATGTCGACACTTCGACCCTGCGCCGGGGTGAGAACACCGCATCCGGCCGCCGAGAGACCGGCGGCCAACGCGGCGTAGAAACCGAGGAGCCGGTGGGGGTGGCCGGTGCCGATCAGCACCGGAGCGCCTGTCGCGGCCACCGTCGCGAGGCGGTCGGCGAAGGCATCGAGTGCCGCGATCGTGCGATCAGGGTCGATCACATCCTGCCCTGAAGTGCGCGCGGGATCGGCCGAAACTCCGCACTTTTGACCCATCAGCTGTAACAACTCATCGAAACACCAGTCGTATTCGGGCTCCAACCCGATCAGCGCCCGTGGATCACGGGCCGCGAACATCCGGTACCGGCTCAGACTCCGCTCGCGGGTCGTGGCCACCGTGCCGGCCAGTCGGGCGACGAGCAGATGTGCGCGCAGGGCGCGGGGGCTCAACACGCTCCCGATGCTGGCGGACCGCCCCGCACCCCACCGCGATTCGTCCCCGGCGTCCCACGCGTGGGCTAACGAGGGGGGGTCCGGGACGGTTCTCGCCGCACCGGGACAGCTCTCGCCGGACCGGGAAGGTTCTCGCCGGACCGGGAAGGCCGGATGACGACCAGGAAGGCCGGCTCCGGCCGCCGTGGCCGCCGCGCCCTCCGAAGGACGGGCTACGGCAGCAGGCCGTGCGCCGGGAACACCGCGCGGCGCGTCGCCAGGATCGCCTGGTCGAGCCGGTCGGCGGGGTCGTACCCGGACGCCTCGAAGTCCCGCCACTGGGGCCGCAGCCCGTCCGTCATCCGCTGCGGCCCCAGCTGCCGGGTACGGGCGTACACCTCGTCCCGCCACTCCTGCGGCACCGCCGCCTCGGGGTCCACCGGCTGCCCCGCGGCGATCGCGACGAGATGGGTCCACGACCGCGGCACCACGTCCACCACCGCGTATCCCCCACCGCCCAGCGCGACCCACCGCCCGTCCGCGTACGCGTGTGCCAGGTCGTGGCACGCCTCCATCACCAGCCGCTGCGCGTCCAGCGACACCGCGAGATGGGCCAGCGGATCGTCGAAGTGGGTGTCCGCGCCGTGCTGCGTCACCAGCACCTGCGGCCGGAACTCCGCCAGCAGCTCCGGCACGACGGCGTGGAAGGACCGCAGCCACCCCGCGTCCCCCGTCCCCGCCGGCAGCGCGAGGTTCACCGCGCCGCCCTCGGCCCCCGGCCCGCCGGCCTCCTCCGGCCACCCGGTCCCGGGGAAGAGCGTCCGGGGGTGCTCGTGCAGCGAGATCGTGAGCACCCGGGGGTCCTCCCAGAACGCCGCCTGGACCCCGTCCCCGTGGTGCACGTCCACATCCACGTACGCGACCCGCTCGGCCCCCAGCTCCAGCAGCCGCGCCACCGCGAGAGAGGCGTCGTTGTACACGCAGAAACCCGCGGCCGACCCCGGCATGGCGTGGTGCAGCCCACCCGCGAAGTTCACCGCGTGCAGCGCGTCACCGCGCCACACCGCCTCGGCCGCGCCCACGGACTGCCCGGCGATCAGCGCCGACGCCTCGTGCATCCCCGCGAACGCCGGATCGTCCTCGGTACCCAGCCCGTACGAGCCGTCGGCCGACCCCGGATCGGCCGACGCCCGCCGCACCGCCGCCACATAGTCCGGCCGGTGCACCAGCCGCAGCGTCGACTCCCCCGCGGGCTTGGCCGCCGCCAGGCGGACCGCGCGGTCCAGCCCGAACGTCTCCACCATCCGCATGGTCAGCGCGAGCCGCACCGGATCCATCGGATGCCCGGGCCCGAAGTCATAGCCCGTTACTGCCTCGTCCCACATCAGTTGTGCGCGGCCGCTCATGGCGACACGGTATAGGGCGGGCGGCGGGGCCGAAGGCGCGGGCATACGGCGCGGTCACGAGCACGAGCAGCAGCGGTACGAGCATGGCCCCGCGGTGGCTCCACACCTCCCCGAGTGCCCCCACAAGCGGCGAACCCACCAGAAAACCCACATAGTTGAAGATATTCAGCCGTGCGACTGCGGCGTCCGAGCCCTCCGGGCCGAGACGTTCAAAGGCGAGCCGGCCGCCCGCGGCGAAGGTCTGCGGCACGATCACACAGAGCCCGAGCCCCAGCACCGTGAACCCCGCTATCCCCACCCACGCCCCCGGCGCCACGGCCACCACCCCGAAGCCCCCGGCCGCGATCACCGCCCCGGCCCGCACGACCGCGTCAGGCCCGAAGCGCCGCACCCCTGCATCCCCGACGGCGCGGCCGAGCAAGGTCATTGCCATATACACGTTGTAAGGCACAGTGGACAGCTGCTCGGAGCTCCCCAGGACGTCCTGGAGGTACTTGGCACTCCAGTTCGCCACCGTCGAGTCCCCTATATAGACGAAGGCCATCACCAGGCACAGGGGAAGCAGAAATCTCATGCCCGGGATGGGCGGAGGGGTGGCGACGACTGCCTGGGCTCGCGGCTTCCGCTGATCCGCACGGTCCGCGTGGCCCGCATGGCCGGCACGGTCCGCATACCAACGGCTCGCAAGGAGGGCTGCCGGGGCGAGGACGGCCATGAGCGGCCCGTAGAGCACGATCAGTGAAAGTCCCCAGTGAGCTCCCGCCCACGCGAGCGACGCCCCCACGATCCCGCCCAGGCTGTACGCGGCGTGGAAGCCGAGCATGATGTTGCGCCCGTACGCCCGCTGCAGGCTCACGCCGAGCATGTTCATCGACGCGTCCAGCGCGCCGACCGCCAGGCCGAAGACGGCGAGCGCGACCGCCGCCTGCGCCAGGCCGTCACCGACGCCCACCGCGAGCAGGGCGAGACAGACGACGGGCTGCGCCCAGCGCAGTACGGCACCGGGCCGCACTCTCTTCACCAGGCGCTCGGTACCGATACTGCCGAATCCGGCGAGTATCGGAACGGCTGCGAGGAAGGCGGGTAACAGCCCGTCGGATATCCCGTAGCGGTCCTGGACCGCGGGTATTCGGGTCACGAGGAGCGCGAAAACCACGCCTTGGACGAAAAAGCTGATGGCGAGGGATATCCGTCCATGCCGCAAGCGCGCTTCCGTCATGGCCCGGGAGCGTATGACCCACCGTGCCGAGTGGACAGAGCGATCACACGAACGCACCCGTCCACATGGGTGAATCGTTCTTGCGGCGAGTCGTCCGACCCACCGGGGTTCCGTGCCCCGGGCGGTCTTCCGTCGAGCGCGGCAGCTGTCAGGCGAGCAGTCGCGGCAGTTCGGTCAGCTCTCCGAAGTACCCCCTGGCACCGGGCAGCCGGTCGGCGGGCGTCATCGACGTGAAGCCGTAGACGTCGATTCCCGCGGCATTCGCGGCCTGGATGCCGAGGGGGGTGTCCTCGATGACGACGCAGCGCTCAGGCTCGACGCCCATCGATCGGGCGGCGTGCAGGAACAGGTCGGGAGCCGGCTTCCCCTGGCCGACGTCCTCGGAGCTGAAAATCCACTCGTCCTCGAACCACTCGTCCAGGCCGGTCCGCCGGTGTCCGACCCGGATCTTCTCGTGGGTCCCGGAGGAGGCGACGCAGTACGCGACACCCTCGGCGACGAGCCATTCCAGTACCTCGGTGACGCCCTTCATCGGCTGGAGCTCCTGCTCGAAGGCGGCGAAGGTGCGGGAATGCAGCGTCTCGTCGAAGTCCGCGGGGAGCTTCTGTCCGGTCCGCTCGAGCACGAGGTCGTGCACACGGTGGACGGCGCCGCCCATGTAGTCCCGAAGGGACTCCTCATAGCTGGTGGGGTGACCCAGCTCGGAGAGGTAGGCGGCGAGGACCGTGTTGGCGATCGGCTCGCTGTCGACGAGTACTCCGTCGTTGTCGAAGATGACGAGGTCATAGCGCATGACGTCACCCTAAACGCAAAAATGCCTCAGGCCCCGAGTGAAAACTCGGGGCCTGAGGCTGAAAAATTGTTCGGCGGCGTCCTACTCTCCCACACGGTCCCCCATGCAGTACCATCGGCGCTGAAAGGCTTAGCTTCCGGGTTCGGAATGTAACCGGGCGTTTCCCTAACGCAATGACCACCGAAACTCTATGAAATTAACCAACCGGAACACAACACGGTCGTTACTTCAGAACCTACACAGTGGACGCGAGCAACTGAGGACAAGCCCTCGGCCTATTAGTACCAGTCAGCTCCAACCGTTACCGGTCTTCCACACCTGGCCTATCAACCCAGTCGTCTACTGGGAGCCTTAACCCCTCAAAGGGGGTGGGAATACTCATCTCGAAGCAGGCTTCCCGCTTAGATGCTTTCAGCGGTTATCCCTCCCGAACGTAGCCAACCAGCCATGCCCTTGGCAGGACAACTGGCACACCAGAGGTTCGTCCGTCCCGGTCCTCTCGTACTAGGGACAGCCCTTCTCAATATTCCTACGCGCACAGCGGATAGGGACCGAACTGTCTCACGACGTTCTAAACCCAGCTCGCGTACCGCTTTAATGGGCGAACAGCCCAACCCTTGGGACCGACTCCAGCCCCAGGATGCGACGAGCCGACATCGAGGTGCCAAACCATCCCGTCGATATGGACTCTTGGGGAAGATCAGCCTGTTATCCCCGGGGTACCTTTTATCCGTTGAGCGACGGCGCTTCCACAAGCCACCGCCGGATCACTAGTCCCGACTTTCGTCCCTGCTCGACCCGTCGGTCTCACAGTCAAGCTCCCTTGTGCACTTACACTCAACACCTGATTGCCAACCAGGCTGAGGGAACCTTTGGGCGCCTCCGTTACTCTTTAGGAGGCAACCGCCCCAGTTAAACTACCCACCAGACACTGTCCCTGATCCGGATCACGGACCCAGGTTAGACATCCAGCACGACCAGAGTGGTATTTCAACGACGACTCCACACACACTGGCGTGCATGCTTCACAGTCTCCCACCTATCCTACACAAGCCGAACCGAACACCAATATCAAGCTATAGTAAAGGTCCCGGGGTCTTTCCGTCCTGCTGCGCGAAACGAGCATCTTTACTCGTAGTGCAATTTCACCGGGCCTATGGTTGAGA